>NZ_CP028271.1:3446372-3759679 GCF_009914055.1 Mixta intestinalis
CTTGCTCATAGCCTTTATCTTTACCGCCTTTGAGATCGCTATTTTTCATATAGCTAAAGGAAGCCATTACGCCAACGATATCATCGAACTCATAGCGATACTGTAGATTAACACCGCGAATGTTTTTGAAATCTTCTACTTTGCTTTGCGCATAACCTACCGTTAACGATTGATAATCTGCCAGAGCCGAACCGCTTACTGTCGAAGCTGCCAGCAATATCGCTAAAGATATCTTTTTCATTTTGAATTCCTTATCAAAAAAATATAAATCATGCGTTGATAAATCAGGCTCGCCGCCATCATCGTTAATAAGGCAAAAAGCCTTAGTATTTCGCGCCAGATCTAAAGATTAAACCGACGTGTTTATATTAATAGAAAAATTACTATTCTTTCAGGTAGCTCTGACCATAATTATATTCAATACTTAACATAAACTTTTAACATCGATCATAAAGTACTTATTTATTAGCAGTCAGGCAAATAAATGTTGTCATTACGTTGGACAGACTACAGAGCATGACGCTTAATGTAGAGCATCCCCAATCGGATAGCGGTCCGTTAGTCGCAAAGCATATCAGGCGGCTCATCGCGCCGCCCGGCCTTTTGTTATTTGAGGAATAGCTCGCGCAGCTTATGGGGAACCGCATCTTCAACGTTGCTACCAATAACTTCCAGCTCCGGTAGCAGGTCTTTCAGGCGCTGATGGGCATTACGCATGATGTAGCCTTTACCCGCCATGTTCAGCATCTCTTTATCATTCATGCCGTCGCCAAAGGCGATACTGGTCTCTAGTGAATACCCCAGCAACTTCGCCACTTCTTCCAGTGCATGGCCTTTGGAAACGCCGCCTGCCATCACTTCCAGACAGGTTGGGAAAGAGAAACTAACGTTAACCCGATCGCCCCAGCGTGCCACGATCGCTTCTTCCAGCGGCACCAGCTTTTCCGGCTCGTCGCTGATAAAAAAGACTTTACTGATGCCATCGGTTGGCAACAGGCCCGGCTGATAAACCTGATAACGGAATTCCGATTCCTGGAAATAACGCTCTTCGTCGGGATGATGGCGGTTAAGAAACCATTCATCATCGCGATAAACGTTGGTGAGAATATCGGGATCGTCATGCTTTAACGCATAAAGATCGCTGGCAATATCTTCATCCAGGTTATGGCTGAAAATCAGCTCACCGGCGGTATTATGCACGCGCGCGCCATTAGAGGTGATCATGTAAGCCTCAATTTCCAGGTTATCCCGCATCTGCGAGACATCAACATGATGACGTCCGGTAGCAAAAACAAAATGCACGCCGCGTGCGGTGAGCAGACGCAAAGTCTCTTTGGTATAGGGCGTTAAGCGGTGGTCGGGTGAAAGCAGGGTGCCATCCAAATCGGAAGCGACAACGTGGTACATGCAAACCTCTGGTATCGAAGGATGTGGTAACGGTCTGAGTGGTGCAAATTAATTATGCCGCTCGAAAAAATCGACGATGGCATGTAACGCTTCGGCACGCATAGCGTCTTTTTCAAACAGGATCTCGTGACGCGCACCGGCAATAACTTTGGGCTTTCCGCCTTCACAGGGATGCCCTGCAGCAGACATTGCCGCGCAGAAAAGATCCTGCGAACGGTTATCTACCACTCGTTCTTCTTCAGCCTGTAGCAGCAGCAGCGGCGTAGTAATGGTTGCCGCCTTGCTCAGGATGCTCTGGCCCGCGTGGATGCCTTCACGCACCCAGTGATAGGTGGGGCCGCCGACACGCAGTGCCGGATCGTCCGCATAGAAGCGCAGGTTACGTTTATAGCGCTCGCGGCTGTGAGTCAATCCGTTGAGGCTGAATGGATGCGCACGCCAGCGACCGGTGCCCAGCGCATAGCCATCGCGTATCTTCGGACGTTTTTCTGCCCAGTTCAGAATACGGTGCGCCATCCAGGCAGGCATCGGCAGATAGATGCCAAACATGGGCGAAGCCAGCACCACCGCATCGAATATCGTCGGCTGTCGGGCCAGCAACAGCGTCAGAATCGCGCCCCCCATCGAATGCGCCAGCGCATAACGACGCCGGTAGCGTCCGGTTAGCGTATTTTGCTGACAAAGCGTTGCTAAATCATCAACGTAGTGCTCGAAGTGCGCCACGTGACCGCGATGCGCGTCCTTTAGCAACCGCCCGGATCGGCCCTGCCCGCGATGATCGAGGATAACGATATCATAACCGCAGTGCCAAAGATCGTAGGCCAATTCTGGATATTTGACGTAGCTTTCGATACGTCCCGGCACAATGACGATAACGCGGTCATGCTGCGGTGACGTGAAGCGCACGTAGCGGATTGGCACATCATCAACACCGGGAAATTCGCACTCCTCGCGCTGACGCCAGAAATCGAGCAGCGGCCCGGTAGCGAAAGCGGCAAACGCCTGCTCCCGCGTTGGCCATTGCTTTTTATGGCTGGTCATGGCTCGACTCCTTTAAACCGTTCGATAAACTGCCGCCATAGCGCAACCGCTGGCAATGGCGTATTGTGGCACAATTCTGCGCGTTCAGGGAGCGTTACCCATGACTACCGAATGGTGGCTGACCTATTTGTTAACCACGCTTATTCTTAGCCTGTCGCCTGGTTCCGGCGCAATAAATACCATGAGTACCGGCATCAGCCACGGCTACCGTGGTGCAATGGCTTCAATTGCTGGTCTCCAGGTGGGATTAGGGTTACATATTATGTTGGTAGGCGTTGGACTGGGAGCGCTGTTTTCACGTTCTCTGCTGGCGTTTGAGATCCTGAAATGGGCAGGTGCCGCCTATCTTATCTGGCTGGGCGTTCAGCAATGGCGCACCGCCGGAGCAATTAATCTGGATGCGGTTTCACGTGCGATGCCGCGCCGTCGTCTGTTTCAGCGCGCCGTGCTGGTCAATTTGACCAATCCGAAGAGTATTATTTTTCTCGCCGCGCTGTTTCCACAGTTTGTGATACCGCATCAGCCACAGGCGATGCAGTATTTGGTGTTGGGTGCAACGACTATTGTCGTCGATATTATGGTGATGATTGGCTATGCCACGCTGGCTACACGTATTGCTGCATGGATTAAGGGCCCCCATCAGATGAAGTTGCTGAACCGTATTTTTGGTGGATTGTTTATTGCCGTCGGCGCGCTGCTGGCCTCGGCACGGCGAGTAGCGTAGGGAGCTTGTGGTTGCAGGAAGAGGATTGCGGCTGGCGGCTACTCCCGGTCAGCGGAGACAGGCAGCCAGGTAAAGTTGCCGTTCAGCCAGCGCGCAGCGATCCGGGCGTACAAATAGTACGTGAGGAAGCGAGCACTGCCCGAACGGCAAATAGCAAGTCAGTCAGGCCGCCCTCAGCGGGAGAGAATCAGATGGATACCGAAACCGGCGAACAACACCCCCGCCATCCCGTCGATCCATTTCGCCACGCGCTGATACTGACGCCGCATCCATGGCAGTGCAAACACCGCCGCCACCAGCGTAAACCAGGCGAAAGTTTCGCTGATAATCAGCACAAATAAGCCCCAGCGCGCACCTGCCGCAACATCGTCGCCGACAAACAGTGAAAAAACGCTGCCGAAATAGATTACCGCTTTGGGATTGGAGAGGTTGGTCAGAAAGCCTTTCAGGAAACTGTGTCCCTTTTTCGCCAGCTTCACTTCCGGCTCGGCGCTCACTGTCGGTTGGCGATGCTGACGATGTGCAGATCGCAGCAGCTGCCAGCCCAGCCAGGTGAGATAGAGGCCACCACAGACCATAATGATTTCATGGAGCCACGCCATTTTTTGCAGGATCAGATGTAATCCCATCAGCGCAACGCCTGCCCAGATAACGATACCCAGCGTAATGCCCATCACGCCCAGCATCGCTTCTTTACGTGAGCGACTGGCAGCGGTTTGCGAAACAAAAAAGAAATCCGGTCCGGGGCTCATCAACGCAACTAAATGCACGACGGCTACGGTAAGAAAAAGCGCGAGCATACAGTGTCCTTGCCGATAAAAAGTGAGAGAAAGCCGATTGGCTCTCTCAGGGGAGGAATGATTATTACGCTAAAACTATTTTGATTCATCCGTTATCTGCAACAGCCGGTGCTCAAAGAAATTATTCCTCACCGTCAACATGTTCGCGGATCATTACCATAAACGGCTTGCCGAAGCGCTCCAGCTTGCGCTGCCCTACGCCGTTGATGCTGAGCATCTCCGAAGCGGTCAGCGGCATCTGTTCAGCCATTTCAATCAGCGTCGCATCGTTAAACACCACGTAAGGCGGAATATTCTCTTCATCAGCAATCGCTTTACGCAATTTGCGCAGCTTGGCGAACAGCTTGCGATCGTAGTTACCGCCGTAGCTTTTCTGGTTGTTATATTTCGCTTTGACCGTAACCAGACGCGGGACAGCGAGCATCAACGGTGCTTCGCCACGCAGGACAGGCCGTGCCGCTTCGGTAAGCTGTAACGCGGAATGCAGCGTAATGTTTTGCGTAACCAGTCCGAGGTGAATCAGCTGACGCAGCACGCTAACCCAATGCTCGTGACTCTGATCGCGGCCAATACCGTAAACCGGTAGTTTATCGTGTCCTGAATCGCGGATGCGCTGATTACTGGCACCACGTAACACTTCGACCACGTAACCCATCCCGAAGCGCTGCCCAACACGGTAGATGGTGGATAGCGCCTTTTGCGCTTCAACCAGACCATCATAACGCCGCGGCGGATCGAGGCAGATATCGCAGTTGCCGCACGGCTGTTGGCGGCCTTCGCCGAAATAGTTGAGCAGCACCAGACGACGGCAGGTTTGCGCTTCGGCAAACGCGCCCATCGCATTCAGCTTATGGCGCTCAATATCCTGCAACGGGCCGGGCGCTTTCTCTTCCAGGCAGCGGCGCAGCCAGGCCATATCCGCCGGATCGTAAAGCAGCATCGCCTCGGCGGGCAGGCCATCACGTCCGGCGCGCCCGGTTTCCTGATAATAGGATTCGATATTACGTGGGATATCGAAATGCACCACAAAACGCACGTTAGGTTTATTGATGCCCATACCGAAAGCAACGGTGGCTACCACGATCTGCAAATCGTCCCGCTGAAAAGCGTCCTGTACCTGAGCGCGATGCGCATTCTCCATGCCCGCATGGTAAGCGCCTACGCTCAGGCCACGGCTTTGCAGGCGTGCCGCCGTATCCTCAACTTTAGCGCGGCTGTTACAGTAGATGATGCCGCTTTTACCGCGCTGATCCTGAACGTAGCGCAGCAGCTGCTCGGTCGGCTTAAATTTTTCCACCAGCATGTAACGAATATTAGGCCGATCAAAGCTGCTGATTTGAATCAGCGGATCGTCAAGCTGCAACAGCCGGACAATATCATTGCGTGTGGTTTCATCGGCGGTCGCCGTCAGCGCCATTACCGGCAGCGACGGAAAGCGCTGCCGCAGCTGGCCTAACGCGCCATATTCGGGGCGAAAATCATGGCCCCATTGTGAAATACAGTGCGCTTCATCTACCGCCAGCATTGCTGGCTGCCAGTGCATCAGGGTATCGAGGAAGTTATCCATCATCAGGCGTTCGGGGGCGATATAGAGCAGACGCACTTCGCCGCGACGGCAGCCCGCCATTACCGCCTGCTGCTCTTCGCGTGTTTGCGTTGAGTTCAGGCACGCCGCCGCGACACCATTGGCTAACAGCTGATCAACCTGATCTTTCATTAGCGAAATCAATGGTGAAACGACCAGCGTCAGGCCGTCACGCAGCAGGGCCGGGATCTGGTAACAGAGCGATTTTCCGCCGCCGGTAGGCATCACCACCAGACAATCCCGCCCGCTAAGCGATGCCTGAATGATGGTTTGCTGACCGGGGCGAAACTGCTGATAGCCGAAGGTGTCGCGTAATACCTGCTCCGCCAGCGCTTCATGATTAATTACTGCCGCCGTAGACACGTCTTCCCCGTATTGCACTCTATTCGATGATGGTGACGGGCGGGATTGATAGCCGCCCGAAGAGACAGTTGCTGTGTGGCAGACCCGCTACACGGGCCTGAATCAGAACAGATCGTTTAACGTTACGCCAACGCCAATGCGCGTCTGACGATGATTATAATCGATTAACGATTCGCCGTAACCACTGAATACCTGGGTATAGAACCGTACATGCTCAGTAATCGGGTAACTCCAGCCCAGCTGCGCGCCGCCGTAACCGCTGTTCCAGTTATAGTTGCCCTGCAAACTAAAGATGCTGTCACCCACCCGATATCCCAGCCTGGCGCGATAGTACCCCATGTATTTGGTAATGTCAGGGTTATCATCATTACTCGCGCTTTCCGGCAGGCGATACCAGGGCTTAATTTCCACCAGGAAATTGCCGTTTTCCGCCATCAGCCGGGCGTAAACGCGGTTCCAGCTACGTGAAGTCGGATCGGAACGCCCGTTTGATTCGTGGTTCAGGCCCAGCTCCACATCACGTAATGTCCAGCCAGCAAAGGTGTAATCCGTAGCCCAGCCAAGAAAAATCTGTGGCTCATAGTTAGTTTCACGAAAGGGTGACGAAGCGCCACGGTTTGAAAGCTGCCACCAGGAACGCTGCGTATAGGAAGCGGCCAGCACGGAATTATCGCCCAGAATACCGCGCCAGAGCGGAAAGGCCAGGCTGAGCTGGAATTTTACCTCATCTTTCTTCGCGTTCTGGCCCCACTCATAGGAATCGATCGCTTCCTTATTCATATCGCTGGTCCAGGTATAAAGCAAATAGTTGCTTTCATAAGGATAAAGCACGAAGGGATTATCATGCTTTTCCAGCAAGTTAGCGATAATACTACCGCGCACCGCAGGCGCATCATGCACTTCCCTGACAGTAGCTTGCTGAGCCTGGGCGAAAGCGGGCAATAACAAAGCTACTACTAATCCTCTTAGCATACGCATAGTCTTCTCCAGTGATACGCTGTGTAAATAGTAACTAAAAAAGCAGGCCATTCTACACACAATCCCATAATGGGATCAGCGCTGTTTTCTTAAAATGGAAAGCACTTTTCCAGCAGCTTAAAATGTACAAATCGTTAACATTACGGCATCTTTATCTCCCTGCTTCAGGAAAAACCTTTTATGTCAGAGACTCTGTTAAATCAAAGTGCGGCACGCCAGCTTATCGGAGATATTTTTGTCTACCATATGCCATTTAATCAGGCGCTGGGTCTGGAGCTGGTACGGCTTGAATCCGATTATGCCGAGCTGCGCTTTGCCAATAAAACCATGCTGGTCGGCAACGCGGCGCAACAGATCCTGCATGGCGGTGCCATCGCCTCGATTCTGGACGTGGCTGCCGGGCTGATTTGCGTCAGCAGTTCTCTCACGCGCCAGGAGAGCATCACCGAGCAGGAGCTGCGCCATCGTTTATCGCGCATGGGTACGATCGATCTGCGTGTCGATTATTTACGCCCCGGACGCGGTGAGCACTTCATCGCCGCCAGCAGCCTGCTGCGCGCCGGAAACAAAGTTGCGGTGGCGCGCGTTGAGCTGCATAACGATGCGGGCGTACATATCGCCAGCGCTACCGCGACCTACCTGGTAGGCTAATTTTCACCGTGGCGCTCATTTTTCCTTTAAACTGACGGTTTTATATCTGAGACCTAAACAAGTGATGGATACACAACAAACACGCCAGGGTATTTTCTGCGCGTTAGGTGCTTATTTTATCTGGGGCATCGCACCAGCCTATTTCAAATTGATTGAACAGGTACCAGCGGGCGAAATTATGACGCACCGCGTTATCTGGTCAGCGCTGTTTATGCTGCTGCTGATTACCGTTAGCCGTAGCTGGCCTCGGGTAAAAATCGTATTGCATCAGCCTAAAAAGGTGCTGCTGTTAGCGGTATCTGCTGCGCTGGTAGGCGGTAACTGGCTGCTGTTTATCTGGGCAGTAAATAACCATCATATGCTGGAAGCAAGCCTCGGCTACTTTATTAACCCGCTGCTTAATGTAGTCATGGGTATGCTGTTTTTAGGCGAGCGTTTTCGCCGGATGCAGTGGGTAGCGGTCTTGCTGGCCACCTGCGGCGTACTGGTGCAGCTGTGGAAGTTTGGCTCGCTGCCGGTTATTGCACTCGGTCTGGCGATGAGCTTTTCGCTTTATGGCCTGATGCGTAAAAAGATTGCGGTGGATGCACAGAGCGGCATGCTGTTCGAAACGCTGTGGCTGCTGCCGCTGGCGTCACTTTATCTGTTTGGCATTGCCGATAGTTCAACCAGCCATTTAACGCAGAACGCTACCACGCTCAACCTACTGCTGATTGCGGCCGGTATCGTTACGACTATTCCGCTGATGCTGTTTACCGCCGCCGCTACGCGCCTGCGTCTTTCAACGCTGGGCTTTTTCCAGTATCTGGGGCCAACGCTGATGTTCCTGCTGGCGGTAGTGTTCTATGGCGAAGTGATGACGGCTGATAAGGCGATTACGTTCGGCTTTATCTGGCTGGCGCTGGCGCTGTTTATCGCTGATGCGCTGTATACGATGCACCGTTCACGAGTGCGCAAAGCGTGAAATAAAACGCGCCAGCGCCGGGCCGGTCATTAAGATGGCAAACAGCCGCAGGGTTTGCATCGCCATAACAAATGACATATCAACCCGGCTGCCGGCAGCAATAATCGCTACGGTATCCAGCCCGCCAGGGCTGGTTGCCAGATAGGCGGTCATTAAATCAATCGGCAGCAGTTTCGTCAGCACCCACGCCATACCGCCGCAGAGCAACATCAGCCCGAAAATAGAAGCCAGCATCTGCGGTAAAGTGCGCAGCGCCAGGCGGAAAATAGGACGGGTAAAGCGCAACCCCACCGTCCAGCCAATCAGCGCATAGGCACCTGCCAGCAACCATTCCGGCAACTGTAGCATTACCGTCCCACTGCTTTGTAGCGTTGCGCCCAGCAGTGCGGGTATCAGCAGCGCGCCAGAGGGAATGCGAAAACGCTGGCCCAAAAACGCGCCCAGCAGCATCACGCCCAGCGTAATCACAAAACGCATATCCAGCGCGGGAAACCACGCCATCGCGGTCGCATTCTGCGCCGTGTCGCCCAGCCCAATACGTGCCACTACCGCTGCCGCTGTCGCAACAAACAGCACGCGCAGATACTGCATAAAAGCCACCAAACGAACATCCGCTCCGTAGTCGCCTGCCATCGCCACCATTGCCGATGCGCCGCCGGGCGAGGAGCCCCAGGCTCCGGTTGCTCCCGGCAACTCGCTGTAACGTACCAGCAGAAACCCCGACAGCCCGCTGGCCGCCAGCGTCATCAGCAATACCGCCAGCACCACCGGCCAGTCGATAAGCAAGATATCAATTACTGAAGAAGAGAGGCTCTGCCCGATCATGCAGCCCAGCACGGCCTGGCAGAGAATAAACAGCCGCTTATTGATACGCAGCGAGCTTCCCATCAGTCCCATGGTTACGCCGACGATCATCGGCCCCAGCAGCAACGCCGCCGGAACATGAAAATATTGCAGAAGAAAGCCCAGTATCAGGGATGAGCCGATCAGGAGAGCCCATTGCAGCTTTGTTGAAAGGTGTTCCATTACGCAGCGAGGTCACAGCAGGTTGAAAAATCTAAGGTTACGCACAACCCATCGGGAACGCCAGCGTTAACCGGCCGGGAAGGAAGCCCGGCCCTGAAAGTTACAGCCAGTTTTTACGCTTAAAGTAGAGGTAGGGTGCCAGTCCCGCAAGGATCATCAGACCAATCGCGCCGGGATAGCCGAAGCTCCATTTCAGCTCCGGCATAAACTCGAAGTTCATGCCATAGCTGGAGGCAACCAGCGTCGGCGGCAGGAAGACCACCGATACCACCGAGAAGATTTTGATGATGCGGTTCTGCTCGATATTGATAAAGCCCATCGCCGCCTGCATCAGGAAGTTGACCTTCTGAAACAGCGATTCATTGTGCGGCAACAGCGATTCGATATCGCGCAGGATTTCACGTGCCTGCTCCAGCTGGGTGCCAGGCAGACGCGCCTTACGCACCAGAAAATTGAGCGCGCGCTGGGTATCCATCAGACAAAGGCGCACCTTCCAGCCGATATCTTCCAGTTCCGCCAGCGTTGAAAGCGCCTGATCGAACTCATCGCCCTGCTGCCCTTCCATAATAACGCGGCTGAGCTTTTCCAGATCGCTGTAGATATTTTCAATTTCATCCGCCAGCTGTTCAATTTTGGTTTCGAACAGATCCAGCAACAGCTCATAAGCATTACCGTCGATCAGCGTCTGGCTACGGGCGCGCATACGATAGAGGCGAAACGCCGGTAGTTCGCGTTCGCGTAGCGTGTAAAGGCGGCCTTCGCGAATGGTAAACGCTACGGTGGCGTTGCCCGCATGGTCTTTGGCATCTTCATAGAAAAAGAAGGAGTGGATATGCAGACCGTCCTCGTCTTCGAAGAAGCGTGCGGATGCCTCGATATCTTCCAGTTCAGGACGGGTCGCCAGGCTCTGGCCCAGCTCACTTTGTACGCGCTCGCGCTCCGCCTCTTCCGGTTCAATAAGATCGACCCAAACCGAAGAAACCAGATCTTCCGGCGTATCTTCCAGTTCCAGACGGGTAAGGCGGCTGTGATCCAGTTTAAAAGCGCTCAGCATAGCTGTACTCCCAATTTGTCATTCAAACGGGACAATACGCCAGAACACAGAAACCTGAGTTTCAGTCAGTGATAAACGCTAACTCGCGCGACGGGGAAAGAGGTCGCTGACAACCGCAAAGGCTACCAGCATAAGAGGATGGCCTTAGGGGTTGTACCTGTTGATAAGGTGATTGAGCCAGCATCGACTGGGAGTGTCCAAGGCGAAAGTCCTCTTAGGGTAATCGTGCGCGCATGTTACGCTGAGACGAAAAAGGCGTCAAGCGCAGCCGGACGCCATCATCAAACGTCTGACCAGGTGACAGCCAGACGTTAGCACACCGCATCTCATCGCCGGATTAACGTAGCCAGCGACAAAACACGGTGCCGAATAAGCGGCTGAAATTATACTGCTTCAAGGCGCGCATAGGCGGCTACCAGCCACTTGATGCCCTGTCCCTGAAAAGCGACCTGCAAACGACTGTGCCCGCCGCTGCCTTCCAGATTGATAATCGTACCTTCGCCAAATTTAGCGTGGCGCACGCGCTGGCCCAACGTAAAGCCGCTGTCATTCTGCGCCATTGGCGTTCCCATACGCTGATGATTAACCGGACGGCTAACGCTGGCGCGCAGGCGTACTTCATCAACGCACTCTTCCGGCAGCTCGCCGATAAAGCGCGACGGGCGATGATAAACCTCTTTGCCGTACAGGCGGCGAGTTTCCGCGTAGGTCAGCGTCAGCTTTTTCATCGCACGAGTAACGCCGACATAGGCAAGACGACGCTCTTCCTCCAGCCTGCCGCCTTCATCAAGCGACATCTGGCTGGGAAACATTCCCTCTTCCATGCCGACGATGAATACCTGGCTAAACTCCAGCCCTTTCGCCGCGTGCATGGTCATCAGCTGTACCGCATCCTGCCATTTATCCGCCTGGCCTTCTCCCGCCTCCAGCGCAGCGTGCGACAGGAAGGCCTGTAACGGCATCAGATCTTCGTCTTCTTCCTGGTAGCTGTACTGCCGCGTGGCGTTGACCAGCTCCTCTAAGTTTTCGATACGCGCCTGGCCTTTTTCGCCCTTCTCCTGCTCATACATCAGCCACAGCCCGGAATCTTTGATCACCCGGTCGGTCTGCACGTGCAGCGGCAGTTCGGCAGTTTCCTGTGCCAGCGAATCCACCAGTTCGGTAAAGCGTTGCAGCGCAGCGGCGGCACGTCCGGCCAGCGCTTTCTCCTGCAACAGCGCGCGGCTTGCCTGCCATAGCGTCAGCTGACGATCGCGTGATGCCTGGCGCACTACATCAAGCGTGCGATCGCCGATGCCGCGCGTTGGCGTATTAACCACGCGCTCAAACGCCGCGTCATCGTTGCGGTTGGCAATCAGGCGCAGATAGGCCAGCGCATCCTTGATTTCCTGACGTTCAAAGAAGCGCATGCCGCCATAGATACGGTACGGCATGCTGGCCTGCAACAGCGCCTCTTCCAGCACACGCGACTGGGCGTTGCTGCGATAGAGGATAGCGCAGTCGTTCAGCGCACCGCCGTTCTCCTGCCAGACTTTAATGCGGTTGACGACGAAACGTGCCTCATCCAGTTCATTGAAAGCGCAATAAAGCGAAATTGGATCGCCGTCGCTGCCGTCAGTCCACAGCTCTTTACCGAGGCGTCCATTATTATTGGCAATCAGGGCGTTAGCCGCTTTCAGAATGTTATTGGTTGAGCGATAGTTTTGCTCAAGGCGAATGGTTTCTGCCCCAGGAAAATCGTTCAGGAAACGCTGGATGTTTTCTACCTGCGCACCGCGCCAACCATAAATAGACTGATCGTCATCACCAACGATCATCACCCGGTTACCGTCACCAGCCAGCAGGCGAATCCAGGCGTACTGGATGCTGTTGGTATCCTGAAACTCATCCACCAGGATGTTGGTAAAGCGTTCGCGATAGTGATTAAGGATGTGCGGTTTATTGAGCCACAGCTCATGAGCGCGCAGCAGCAGTTCGGCAAAATCGACCAGCCCGGCGCGATCGCACGCTTCCTGATAGGCCTGATAGATACGCAGCCAGGTTTGTTCAACCGGGTTGTTGTAGCTTTCAATATGCTGCGGACGCAGGCCATCATCTTTCTTGCCGTTGATGTACCACATCGCCTGGCGCGCAGGCCACTGCTTATCATCCAGATTCATCGCTTTGATCAGGCGCTTCAGCAGGCGCAGCTGATCTTCACTGTCGAGAATTTGAAAATCCTGCGGCAGGCCCGCGTCAAGATGGTGTGCACGCAGCAGACGGTGCGCCAGGCCGTGAAACGTCCCGATCCACATGCCGCCCTGACTGGTGCCGATCAGCTGTTCAATACGATGGCGCATTTCCGCTGCGGCCTTGTTGGTAAAGGTGACCGCCATAATCGAATAGGGCGAGCAGTTCTCTACCGTTAGCAGCCAGGCGATACGATGCACCAGCACGCGTGTCTTGCCGCTGCCCGCGCCCGCCAGCACCAGCAGGTTGTTGCGCGGTGCCGCAACGGCCTCGCGCTGTTTATTATTCAGGCTGTTTAGCAGGTCAGAAACGTCCATAAGCACCGTCAGTCAGGAAAATGCACCAGTGAAGCCACTGGATATTTGTACAGAAGATTATAACAACGCGGTCAGCGATGCCAACTGCGTAATTTCAACATGCGGCAGCAGCCGCGCATCCGGGATATGCATCAGATTACCCGCACGCAGGTTGATCCAGCACGCCTGCATACCGCAGCGTACCGCGCCAGCCACATCAGTAGTGAGATCATCGCCAACGTGGAGGATGTTTTCCGGCGCAATAGCCAGCCGCTGCGCCGCCAGGTGATACATGTCTTCAAAAGGTTTGGCGCGCCCATGCGGGCCCGCTCGCAGCACAAACTGAAAATAGCGATCGAGGCCGAACAGATGTGGCTCCGCGTTACCGTTAGTAATTGCGACCAGCGGCACTTTCTCCGCTAACGCGGCCAGCGTGTCATGCGTTTCCTGCGGCACGCTGATCTGGCTACGCCAGTGGGCGAAAACCTCCATTACTTTATCCGCGCCTTCCCGCGCTTCATCAGAAGAAAGGCCGACATTCAGCATCGCCTGTTCAACGGTACGCCGTCGCCATTCGGTGACGTCATGATAGATATCTGGCTCCTGGGCCAGCAGCTGATCCCGCAGCTGTTGATAAGCTTCGGTAGAGAAACCGCTCAGCTCCGGGTGATAGCCCTGCAAGAAGCGGTGCGATTCCACCGTGGTTTTAATGATCACCGGATGATTATCATACAGCGTATCATCCAGATCGAACGTGATCGCGTTGATCGGCCTGAGCCGACGATAAAAATGCATCAGGATTTCCCTCGTTTGGCGCGCGGATGCGCCGCATCATACACCGACGCCAGGTGTTGAAAGTCGAGATGGGTATAAATTTGCGTGGTCGAGAGGCTGGCATGGCCCAGCAGCTCCTGAACTGCACGCAGATCGCCGCTGGATTCCAGCACATGCGTGGCAAACGAGTGGCGCAGCTTATGCGGATGAATATGGCTGCTGGTGCCCTGCTTTACGCCCCACTCGGCAAAGCGTTTCTGTACGTTGCGCTGTGAAATGCGCCGTCCTTCTTTCGAGATAAACAGCGCATCGCTCTCCGGCGCAAAAAATTCACGCAGCGCCAGCCACTTCTTCACCCACTCTACTGCGGTACGACCAATCGGCAGACGGCGCTCTTTACTGCCCTTCCCCGTGACCCATACTTCGCCTGCCTCAAGATCGAGATGACGGCAGTCAATACCCACCAGTTCAGAAAGACGCAGCCCGGCGCCATACATCACTTCCATCATGGTACGATCGCGCACCGCCAGCGGATCGCTCTGGTCAATATCCAGCAGCTGATTCACTTCATCGACGTCGATATTTTTCGGCAGATGACGTGCGGCGCGCGGGGCAGAAACGCCCTTCGCCGGATTCGCCTTCAGCGCGCCCTGGCTAACCATCCAGTCAAGAAAGCTGCGCAGTGCGGAGAGTCGCAGCGCCAGGCTGGCAGGCTGCAACCCGGCGCGACGGCTACGGGCCACCAGCGAACGGACGTGGGCAGGCTCCAGCCGCGACCAGTCGGCAATCTTCAGTTCATCCAGCAGCTGAATCACCGTATCAAGCTGGCGCGCATAGTTTTTATGCGTTAACGGGCTAAGCTGACGCTCTACCTTTAAGTAGCGCAGAAAGCCCTCGACGGCGGCCCGCAGCGGAAGCGCTTCACTCATGCACGCGCCACCCAGCGGCCCAGCAGTTCCGGCAGCATCAGCGCCAGATAGTGCAGTAATAGCGTGCCCTGGCCGGGCTGATAATGATGCGTATCGCGGCTGCTGAAAATCAGCACGCCCAGTTCACCGCGCTCGCCAAACAGCGACATCGCCACCGATCCTACCGAACGCGCCTGCGGCAACAGCAACAGCAGTTCCGGCCCGTTAAGCGAACCAAGATAATGCTGCGCTTTACCAAGCCGCTGAATACGCACCGGCTCGAACGCCTGGCGCGACAGCGCCAGCTGCGTAAAACTGGAAGGTGCCCCCAGCCGCCAGCGATCGCTGAACAAGCGCACATCAGCGCTTGCCAGGCCCAGATCGCGCGCCCAGCGTTGCAGCCGGTTAAGCATCTCCTGCAAAGACGATGCTGAAGCTAAATGGCCCTGCAAACTTAACAGCCGATCGAAAAGCTGATGGTTTGCCGAAGCCTGTTCCATCAGCTGGGTAATTTCGTTTTCCAGCTGATGAATATGATTGCGCTGACGCGCCATATGCCATTCTACCAGCGAAACAGTACCGCGCACCGGGTGCGGCACCGCCATCTGTTCAACCTGCCGCGCATGACGAATAAAGAAATCTGGATGTTGCAGCAGATAATCACATACCGCTTCGTCATCCAGCACCAGCTCAGCGGTGGTCTGTTCTTCGACCTGTTTCATAAATGAATAAACCCATCATAAACATGCGTGGCCGGTCCGGTCATATAGAGTGGATGACCCGGCCCTTTCCAGGCGATATGCAGCGTGCCGCCCGGCAGATCGACGCGGACTTTTTCCGCCAGCAACCCCTGTTGGATGCCGCTGGCTACCGCTGCACAAGCTCCGCTGCCACACGCCTGCGTTTCACCTGCGCCGCGCTCATAGACGCGCAGGCGAATATGTTCAGGACTCACCACTTCCATAAAGCCCACGTTTACCCGTTCCGGGAAACGCTCATGGCTCTCCAGAATCGGCCCCAGGGTTTCCACCGCCGCCGTTTTGATGCTGGCGACCTGAATGACGCAGTGCGGATTTCCCATCGAGACCACGCCGAACATAAGGGTTTGTTCCGCAACACGCAGCAGATAGAGGCTTTCCGCCTTGTTGGCGCGAAACGGCACCTGTTGCGGTTCAAAATTCGGTTCACCCATATTCACCCGCACCAGCTCATCGCCAGTAACGCTGAGCACCATGCGTCCGGTTTGGGTACTGACGCGAATATCGCTTTTGTTCGTCAGCCCTTTCAGGCGGACAAAACGGGCAAAACAGCGCGCACCGTTGCCGCACTGTGCCACTTCACTGCCGTCGGCGTTAAAAATACGGTAGTGGAAATCGAGATCGGGATCGTAAGGCGGCTCGACGATCAATAGCTGATCGAAGCCGATGCCCAGATGACGATCCGCCAGACGGCGGATCAACTCCGGCGAGAAATAGACGTTTTGCGTAACGGCATCAACAACCATAAAGTCATTGCCAAGACCGTGCATTTTTGAGAACTGCATTTTCTGCTCCGCCGGCTGGGCCATCATCGTTACTGCGTCGCTTGTTGGTTCGCATCCGGGCTGGTCAGGCTATTCTCCTGCTGGCCATCCGGCTGGGTTGCCGTTGAAGTTGAAGAAGGCGCGATCTGCTCTACAGGCGGCTGAGACGCACTCTGTTTTGGCTTATCCTGCGGCGGAAAATAGAGCGGCCCTTTCAAACCGCAACCGGCCAGGCTGCTTAACGCCAGCGTCATTGCCAGCAGACAAATGATTTTCTTCATGCTCTTCCTGCTTATGTTTAATGCGTTTACCTGGTTGCTTATCATCGCAGCTGACTTCGGAAAAGCAACAGGAAAAGGTAATGTGGCGTGCTACCTCTCACTGTTGACGAACGATGTAGTAAAATCCAGCGACACGTATACTGCGCCAAAACCTGAAGGATGCAATGATGAATGACAGTGAATTTCACCAGCTGGCAGATAGCCTGATGCTGACGCTTGAGGAACAGCTCGACGCCTGGGATGGTGATAGCGATATCGATTATGAAATCCATGCCGGTATCATGACGCTCAGCTTCGAGAACGGCAGCAAAATTATTATTAACCGTCAGGAACCTCTGCATCAGGTTTGGCTGGCAACCAAAGGCGGCGGTTACCACTTTGACTATCGCGACGGCCAATGGATCTGTAACCGCAGCGGCGGCAATTTCTGGCAGCTGCTGTCAGAAGCCTGTAGCGCCCAGGCGGGCGAGCCGGTGGTGTTGCGTTGATCGCCTGCCTGGATCTGCGGCGCTCCAGGCAACAAAGTTTCTACCGGTCTGTTTTTACAGTGAGTATTTAGTCAGAAAGACCGTCTGGCCCGATGTATCGCGCCATATATAAATGTTGGGGGAGGAGTGGCCATCCTTTTCCCAACGTTGACCAAACTCATCATCAGAGACATGCTGGTATCCCAAAGTCGTCAAATACTTTTCTAACGTCGCCGTTTCCGTTGCGCCATTAAAGACAATCCCGCTGATCTCAGGAGAAGGGCCGTCCATCCGGCGAAAGCGGAAGTAATAGTCATCCGTAATACGCGGCGCATTCTTAATATCTTCATCGACAAAAAGGCGATAAAGCCTCCGCTCGCTCTGTTTAAAACCGGGATTCCGCTCTGCCTCATTTATCAGGCTGGTATTGATGTAAAAAAAGTCAGCAACGTTAATTACCAGCACCACCAGTAGTAGCGTCAGCACCCACTTAAGCCATTTCATTTTTTCTTAACGTTCCATCCGACGGTGACCTGCGTTCCGGCGTCGATACGACGAACGATATCAGAATCAAACCGGGTAAATGGTCTGAGCGACATCATAAAATTTGGCAGCCTGCCTTTATAAGGAATATGAGGAACACGTGTATCAGCGGGATCCGGAAACAGCAGCGGATTAAATCCTCTGTTTTTAAAACCGCCCAGCGCGCCATAGTAGTCCCAGCGCCGGACCGCCGCCTCTTTACTGACGATTTTCAGCCACGGCCAGTAATTTTGCGGCTTCACGACTTTATAAAAGCCCAACAGATCGGAAACCAAATCTTCTGCGCTGAAGCCGCTGTCGGTGTACCAGCTAAAAAAGGGCATCGACTGCCAGTTCTCAAACGCAATCGCCGTTTCCATCATCAGCGCCAGCGTAATGCTATGCCTTTCGGCAAGCGATCGCCCGCGTTTGATATTCCAGCGCGAACAGCGACCGGTACTAAATGATTCTAACGACATCGTTTGCCGATACTTAACCAGATAATAGGGTTGCCCACTGGCCTCGCCTCTCTGCATTTGTCCAAGGCAATCCGTTATATCATCCCCGCGCGCGTGTCCTAAATCTATCCAGCCTAAAATTTCCGAATAGACCAGCCCGTACTCTCTGGACCTTGGTGCCCATGGGTCAATAATATCGTCACGTTTGCTCATAGCTATTTCTGCGCCATTGTTAAGGCAACGTTCAGCAAAAGAACGCCAGTTTGCCATAAGCAAAATAGAGCAGAGACGCAGCAACGCGCCTAAGACCTGTCGCAAAAATACACTGAGAGAAGTGGCGATCCGGTTAACACCTGATATCGGCAATCAGACGGGCTGCGCTGATAACGCCAAAAGTACAGTGCGTTCGGCTTAATAAACCTGAAAGCGCTGCGGGTAATCGCTATTACTTTCCGGCGCGTTAGCGCAGAGCTGGGTAAGCGTCTGGCTGCGGAACGGAATCACCTGGGTACGATCGTCTACTTTTACCAGCTGATAGAACTGCGGCAGATTAAAGTTAACGAAGCTGGAGCCGTAGGTAAACCGATCGTGCGAGGAGGAATAGAAGCGGCTGACGTCACGCACCAGCTCCTCTTTACTGCCTTCGCAGTGATGATAAACCTCGATGCGGTTAGCCTCATCGAGAATATAGATGTTAAAGCCGCTGTCTTTGTTGGTATCTTCAAAGAAAAACTGAATGATCCCTTCGCTGGCGTAGCCGTTTACCACCGGCGGCAGCTGTACCTGCTCGGTCTCAACTTTAATCGACAGCCCGTGCAACTTGTTATTCGAGATCGCGCCGTAAAACTCCACCGCGTTTTCCAGCTTCTGCACCGAAACGCCAAGACGTTCAAAAAACAGTCCCCAGGTTTGTCCGGCAACCCGTAGCGCTTTAAAACGGCCCGGCTCCTGGCGTGTACTGGAGAGACGCAGCTCAATACATTCGGAAACCAGCTGCTGTACGCGCGTACGGATCAGGCCACGCAGATGCTGGCTGTAGCAGAACACTTCCACCGCATCGGGCGGTGCCGCATCCTGATGCATCTTGCCAAGAATAGTTTTCAACGCTTCCAGCATCGCCTGCTCACCGTTGAAATGCAGCGTACGCACTTCATTCCACGAGTTGCGATAGAGTAAATCCACGCTGCCGATCAGACACTGCTGCTGTTGCCCAAAGCTGAAAACATCCAGCTTACGGAAATCAAAATGGACCACCTGATTGCGGAAAGCCGCCGTTGGGTCATATTCCAGGTTCACAATCAGCGCCAGATGGCGGATTTCACAGGGGCTGTAGAGCGCTTTCGCCGTCGGCGCAGGCAGACGCAGCGGAAAATGATGAGAGACATCCGCAACCAGCTCCTGCAAGCGCGCCAGATCGCACAGCTCATTGCCTTTAATATGCAGCTGGGTTCGATCTGTCATCAGGCCGTTAAACCATGCCCAGGCCACCAGCTTATTCAGGTAGCGGTTATACTCCAGCGGCTGATGGCTGATAATCGAATTCATATCCGGTGCCTGGTTATACAGATACCAGCCTGCCCGGTTAGCGCGCCCTGCCGGAACATGAATAAAGGTAAGATGCGGCTCCGAAAGATCGGGCGAAATCTGCGGGTTAACCAGCGTGACCTTACCGGGCAGCGCCTCAAAAGCGGCATACAGCTTACGCGTCAGCACGCCGATATCCTGCGGACTGGCGCTGACGCTTAAGTTGTTACGACGGGCGAAACGAATCAGGTTGCGATAGCTCTGCATCATCGCATCCAGCAATTCATTATGCGCTTCGCGCACGCGTTCGATTTTCCAGTCGGCGCGACTGTCGAGAATGGCAAGACGCGCCTCGTCCCAGCCCCACTCGTTAACCAACTGAGCCAGAATTTCCCGACGCCAGCCAGAGCGCGGCGGATTTTCATCCTGCGACAGTTTTTCGCATACCTTCAGGTAAAAGCAGCGGCGTACCAGATCGAGCCGCGCATGATCGTCGATGCTGATCAGGTATTGCGTTACGCGTTCCAGCATCATGCAGTAGGCATCAAGACCAAAGGAAACGATCTCACCATCGTGCAGGCGCTGTTTAATATCCATTGCCAGCAGGCGCGTGCGCGGATATTCCCACGAATAGGCTTCCAGCAGCAGCGTTTTCAGCACCGCCTTGTAAGGTGAATCGATGCTTTTATAAAGCTGCCACAGGCTGGCACCAAAATACTCTTCGGCAGAAAGAGTGCTGAGTCCGCCTAAATCGAGCCATTCGTTCGGCGTCAGTACGCCCTGCGCATACAGCGACATCACGTAGTCGTCGTAATGCTCTTCTTCCTCGCCCGGCACCATATTCCACAGAATACGTTTGCCCGCCATGCGGACCGCCGTGCGGTAAAACTCATCCAGCAGCAGGATGTGCTGAGTGGAACCGCAGTCTTCACCACCGAGGCTGCCGCTTTCATTGTGACGGAAACGGTTTTCGTCGATCAGGAAGAAGCTAACCTCAACGCCCATTGCCGCACACCAGATTTGCAGCAACTGACATTTTTTCTGAAGTGCCAGACGCTCCTCGCCATCCAGCCATGACTGATGACAGACCCAAATGTCAAGATCGGAAGTGCTATTCTGTCCTACTGAAGAGGTACTCCCCATGGAGTAGACGCCCGTAATCGGCATTTCTCCTTTTGGCGGTAAAGCAACCAATTGGCCCGATTTATGCTCAATATCAGAAAGGTAGCGCTGCTGATTTTCATCAGACGTGTAGAAGCTGATGCCGTAAGGAACATTACCTTCAAGGTAGCCCGGCATCAGCGGATGATGATGATGTAGTAAGGTTGGCAGCAGACTGTATACCTGCTGGAAAGCAGGTCCCATAGCGGCCAGCGCGCGATCGACACGCAGCTGGTTAATGGCATCCAGTCTCTGTTTCAGTGTCTCAATGTAGAGGTACAAGACGTCTCGCCTGATTATCCCAGTGCTTACAAATAACCCTATTTCCTGGATCTGCCGCTTGGTATGAAAAATTTTCAGGCAGATTACTGCTGGAAACGTGATCAATTTAACACTTGGCTGGTTGACCGTAAAGAAAGTTGCGCTACTTAACAGTTTAGCACGCTTTATCCACCGATTGACCTGGCCTCTCCCTTCTACGCTTTTCCTTCCCGTTCAAAATCGCGGTAACTGACAGCCTTCCCGTATCAATGATAGGATAATCAGTGAACGATCAAAACGGTATCAAGCATGTTAGACAAAATTTTAAGAATTGCCACCAGGCAAAGCCCGCTCGCTTTATGGCAGGCACAATATGTTCAGCAGCGTCTGATGGCCTGTCATCCGGGCCTGCGCGTAGAGCTGGTGCCGATGGTAACGCGCGGCGATATTATTCTTGATACGCCGTTAGCGAAAGTGGGTGGTAAAGGGTTATTCGTCAAAGAGCTGGAACTGGCGATGCTGGAAAACCGTGCTGATATCGCGGTGCATTCAATGAAGGATGTGCCGGTAGAATTCCCTGAGGGGCTGGGGCTGGTTGCGATTTGCGAACGCGACGATCCGCTGGACGCCTTTGTCTCAAATCGTTATGCCACGCTGGACGAGCTGCCGCAGGGTGCGGTCGTTGGTACTTCCAGCCTGCGTCGACAGTGCCAGCTGGCCGCATTGCGTCCCGATCTGGTGATTCGCTCGCTGCGCGGTAATGTTGGTACGCGCCTGTCGAAGCTGGATGCCGGCGAGTACGACGCCATTATCCTTGCTGCCGCTGGTCTTAAGCGCCTCGGCCTGCAGGATCGCATCCGCTACGCCATTCCCGCAGAGGTTTCGCTGCCTGCGGTTGGGCAGGGTGCGGTTGGCATTGAATGCCGCCTCGACGATGAACAAACCATTATGTTGCTGGCGGCATTAAATGATGACGATACCGCAACGCGCGTAAAAGCAGAGCGTGCGATGAACACGCGGCTGGAAGGGGGTTGCCAGGTGCCCATCGGCAGCTATGCAGTATTGGAGGGCGACGATATCTGGCTACGCGGCCTGGTCGGTTCACCAGACGGCGTTTCTATGATTCGCGGCGAACGACGCGGCCCGCGCCATCAGGCGGAGCAGCTGGGTACGTCACTGGCAGAAGAGTTGCTGAGTAACGGCGCGCGTGAAATCCTGCAGGACGTTTATCAGGGGAACCCACCGAAATGAGCATTCTCGTCACCCGCCCTTCTCCCGCAGGCGTTGAGCTGGTGACACGTCTGTGCGCGCTGGGCCATAGCGCATGGAGCTTTCCTCTGATTGAATTTACGCCGGGGCGCGAGCTGGCGCAGCTGGCAACACAGCTTGCGGCACTGGCACCGGGCGATCTGGTTTTTGCGCTTTCTCAGCACGCCGTCGAATATGCGCAACCCTGCCTGCATCGGGCAGGGCTAAG
The DNA here is from genome assembly GCF_009914055.1 of Mixta intestinalis. Classification (NCBI taxonomy): domain Bacteria; kingdom Pseudomonadati; phylum Pseudomonadota; class Gammaproteobacteria; order Enterobacterales; family Erwiniaceae; genus Mixta; species Mixta intestinalis. The sequence continues at coordinate 3,468,846 of NZ_CP028271.1, forward strand.
CTGGCCCGCTGCGCTAAACTACTATGCTATAGGACGCAGCACCGCGCTGGCGTTACACAGCGTTAGCGGTTTATCGGTAGCCTGGCCGCACGAACGCGAAACCAGCGAAATGCTGCTTCAGCTGCCAACATTGCGCCGTCTGAAAGGAAAGCGGGCGTTGATCCTGCGAGGCAACGGCGGACGCGAGCTGTTGGGCGAAACGCTGGTGCAGCGTGGCGCAGAGGTTCGCTTCCTTGAATGCTATCAGCGTTGTGAGAAATATTATCACGGACCCAGCGAAGGAAAGCGCTGGCGCGACCGCGCTATTGATACGCTGGTAGTAACCAGCGGTGAAATGCTACAACAACTTTATCAGCTGTTTCCTGCGATCGATCGCGAGGAGTGGCTGTTGCGCTGTCGGCTGATTGTCGTCAGCGAACGTTTGGCTACCCTGGCCAGGGAACTTGGCTGGAAACGTATCACGGTAGCTGATGGTGCTGATAACGACGCGCTGGTGCGCGCGTTACAATAAACTTGAAAATGGGATGTGCCACAATGACGGAACAAAAAGATTCCTCCGCTATGGTTGAAGAAACCACTTCCGCGGCAGAAACAAAAAAACCGCCTGTTAAAAAGCCCCCGCGTAAATCAGGCCAGACCGGCACCGCTCTCAGTGCGCTGGCGATTGTTATCGCCCTGGCGGTCGGTGCCGGGTTATGGGTCAATACGCATCATCAGGCACAACAGCAGGCTGAAGCCAACCAGGCATTAAGCGAGCAGCTAACTACACTACAACAGCAAAATGAACGTGAAAAAACACAGCTGGAGCAGCGTCTCAGCGCGCAAATCAACGAATTAAAAACGGCGCAGCAACAGCAGAACGCGCTGGCTCAGCAGCTGGATGAACTGAAAGAAAAAGTCGCCGCTATTTCCGGCAACGATGCACGTACCTGGCTACTGGCTCAGGCCGACTATCTGGTTAAGCTGGCAGGCCGTAAGCTGTGGAGCGATCAGGACGTAACCACTGCGGCAGCGCTGCTGAAAAGCGCGGACGCCAGTCTCGCCGATATGAACGATCCCAGCCTGGTTCCGGTGCGCCGTGCCTTAATGCAGGATATCAGCACCCTGTCTGCCGTCAGTCAGGTGGACTACGATGGCATCATTCTGAAGCTCAACCAGCTCTCTAACGGTGTTGATAATCTGCGTCTGGCAGATAACGACAGCGACAGCGCGCCGATGGACGCTGACAGCAATGAGCTCACCTCATCGCTACGCGAGTGGCGGCAGAACCTGGTGAAAAGCTGGCATAATTTTATGGATGATTTCATCACCATTCGCCGCCGCGATAACACCGCTGAGCCGCTATTAGCGCCTAATCAGGATGTCTACCTGCGAGAAAATATCCGCTCGCGTCTGTTGATTGCCGCGCAGGCGGTACCGCGTCATCAGGATGAGATTTACCGTCAGTCGGTGGATACCGTCTCTACCTGGGTACGCGCCTGGTTTGATACCAGCGACGCCAACACAAAATCTTTCCTGGCGCAGCTTGATGATTTAAGCCAGCAGAGCATTTCCATGGAGATCCCGGAAGCGCTGGAAAGCCAGCCGCTACTCGATAAGCTGATGCAGACGCGGGTACGTAACCTGTTGGCACAGCCCGCTGAACCGGCGCAGCCGCAGCAGGGAGAGTAACGATGCTAAAAGTCTTTGTACTGTTTCTGCTGCTGATTGCCGGTATCGTTATCGGCCCAATGATTGCGGGCCATCAGGGCTATGTGCTGATTCAGACCGACAACTGGAATATTGAAACCAGCGTTACCGGCCTGGCGATTATTTTGATTGTGGCTCTGCTGGTGATTCTTGGCATTGAGTGGCTACTGCGCCGTCTGTTTCACACCGGTGCCAGAACCCGCGGCTGGTTCGCCGGACGTAAGCGTAACCGCGCTCGTCGCCAGACGCATGAAGCGCTGGTGAAACTGGCGGAAGGTGATTACCGTCAGGTAGAGAAACTCCTGTCGCGCAATGCCGACCACGCTGAGCAGCCGGTCGTAAATTACCTGCTTGCCGCAGAAGCGGCCCAGCAGCGCGGCGATGAAGCACGCGCCAATCAACATCTGGAACGCGCTTCCGAACTGGCCCAGAACGATCCGATCCCGGTAGAAATTACGCGCGTACGTATTCAGCTGGCACGCAATGAAGATCACGCGGCCCGTCACGGTATCGATCGCTTACTGGATGTCGCGCCGCGTCATCCTGAAGTGCTGCGTCTGGCAGAACAGGCGTATGTGCGTACCGGTGCCTGGAGCGCCCTGCTCGATATCCTCCCTGCGATGGAAAAAACCCAGGTAGCGAATGAAGAGCAGGTTAGCGCACTGCGCCAGCAGGCGTGGCTTGGTCTGATGAATCAGGCAATGGCGGAACAAGGCAGCGATGGCCTGAAGCGCTGGTGGCAAAGCCAGAACCGCAAGACGCGCCATGAAACCACCCTACAGGTAGCGATGGCGGATCACTTGATTGCCTGCGACGATCACGAAACAGCGCAGCAGATCGTGCTGGATGGGCTGAAGCGTCATTACGATGAGCGTTTGATCCTGCTGATGCCTCGGCTGAAAACCGGTAACCCGGAACAGCTGGAAAAAGCCCTGCGCCAGCAGATTAAACAGCATGGTGCCACGCCGTTGCTACACAGCACGCTGGGGCAGCTGCTGATGAAACATGGCGAATGGCAGCAGGCAGGCGACGCGTTCAGGGAAGCGCTTAAGCAGCGTCCTGACGGTTATGATTATGCCTGGCTGGCCGATACGCTGGATCGTCTGCATCGACCGGAAGAAGCCGCGCAGATGCGGCGCGAAGGTTTACTGCTGACGTTACAGAATAATCGTTAGCTTTAAGCATCATACAAAGCCGGGATCTTCCCGGCTTTTTTATGCGCCGCGTTCCGGTTCAGGCAAAAAAAAACCTGCCCACAGGGGCAGGTAGAAAATCAGGTCGGTAAGACAACCGAATTGGTACCCGACTCAACGTAGTGTCCTTATACTCCAATAAAGCGAACGATATTGGCTGGTTGGACAACAGGTACCTGAATGGCTCTGCATCATTCCGGGGTTTATGAAGCCAGAGGCGAACATAAGAAGTGGAATGAGCATCTACAGGTAGATTATTGCACAAGCTGTGCCAAAATGACATTTACCTGAAAATATTTTTATATCCAATTGAAAATTAACCATAACTTTTAGCAAAAGCTGTTTTTTAACTTCCAGGACTTGTCGTAAGGAAGCAACAACCTTAAACAAACGCTGTCTCCATTGAGAGACAAAAAGCAGTCGTTCAGAAAAATACAATAAATATCATCAAGATAGATGTCTTCAGTTTGCGACAAAGGCATAAATATTTCTGTGGTGCCCTGTTGTCTTTCCGGCGGCAGCTAAAGCATTGGGGTTAAAAACTGGTAAAAAGGGGAGATTAGCGTTGCAGACGTAAAATAAGGCAGGAAAACCAGCGAACATTGTCAGGAACAGAAGCAGAACGACAAAAACAAAAAAACCTGCATTATGCAGGTTAATAAGATGGTCGGCGAGAGAGGATTCGAACCTCCGACCCACTGGTCCCAAACCAGTTGCGCTACCAAGCTGCGCTACTCGCCGACATATACCTTACTCTTTACTTACTCTTGCCTGGTGCGAAGAGAGGGACTTGAACCCTCACGTCCGTTAAGACACTAACACCTGAAGCTAGCGCGTCTACCAATTCCGCCACCTTCGCATGTTCCAGCAAAAGTTGGGGTGGCTAATGGGACTCGAACCCACGACAACTGGAATCACAATCCAGGGCTCTACCAACTGAGCTATAGCCACCATTACTGCTTATTTTACTACTAACGCGGTAAATGTTACCACCGCAGCTCTTGCGACCAGTTTAATGGCGCGCCCGACAGGATTCGAACCTGAGACCTCTGCCTCCGGAGGGCAGCGCTCTATCCAGCTGAGCTACGGGCGCGTAGCGCCGTTGCGGATGGGGATACTACGGATTTGCGCCTGAGCTGTCCAGTGCTTTTTTAAGAAAAAAGTGCGTTTGATTAGGCTTTGTGCATTCCGTCTAAACAAACGCCACTGTAGCACGCTATCTGTATAAAAACAGCGCACTCTGACGCATAAATACCTTACCGCATGCATGATTAAAGCTGACCGCGATAGTAGTAACCGAGGAATTTTAGCAGCCGCAGCTGACGACGCAGGCGGCTCGGCTGGCTCAGCAGTCGATAAAGCCACTCCAGACCCAGCCGCTGCCAGACCGCTGGTGCACGCTTGACGTGCCCGGTGAATACATCATAAGTGCCGCCTACGCCCATATACAGCGCCTGTGGGCACACGGCTTTACATGCCTGCATCAACAGTTCCTGCTTCGGCGATCCCATCGCTACCGTGACAATCTTCGCTCCGCTCGCCGCAACGCGCTGGAACAGCGCATCACGATCGCCATCGTTAAAATAGCCATGCTGCGTGCCGACAATATTAACCCGCCACTGGCGCTGCAATTTTTCTACGGTTTCTTCCATCACCTGCGGCTTACCGCCAATCAGAAATACCGGAATCCCCTGTGCTCCCGCACGTGCCATCAGCGCTTCCCATAAATCCGCTCCCGCAATGCGTGCTACCTGCGCCTGCGGATACTTTTTACGGATAGCCCGCACAATGCTAATTCCGTCGGGGTATTTGAACTCCGCTTCATCAATCAGCTGATGCAGGGCGGGATTGTTTTCGTAGGTCAATACTTTTTCCGCATTGATGGCAACCAGCGTACCGCTGCGTACTTCTCCGTCAGGGCACAGGTAATCCAGGCAGGCGTCCATATCGGTAAAGCCCTGCAGCGTAATGCCGCGAATCATATATTGGGGCAGGTTTGGCATAGCGTTTTTATTCATATCCATTACTCCGGCGACGCTGACAGCGTCTCAGAGACCAGCGCACCGCGTTGACGCGGGCGGATTAAACCGGCGCTATCCAGCAGCCAGAAAATTAGCTTAGCGACAATGACGCAAGCGGCAAAAATCAGGCAAAAGAACACCACACGGCTGACAAAGGCATCCAGTCCTTCACGCGCCAGCACGATGATATTAAACACCGCACCGAAACAGAAGCTCTGCATAATGGCCGATTTGTAGCGGTTCGGGTGCGCTTTGCCTCGCTCATATAGCCAGTCAAACCATTTGATAATCAGCCCTACCGCTATCGCGCCCACCGGGATAAAGAGCGCGCCGCCCATCACGACCAGCGATCCCAGCAAGGTGGGTGATATCGCCAGGCCAGAGTGGTTGTTCAGCACTTCCCAGGTAAAGTAGTTGGCGCTGTTCAGCACCATTGACGGACGTTCCGGCCACAGCCAGCCAGGGATAAAGACATAAAAGTCACGCACAATCGGTGCCAACCCCTGGAAATGGATGTTGTCATAGTTCTGTAGCAGCAGCGCCAGATTTTCCCACGGCGAGAAGGTATCGCGTGTCAGATAAAGAAAGGTGTATAGCGCCTGCTCGCCGCTTACATCAAGGTTATAGCGCCGCAGCGCCAGCCAGAACATGCCGACAATACCAAACATACCTGCGGCAGCCAGCATCCACAGCGTGATCCAGCCGCGAATAATGCCGATAAACAGGAACAGCGAGAAGGCGATAATAATATTGGCGCGGGTCCCGCCGACGATGGCATAGGTCAGCAGGCCAAAGGCAACGGTACTGGCAAGAAAGAACAGCCACGCCTTACGCCCAGGCTGGAGGAAATAAACCACCAGCATCGCCGGGATGAAGAAATAAAAGAAACGCTTCAACGCCACGCCGGAGACTTCACTGGAAAAAATTTCGCTGTAGGCATGGAGACGAAACAGCAGAAAGCCGTTGCGCATAAAGAAGATGGCGACTGTCGCCAACGCCAGCAACGCCAGGATTCCCCAAATCAGATGCGCCTCTACGCGGTTTACGCTAAACAGGCTGCGCTCCTGGCCCAGTCGTCGCGCCCGCAGGCGCGTTTTGTAGCTAACGTAATAAATCGCGTAGAAGCTTCCCGCTGCCAGCAACGCCTGTAGCAAATACGCAGGCGGCACCACAGCAACATCAAAGCGGAATACCAACAGGCAGGTAAGCGGAAAACCAAAGTAAAAGGTCAGCAAAAATAACAGCGAGAAAAAGACGTTAAAGTTAAAGCGCACCCGGCGGAACTCGCGCCACGTCAGCGTCAGGATAAAGGCCAGCGACATCGCCCACACCAGCAGCAGGCCGCCAAATTCTGCCAGGCTCATACCTTTTCTCCTTCTGCAAGGGTCAGCGCCTGGCACCAGCCGGTAATAAAAGCGGGATCGAAAAAGGCAATGCGGCTTTTATCAATCCCAACCAGCTGCTGACGCGCCTGCGCAACAATTTCCTGACTCAACGCATCGGTATCAAACAGCACCGGTAGCTGCTGCTCAACCATATCCTGCCAGAACGGATTTTTGCGATTCAGTACCACAGGAACATTCGCCTGCATCAGCAAACAGAGCGTGCCAATCCCCTGCTGCCGTTCAAAAACAAAATAGCCGAGATCGCAGTCAGCGATAAGCTGTAAGTAATCGTCAAAAGCGATTTTATCGGTCAGCAATTCAACCTGCCCGCCACTAAACAGCGACTGCGCCGTGGCGCGTACCTGACGGATGTAATCATGATTATTCTCCGGATAGCCCATCGGCACGATAACCCTCACGCTGTCGCCAAACTGCTGGCGTATCGCCTGTAGAGCCGGAATATGACGATTGCTGACATCACCAGAATTACCCAACAGCAGCGTAAAAACATTATCCTGTCGCTGGCGCGCAGGCATAGCATGATGCATACGCGTCGGGAAATAGAGCAGCGAAGCGGGTACGCGGCGGTGACGTTGCTGATAATGGCTGATATCGCCGCGCGTGGCGAAAAGGTGCGCCACTCTCCCCTGCGCCAGACGGCGCAGCAGATAAAACAGGCGGAATTTAAGGCGGCGCGACTCTTCATAGAGATCGGCCCCCCATACGTGCCAGTAAACCTGGCTGCGACGCAGCCCGCCGTGTAACAGCGCCAGCCAGAGCCAGGCATTGAACTGACCATGCAGGAAAAAGCGCGTCTGACGATTGCGGGCCAGTTTCAGCACCGCCTGCGCCAGTGCTTTTTTACCGGCAAAAACCTCGATTTGTAAGGCCGGATAGCGGCTTTGCAACGCGGCCTCACGGCTTACAACCATAAACCGACGCGGCGTGCGTGTAGGCTGCGCGTCCCGCATCACATCATTAAAAAAGCGCAGCACCGTTTGGTTGTGATGCGGAACGTCTGAGCCCAGTACATGAATCAATGTCGTCATACTCTTCGGCGATAAATCAAAAAGGCGCACAAACAGAGCGCAAAATAGACAATATAGGTAGCCATATAGGCCTGCGCCGCCCCGGTCGCGCCAGAGAGCGGAATCAGCCAGCGCGAAAAAGCGGTCAGTAAAATAAACTGGCTAAGCTCGGCGGCAATATAAAAACGCAGCGACGCTTTCGCAATCACCAGATAGCCGAAAACGTAAGCGCCTACCTTCAGCACATCGCCAATCAACTGCCAGATAAACAGATCGCGCATGCCGTGAAATTCGCTGGAAAACAGCAGCCAGATCGCCACATCGCGCAGCAGCCAGACGGAGAAGCCTACGGCCGCCACCAGCGGCAAGACAAAGCGCAGCGTACGAAAGATCTCCCGTGAAATATCCGCTTTGGTTTCCAGCCGCGAGAGCGTCGGCAACAGCCAGACGCTAAAGGTGGCGGTAATAAATTGCAGCCAGGCATCGGAAATTGTAGTCACTCCCTGCCACAGGCCAACCTCCTGCCAGCTATAACGCGCCGCCAGCAGGTTACGCATCATCATCCAGGCAATCGGCAGCGTAGCGGACGTAATCAGCGCCATCAGGGTAAATTTCGCCAGCTGGCGGGCGAGCTCGCCATGCCAACGCGGCAACAGCGCGCGCAGCGGCAGGTGATCGCGCTTAATCAGCAACAGCATCGCCGGGATCACAATCAGCGCAGGCACCACCGCCAGCCCTACCAGCGCACCGCGATAGCCTCCCAGCCAGTAGCAAATCACATAGCCGATAACGCCAATAATGCTGCCCGCCATCAGCGACAGCGCATTGCCCATCGCATCGCGGAAGCCTTTCATTATCGCCAGCGCCAGGTTCGCCCAGGCGATGCCCATCTGCAAAAACGCGACGATACGAATAACTTGCTGATAGCCATCGTGACCAAACAGCACCTGACTAATCGGTGCCGCGGCCAGCAGGAATACCAGTGCCAACAGCAGGGAGAAACCCAGCACCATCGCTGAGGCGGTGCCGGTAACCCGGATCAGCTGCTGAGGCTGCTGTTGATACTGCGCCACATACTTGGTGACGCCGTTAAAGATACCGGCCCCGGCCAGCACGCCAAGAACGGTAATCAACTGACGAAAATTCCCCGCCTGGCCGACGCCTGCCGGACCAAAACTCACCGCCAGCAGCTTCACTACCAGCAAACCGGCGGCAATTTTTACCAGCGTGGACGCGGCGGTCCACACTGAGGCTTTTGCAAGTGACATATCAGGCGAAGAAACTCAGCAGGGAATTAATTACGGTGCTTTGGTTGTTCTCCGACAGGTTGTAGAACAGCGGCAGGCGCAGCAGACGTTCGCTTTCAGTGGTGGTATAACGATCTTCACCGTCAAAACGACCAAAACGCTCTCCGGCTGGCGAGCTGTGCAGCGGGATATAGTGGAATACCGCCAGGATTTCCGCCTCTTTCAGCCATTCGATGAGCGCCGCACGATCTTCTGCATCGCGCAGCTTGATGTAGAACATATGGGCATTGTGCTGGCAGTGCGGCGGCAGTGCGGGCAGCGAAATACGCCCGCTGGCGGCAACGGGCTGCAAAGCATCATAGTAACGCTGCCAGAGGTGAAGGCGCTGCTGATTAACGCGCGTAGCCGCTTCCAGCTGCGCCCAGAGGTAAGCCGCCTGCAAATCAGACATCAGATAGCTGGAGCCAATATCGCGCCAGGTATACTTATCCACCTGACCACGGAAAAACTGGCTGCGGTTGGTGCCTTTTTCACGGATGATTTCCGCTCTTTCCGCCAGCGCTTCATCGTTGATTAAAGTTGCGCCGCCTTCACCACCCGAGGTGTAGTTTTTAGTTTCATGGAAGCTAAAGCAGCCAATATGCCCGATACTGCCTAACGCCCGGCCTTTCCAGGTCGACATCACGCCCTGCGCCGCATCCTCAATAACATACAGCTGATGCTTCTTCGCCAGCGCCATAATGACATCCATTTCACAGGGCACGCCCGCATAGTGAACCGGCACGATCGCCCGTGTTTTATCAGTAATTGCCGCTTCGATGCGCGTTTCGTCGATATTCATCGTATCAGGACGCACGTCAACGAATACGATTTTAGCTCCGCGCAGCACAAACGCGTTGGCGGTAGAGACAAAGGTATAGCTCGGCATGATGACTTCATCGCCAGGCTGGATATCGATCAGCAGCGCGGCCATTTCCAGCGAAGCGGTGCAGGAAGGCGTCAGCAACACTTTTTTACTGCCAAAGCGCTGTTCCATCCACTGCTGGCAACGGCGCGTAAAGCCACCGTCACCACACAGCTTGCCGCTTTCCATCGCAGACTGCATATATTCAAGTTCGGTTCCCACCACCGGTGGCGCATTAAATGGAATCATGACGTTACCTGTATAACCAATAAGCGGTGCTGTCGATAACGGCACCGCAACGAAGGTAAAGCCGCATAGCGGCCAAATTGCTGAGCTGGGTTGCAACGCGCAGCCTGCCCAAACGTCGTGCGCGACACCAGTCTGTCGCTGCCAGCACCAGCCGGGTGCCAACACCCTGTCCCTGTGCATCGGGCAGCGTTGCCAACAGACCAACACGCGCTTCATCGGCACCGATCTCACGCAGCGAGACGAAGCCCTGTAGCCTGCCCTGCTCATCGTGCGCAATCAGGCACTGGTTATCAAAAGTGCCCCGCACCGCGTTCTCAATCCATTGCGCATAAAAGCGCGCGCTGTCATGCGGCAGATACCAGGGCGTGCGGAAACGGCTGAGCGAAAACGCCGCGCCTGCCGCGCTGCGCAGCGCTTCAATATGTTCCGGGCGAGCGATGCGAATGCCGGTTTGCCTTTCCGCTGCCGTCACCGCCAGCTGCAAATCCGCCTCACCTTCCACAACGCGAAAACCCAGCTGCTGAAGCGCGTCCAGCCGCACCGTCTGGCGGCTATCCACCTTTGCCTGCACCAGATCGAAAGCGTCGAGCTGCTGCACATCGAGCGTGGCGGCATCTTCCCACACCAGCTGCGCGCTGCTGCGCTGGAAAAACTGATTTTCCCAGTCGAGAGGCTTAATACTGGCGTGGACGCGCATGAAGAATATCCAACAGATACTGGCCGTAGCCGGTTTTTTGTAGCGCCTGCGCCGCACGTCGCAGGCCATCATCATCCAGCCAGCCGTTACGCCAGCCGATCTCTTCCAGACAGGCGACCTTAAAGCCCTGGCGTTTCTCTACCGTCTGAACAAAGGTGCTGGCCTCAATCAGGCTGTCATGGGTGCCGGTATCGAGCCAGGCGAAACCGCGCCCCAGCAGCTCAACGTTTAGTTCACCGCGCTCCAGGTAGCGCTGATTAATCGAGGTAATCTCCAGCTCGCCACGGGCCGAAGGTTTCACCTGACGGGCAAACTCAACCACCTGGCTGTCGTAAAAATAGAGGCCGGTAATCGCCCAGTTCGATTTCGGCTGCGCCGGTTTTTCTTCCAGCGATACCGCGCGGAACGCATCATCAAATTCCACCACGCCAAAGCGCTCCGGGTCCATCACCTGATAGCCGAAGATGGTAGCGCCATGCCGCCGCGCCGCGACTTTTTTCAGCTTGGGACTGAAGCCCTGCCCAAACCAGATGTTGTCGCCCAACGCCAGGCAGCTTGGCTCACCGTTCAGGAAGGTTTCGCCAATAATAAATGCCTGCGCCAGGCCGTCCGGGCTGGGCTGTACCGCATAGTCCAGATGGATACCGAACTCGCTGCCGTTACCCAGCAGCCGCTGAAAATGCGGCATATCGTCCGGGGTGGTAATAATTAATATTTCACGAATGCCCGCCAGCATTAACACCGACAGGGGATAATAGATCATCGGCTTGTCATAGATGGGCAGCAGCTGTTTCGATATGCCGCGCGTAATCGGATGCAGCCGCGTACCCGATCCGCCCGCCAGGATAATGCCTTTCATCGTTATTGGCCTCAGTGAGAACTGTGAGAAAGTCCAAGCCGTTCGCCCTGGTAGCTGCCGTCAAGAATGCTGCGCCACCAGCTTTCATTGTTCAGATACCACAGCACCGTTTTACGTAGCCCGCTGGCGAAGGTTTCCTGCGGACGCCAGCCCAGCTCACGCTCGATTTTACCGGCGTCGATGGCGTAACGCAGATCGTGACCGGGACGATCGGCCACAAAGGTAATCAGCTGGCGAAAGTGTGCGATACCCGCAGGTTTCACCGGGGCCAGTTCATCCAGCAGATCGCACAGCATCTCTACCACATCGATATTACGCTGCTCATTATGGCCGCCGATGTTGTAGGTCTCCCCGGCTTTTCCCTGAGTGACGACAGTCACCAGCGCGCGCGCATGATCTTCAACGTAGAGCCAGTCGCGCACCTGCCCGCCGTCGCCATACACCGGCAGCGGCTTGCCCGCCAGCGCGTTGATGATCATCAGCGGAATCAGTTTTTCCGGGAAGTGGCGCGGGCCATAGTTGTTAGAGCAGTTAGTGACGATAACCGGCAGGCCGTAGGTACGCATCCAGGCGCGCACCAGATGATCGCTGCTCGCCTTGCTGGCGGAGTAAGGGCTGCTCGGCGCATAGGGCGTGGTTTCGGTAAAGAAATCGTCGCTGCCGTGCAGATCGCCAAAGACCTCATCGGTAGAGATATGATGGAAAATAAACGCCGCCTGACGTTCGGCAGAGAGGCCGCGCCAGTAGTGCCGCGCCGCTTCCAGCATCTGCCAGGTGCCGATAATATTGGTTTCCATAAATGGCCAGGAGCTGTCGATAGAGCGATCGACATGGCTTTCCGCCGCCAGGTGCATAATGCAATCCGGCTGATACTGCGCCATGATGCGGTCCAGCGCGGCGCGATCGCAGATATCAACCTTCTCAAAAGCAAAGCGCTCGCTCTGTGCGACGTCCGCCAGCGAAGAGAGGTTACCCGCGTAGGTCAGCTTATCCACGACTACCACGCGATGTTCCGTCTGCTGAATCAGATGGCGCACCACAGCAGAGCCAATAAAGCCCGCACCGCCGGTAACCAGAAACTGCTTCATCGCCATACCCCTTTGGTATCCACAATCCAGCGCTGCGCAACCTGTTCGCCCGCGACTGCCCTGAACTCGCGGTGATCGACCAGCATCACCAGCACATCCGCCTGTTCAAGCGCCTGCTGCTGGCTGACCAGCGAGGCATCATTCGCCAGCTTCGCGGGGATCTGCTTCACGTTAGGTTCGACCACCCAGGTCGCGCCGCTGTGCCAGTCGGCAATCAGATGCGCTATTTCCATCGCCGGGCTTTCACGCAGATCGTCGATATTGGGCTTAAATGCCAGGCCAAAGCAGGCGATGGTCAGCTCGCTGGCACGTTTGCCGCTGTTGGTCAGGCAATCGGCCACGGCAGCTTTTACCTGGTTCAGCACCCAGTGCGGTTTGGCGTCGTTCACCTCGCGCGCGGTACGAATCAGGCGCGCCAGCTCGGGGTTCTGCGCCACGATAAACCAGGGATCGACCGCAATGCAGTGTCCACCGACACCCGGCCCCGGCTGGAGAATATTGACGCGCGGATGGCGGTTTGCCAACGCAATCAGCTCCCAGACGTTAATGCCCTGCTGGGCGCAAATCAGCGACAGTTCGTTGGCGAAAGCGATATTGACGTCGCGGAAGCTGTTTTCCGTCAGCTTACACATCTCCGCCGTACGAGCATTGGTAATCACACACTCGCCTTCAAGGAATATGCGATAAAGCTCGCTGGCGCGCGCTGAACAGGCGGGCGTCATGCCGCCTACGACGCGATCGTTTTTAATCAGCTCCACCATCACCTGGCCTGGCAGTACGCGTTCCGGGCAGTAGGCGATATGAATATCAGGAGAGTCCGCCTGCTGGTGAGGGAAGGTTAAATCGGGACGCGCCTCCGCCAGCCACTGCGCCATTTGTTCTGTGGTGCCAACCGGCGAAGTAGATTCCAGAATCACCAGATCGCCCTTTTTCAACACCGGTGCCAGCGACAACGCCGCCGCCTGAACATAGGCGAGATCGGGCTGGTGATCGCCTTTAAAGGGCGTCGGCACGGCAATCAGGAAAGCATCAGCCTCAACCGGCTGTGTCGCGGCGCGTAAAAATCCCGCCTGCACCGCTGTTTTCACTACCGCATCCAGATCTGGCTCAACGATATGAATTTCCCCACGGTTAATGGTTTCAACCGCATGGGCGTTGATATCCACGCCAACAACGTTTTGCCCGCGCGAAGCGAAAGCCGCTGCGGTAGGCAGGCCGATATAACCAAGGCCAATGACCGAAATAGTATTAAAGCTCATAGCGTTACTCTGTTATTTTTTAGCGCCTGTAAAATACGTGCGCAGGCATGCCCATCGCCATACGGGTTATGCGCGCGGCTCATCGTTTGCCAGGCTTCTTCGTGAGTGAGCAGATGGTTAACCTCTGCGACAATCTTCTCTTCATCCGTTCCCACCAGCCGTACGGTACCGGCGGCTACCGCCTCCGGACGCTCGGTAGTTTCCCGCATCACCAGTACCGGCTTGCCGAGCGAAGGCGCTTCTTCCTGAATGCCGCCGGAATCGGTAAGGATCAGCCACGCCCGATGCATCAGCCAGACAAACGGCAGATATTCCTGCGGATCGATCAGCACGATATTGTCGATACCGCTCAGGATGCGGTTTACCGGCTCGCTAACGTTTGGATTCAGGTGAACCGGATAAACAATCTGTACTTCCGGATGCTGAAGCGCCAGCTTTGCCAGCGCGCTGCAAATACGCTCAAACCCGCCGCCAAAGCTTTCACGGCGATGCCCCGTCACCAGTATCATTTTCTTTGAGGCATCGAGGAACGGATAGCGCGCCGCCAGATCGTCATAGTGCTGACGATCGGACAGAATACGATCGCGTACCCAGAGCAGCGCATCGATTACCGTATTGCCGGTAACAAAAATCCGGCTGTCCGGCAGGTTCTCGCGCAGCAGATTTTGCCGGGAGTTTTCCGTCGGGGTAAAGTGCCAGGTCGCCAGATGGCCGGTTAACTTGCGGTTCGCCTCTTCCGGCCAGGGGGAATAGAGATCGCCGGTGCGCAGACCTGCCTCAACGTGCCCTACCGGAATCCGGTGATAAAAAGCCGCCAGGCTGGCAGCCAGCGTGGTGGTGGTATCGCCGTGCACCAGCACCACGTCAGGCCGGAACTCAGCAAATACCTGCTTCAGCCCTTCAAGGATACGGCTGGTAATCTCGGTTAACCCCTGTTCCGGGCGCATGATATCCAGATCGTAATCGGGCTTAAGCGCAAACAGACGCAAAACCTGATCGAGCATTTCACGATGCTGGGCGGTTACGCACAGGCGAGCGTCAAAGGCCTCATCATTTGCTAACGCATGAACCAGAGGCGCCATTTTTATAGCTTCCGGCCTCGTACCAAAAACGGTCAGTACTTTCACTGTTTTTCTCTTCGTTCGTTAGCCGTGTCAGTCACAGCGACACCTGCAACGCGCGTTTCAGGCACGACGGCGAATCAGCGCAACGCCAGCGCCAGTCAGCGCGCCAATGGAGCCCCACAGGATCATTAAAAATAGACGGCGCGGGCTGTCGCGCTTCACTGGCTCTTCCGGCGTGCGCAGATAACGGTAAGTCTGGAATTTCGCCTCCAGCGTCGGCCCGACGTTCAGCGTATCGAGCATTGCCCGGTTTTGGTCATAGCTGATATCGTAGGTAGGCCCATTTGCCTGCAAATTTTCCAGCCGGGCCTGCAACATCGGCCTGCCCAACAGGAAAAGCTCAGAATCAGGCAGCTGTTCCGATGGCGTGCTGGTTTTGGTCTGGTCGATACCTTGCTGCTGGGCAATTTTCAGTGCCTGCTCCACGCTATGTAGCTGTCGCTGATATACCGCATTAGCAACCGATTCCTGACGTTTCACCTGAGCCTTCATCTGTACGGTACGCGCCGCCCAGGCTGCTTTTAGCTCCTGATTAAGATGGCGCGCCGCACGCTCGCTGGCGAAGGCAACATACTGTCGCAACAGGTTGTTAGCATCCGTGGCGGTTTCCGCTACCAGCCTGACGCTGTCGCTGGCGTTTTTAGCGTTATCGGCGGGGGAAAACTGAATGTTGCTGACCATCTCATCCAGCAGCGCGGCGTCATTGCGCACATTGCCGCTTTTACGATGTTTGTAGTAGTCCGTCTGTAGCCAGAATTCACGGCGCGTATCCCATGAAGAGAGCTGCATAATGAATTCCCGATACGCGTCATCCATTACCGACGACTGCGGCGCGGTCAGTGTCCCGCCGCTGCTACGAATATCCAGGTTACGTAAAAACTCTTGCTGGGAGTAATAGCTACCGATCATATTGACCGTAGGACGGTCGGTTATCGCCGTCGCGCTCCACTCCTGCTTAACCAGCAGTGAAAATATCCAGGCCAACACCATACACAGCAGCGCCAGCCCAATAATCCAGCGCTTACCGCGCCATAGCGTGCAAAACAGGCCTCTGATGTCCAGTTCGTTATCCACGCGATCAGTGGTCATATCCAGTTATCCTTTTCCAAAAGGGAGTTTAGCCAGCAAGCTTATTTTTATTAGCGCGACGCAGACGCCGCTTGAAGCGTTTGATCATGCGAGCCACGCGCCAGGCTCGCTTGATGCAGTAGCCATAGAGGATGAAAGCAAGCAAAAACAGTACCAGCATTATCCATTCAGGAATAAAAGCCAGATACTCTCCCAGCACACCGACGCCAGCCAGCAGTGCGGCAGCCAGGGTAATCAGCACGAAAGCCTGACGGGAAGAAAAACCGGCGCGCATGATCAGGTGATGAATATGCTGCCGATCGGCAGAGAAAGGGCTCATGCCCTTACGCAGGCGACGGTACATAATCGCCACCATATCCATCAGCGGAATGGCAATCAGCCACAGCGCGGTAACCGGCGTGATAGGGTGGGTGACGCCCTGCGTGGTTTCCAGCAGGATCCAGATAATGGTAAAGCCAATCAGCGTGCTGCCCGCATCGCCCATAAAGACTTTGTAACGCTTGCCGAAAACGCCGAGGTTTAACAGGATATAGGGCAACGTGGCAGCGATCATCGCAAAGCACCACATTGACAGGCTATGCTGACCGTCAAAATAGAGGATGATACCCATCGCACCGAAGGTGACGCAGGACAGCCCGCCCAGCAGACCGTCAATGCCATCAACCATATTGAACGCATTTATTGCCGCCCAGACGGCAAACAGCGTCAGCACGTAACCAAACGGCCCCACCACCAGCTCTATTGGCCCAACGATATAACCGAGACTCAGCAGGTAGAGTTTGCCCACCACCATCATCACCACCGCAATCGCCGCCTGTACAACGGCGCGGATTTTAACGCTGATGTCAAAGCGATCGTCCAGCGCACCTACCAGTACCAGCACCCCCGCACAAAACAGGTAAAGCAGGCCGTGCGGCAGGTAATAGTTGGTAATAATGAAAGTGAAGCAGATCCCGGCATACACTGAGATCCCACCAACCAGCGGTATTAACCCCTGATGGCGTTTGCGATAGTTAGGTCGATCGACCAGGCCGACTTTTTTAGCTGCTTTCCGTGCAAAAAACAGAAATGCTAATGAAAACAGGAAAATCAGACCAAGCTCAGTACTCATCGTGAGTAAATTCACATTGACAGCTCTCTGCTAAGACATCGGATAACTATAAGCAATTATTATGCCCACCAGCCTGACTGACGCCTGAATAATGCAAATCCGCCGCCTGGCCGCTTGTTCTTTGAGCAAAAGCGATGGCTATTTGTACGCTTTACCACTTATGACGCCGACAGTCGCTTTATCCTATAGTCCCAAAATAAAAAACGCCACGTCTGAGCGTGGCGTTACCCGAGTTTTCTTTCCACCGTTATGGGCGTTTAACTGACGTTTGCCTGACGGTCAAAAAGGTTATGAACGTTTCATCATATCGAAGAATTCATCGTTGGTTTTGGTCATCGCCAACTTATTAATGAGGAATTCCATGGCATCAATCTCACCCATCGGGTGAATAATTTTGCGCAGGATCCACATTTTTTGCAGCTCTTCCTGGGAAGTAAGCAGCTCTTCTTTACGTGTACCGGAACGGTTGTAGTCGATAGCCGGGAAAACACGTTTTTCCGCAATTTTACGGGAGAGGTGCAGTTCCATATTGCCGGTACCTTTAAACTCTTCGTAAATCACTTCATCCATTTTCGAGCCGGTATCGATCAGCGCCGTCGCGATGATGGTCAGACTGCCGCCCTCTTCCACGTTACGTGCCGCACCGAAGAAGCGTTTCGGACGATGCAGGGCGTTCGCATCCACACCACCGGTGAGTACTTTACCGGATGCCGGAACCACGGTGTTATAAGCACGCGCCAGACGGGTGATGGAGTCGAGCAGGATGATAACGTCTTTTTTATGCTCAACCAGACGCTTCGCCTTTTCGATAACCATTTCGGCAACCTGAACGTGACGGGAAGCGGGTTCATCAAAGGTGGACGCAACCACTTCACCTTTAACCAGACGCTGCATTTCGGTAACTTCTTCCGGACGTTCGTCAATCAGCAGCACCATCAGTACGCAGTCAGGATGATTGTAGGCAATGCTCTGCGCGATGTTTTGCAACAGCATGGTTTTACCCGCTTTCGGCGGTGCCACAATCAGACCACGCTGGCCACGACCGATCGGAGAGGCCAAATCCAGCACGCGTGCGGTCAGGTCTTCGGTTGAACCGTTACCACGTTCCATACGCAGGCGAGAGTTAGCATGCAGCGGCGTCAGGTTTTCAAACAGAATCTTGCTGCGCGCATTTTCCGGTTTGTCATAGTTAACTTCATTTACCTTCAGCAGCGCAAAGTAACGCTCACCCTCTTTCGGCGGACGGATTTTGCCTGAAATGGTGTCACCAGTGCGAAGGTTGAAGCGGCGGATTTGGCTGGGAGAAACGTAGATGTCGTCGGGACCGGCAAGGTAGGAGCTGTCTGCGGAGCGGAGGAAACCAAATCCGTCCTGCAATATCTCCAGCACACCATCTCCGAAGATATCCTCACCGCTCTTGGCGTGTTGTTTGAGGATAGCGAAAATGATGTCCTGTTTGCGCATGCGCGCCAGGTTTTCCAGCCCCATGTTCTCGCCGAGAGTAATTAGCTCTGAAACCGGCGTATTTTTTAGTTCGGTAAGATTCATAATGGTGGGTTCTTAAACTCGGGGTATATCTCGAAAAGGTTGTCGTGAATGGTATGGCAAGAAGGTCCATGCCCGTTAATGGCTCCATTTTCATGTCTGCTCGATGATCTTATGCGTGAATGCCGATCTGAAAACGAGGAGACGGTTGAAAACAGATACCGGAAAATGATGCTACCGTCAGATTGTTGATGCACCGCGTAAAAAAAGCCAGCGTTCAACAAGGGAAACAAACTACAGGTAAGTTCGTAATGCAGTAGGATTAACTTAGCATGCTTCATGCCGGGCGTCTAGCGGTCTGGCAAAAATTACTGACCGCCAACGCCGGCAGTGAAATCAGCCCAGGTTCGCGTTCAGGAACTCTTTGAGCTGGCCTTTGGACAGCGCACCCACTTTGGTCGCCGCCACTTCACCATTTTTAAACAGCAGCAGCGTCGGGATGCCACGAATACCGTATTTCGGCGCCGTTTCCGGGTTCTCATCGATATTCAGTTTAGCAATGGTCAGCTTACCGTCATACTCTTCTGCTACTTCATCAAGGATCGGGGCAATCATTTTGCATGGACCACACCATTCCGCCCAGAAGTCCACCAGCGTTAAACCTTCGGCTTGCAGCACGTCGGTTTCGAAGCTTTTGTCGGTCAGATGAACGATTTTATCGCTGCTCATGTCTTACTCCACAAGATTATGCCTGGCTGGTTGGCGTAAAATCTGCCAACGTAGGTTGACTTTATTTCACCGGATACGCTTTCGTAAAGCAATAGTAAGCTGATATTCTACCACACTATGAGCAAAACACACTTAACCGAAAAGAAGTTTTCCGACTTCGCCCTGCACCCACAAGTTATCGAAGCCCTTGAAAAGAAAGGCTTCCATAATTGTACGCCTATTCAGGCGTTAGCATTGCCGCTCACGCTGGTCGGGCGCGATGTTGCGGGTCAGGCGCAAACCGGAACAGGCAAAACGATGGCGTTTCTGACGTCAACGTTTCATTATTTGCTTTCCCATCCCGCCGCAGAAGGCCGTCAGGTTAACCAACCGCGCGCGCTGATTATGGCCCCAACCCGCGAACTGGCCGTACAGATTCATGCCGACGCCGAGCCACTGGCACAGGCGACCGGACTGAAACTGGGTCTGGCTTATGGCGGCGACGGTTATGACAAACAGCTGAAAGTGCTGGAAAGCGGTGTGGATATCCTGATCGGCACTACCGGACGTCTGATCGACTACGCCAAACAGAATCATATCAACCTTGGCGCGATTCAGGTTGTGGTACTGGATGAAGCCGATCGCATGTTCGATCTCGGTTTTATCAAAGATATTCGTTGGCTGTTCCGCCGTATGCCTGCCACCAACCAGCGCCTGAACATGCTGTTCTCCGCCACGCTCTCCTACCGCGTACGCGAGCTGGCGTTCGAGCATATGAATAATGCCGAATATGTTGAGGTTGAACCGGAGCAAAAAACCGGTCACCGCATTAAAGAAGAGCTGTTCTATCCTTCTAACGAAGAAAAGATGCGCCTGCTGCAAACGCTAATTGAAGAAGAGTGGCCGGATCGCGCAATTATTTTCGCTAATACCAAACATCGCTGCGAAGATATCTGGGGCCATCTGGCCGCCGATGGACATCGCGTTGGGCTGTTAACTGGCGATGTGGCGCAGAAAAAACGTCTGCGCATTCTGGAAGATTTCACCCAGGGTAATATCGATATCCTGGTCGCTACCGACGTAGCGGCGCGCGGGCTGCATATTCCGGCGGTGACGCACGTCTTTAACTACGATCTGCCTGACGACTGCGAAGACTATGTTCACCGTATCGGTCGTACCGGTCGCGCCGGTGCCAGCGGCTTCTCTATCAGCCTTGCCTGTGAAGAGTACGCGCTGAATCTGCCAGCGATTGAAGAGTATATCGGCCACGGCATTCCGGTAAGTAAATACAACAGCGAAGCGCTGATGAACGATCTGCCGCCGCCGAAACGGTTGACGCGTAATCGCCCCAGCAACGGCCCACGCCGTTCCGCAGGTAACAACCGTCGCAGCGGCGCGCCGCGTAATACTAACCGTAAACGTTCAGGTTAACGACATCATGCTCAGCGCATCGTCACTTTATGCTGCGGTCGATCTTGGGTCTAACAGCTTTCATATGTTAGTGGTGCGCGAAGTGGCGGGAAATATTCAGACCGTCGCGCGCATCAAGCGTAAAGTACGCCTCGCCGCCGGGCTTAACAGCGCCGGCGAGCTGTCCGAGGAGGCGATGGCGCGCGGCTGGCAATGTTTACAGCTCTTCGCCGAGCAGCTACAGGATATTCCCGCCGCGCAAATACGCGTGGTTGCCACGGCGACGCTGCGTCTGGCTACCAATGCCCAGCGCTTTCTTACCCAGGCTGAGGCGATACTGGGCTGTGCGGTCAATGTCATTACCGGCGAAGAGGAAGCACGCCTGATTTATCAGGGCGTGGCGCATACTACCGGCGGTTCCGATAAGCGTCTGGTGGTAGATATTGGCGGTGGTAGCACCGAGCTGGTAACCGGCGATGGCGCTCAGGCAACCGCGCTGTTTAGCCTGAGCATGGGCTGCGTGACCTGGCTGGAACGCTATTTCGGCGATCGCAATCTCGCCAAAGAAAATTTTGACCGGGCAGAACAGGCGGCGCGTGCGATTATTCAGCCCGTGGCTGAACGCCTGCGTACGCAGGGCTGGCAGATTTGCGTCGGCGCGTCCGGCACCGTGCAGGCGCTACAGGAAATTATGGTGGCGCAGGGCATGGATGAGCGAATTACGCTCAGCAAACTGCAACAGCTGAAGCAGCGCGCCATTCAGTGCGGCAAGCTGGAAGAGCTGGAAATTGAAGGCCTGACGCTGGAGCGGGCGCTGGTTTTCCCCAGCGGGCTCGCTATTCTGATAGCGATTTTTACCGAACTGAATATTGAAAGCATGACGCTGGCGGGCGGTGCCCTGCGTGAAGGCCTGCTCTACGGCATGCTGCATTATCCGGTCGATCGCGATATTCGCAGCCGCACGCTACATAATATTCAGCGTCGTTTCTCCATCGATGTAGAACAGGCGGAACGGGTACGTCAGCTGGCGGCAAGCTTTGCGCGTCAGGTCAGCCCACACTGGAAGCTGGATAACTACTGTCGCGATCTGCTGGAAAGCGCCTGTCTGATCCATGAAATTGGCCTGAGCGTCGATTTTCGTCTCGCATCACAGCATGCGGCCTATCTGGTGCGTCACCTCGATCTCCCTGGTTTTACGCCCGCGCAGAAAAAGCTGCTTGCCACGCTGCTGCAAAACCAGAGCAACAGTATCGATCTGGCGCAGCTTAATCAGCAGAATGCGGTGCCGTCACGCACGGCTGAACGCATGTGCCGGCTGCTGCGTCTGGCGGTAATTTTCGCCAGCCGTCGCCGTGACGATACGCTGCCCGCAGTGCGCCTACAGAGCGATGATGAAACGTTGCAGGTAACTTTGCCTCCGGGCTGGCTGAAAGCGCATCCGCTGCGCGCAGAAATGCTGGAGCAGGAGAGCCGCTGGCAGTCCTACGTACACTGGCCGCTGGCGATTGTCTGAATTTAATCCGGGACAGCTTACTCAAACGCTGTCCCGTTTTTTTATGCGCCTTTTTTCGCTTTATCCAGCATTGCCCGCAGGCCCGCCACGCGGCTCTGCCCGGTTTTCATCCGTTCTTCCGCACTTACGACTTTCCGCTCGGTTTCCCACATCAAATCGTCCTGCGGCAGTTCAAGCAGGAAGCGGCTCGGTTCAGGGCGCACCAGTTCGCCATACTGCCGCCGCTCGCGGCATAGCGTAAAGGTCAGCTCCTTCTGCGCACGGGTAATGCCCACGTAGGCCAGACGCCGCTCTTCCTCGATATTATCTTCATCAATGCTGCTTTGATGCGGCAATAGCCCCTCCTCCATGCCAACCAGATAGACATAGGGGAACTCCAGCCCTTTAGAAGCATGCAGCGTCATCAGCTGTACCTGATCCAGCTCCTCATCGCTTTCACCGCGCTCCATCATATCGCGCAGCGTGAAACGCGTGACCACCTGCGTCAGGGTCATTGGCTCATCAATATCGCTGCCTTCCAGCATTTCCGTCATCCACTGGAACAGTGTATTGACGTTTTTCATGCGCATCTCCGCCGCTTTCGGGCTGGGAGAGGTTTCGAACAGCCAGCTTTCATAATCGATGCCGCGAATCAGATCGCGCACGGCAATGATTGGCTCACGTTCCGCACGCTGCGCAATCTCCTGTAGCCAGCCGGTAAAGCGTTGCAGGCTCTCCAGCCCACGCCCGGTAAGCGTCTGGCTCAGCCCCAGATCGAAGCTGGCCGTAAACAGGCTCTTATTGCGCTGGTTGGCCCACTCACCCAGCTTTTGCAACGTTGCCGGGCCGATTTCACGCCGCGGCGTGTTGATAATACGCAGGAAAGCGCTGTCATCATTCGGGTTGGTTAATACGCGCAGATAAGCGAGCAGATCCTTAATCTCCGGGCGCGAGAAAAATGAGGTGCCGCCCGAAATACGATAGGGGATGCGGTTCTGCATCAACATTTTCTCAAACACCCGCGACTGGTGGTTGCCGCGATAGAGAATGGCGTAATCCTTGTACTGCGTTTTATTAATAAAGTGATGGGCGATAAGCTCGCCGGTGACGCGCTCCGCCTCATGATCTTCATGATTGGCGCTAAGCACCTTCAGCTCAACGCCGTAGCCCAGCTCAGAAAACAGCCGTTTCTCGAAGACATGCGGGTTGTTGGCGATCAGGATGTTCGCCGCTTTCAGAATACGTCCGGTGGAGCGGTAATTCTGCTCCAGCTTAATCACCTGTAGTGCCGGAAAATCCTCTTTCAGCAGTACCAGGTTTTGCGGTCTGGCACCACGCCAGGAGTAAATCGACTGGTCGTCATCGCCTACCACGGTAAAGCGCGCCCGCGCGCCCACCAGCAGCTTTACCAGTTCATACTGGCTGGTGTTGGTATCCTGATACTCATCCACCAGCAGATAGCGGATACGCTGTTGCCAACGTTCACGCACCTCCTGGTTACGCTGCAACAGCAGCGTCGGCAGCAGGATCAGATCGTCAAAGTCGAGCACGTTACAGGATTTCAGGTGGCGATCGTACAACTCATAGCAGTGCGCAAAAATACGATCGCGCTCCGACTGGACGCGCCCCTGCGCCTGAAGGGGATCGATCAGATCGTTTTTCCAGTTTGAAATCATTGAGATCAGCTGCTGTAGCAGGGTCTTATCGTTTTCCAGCCACTGCTCGGTAAGATCCTTCAACAATGCCAGCTGATCCTGATCGTCAAACAGCGAAAAGTTAGATTTCATCCCCAGCGCTGCATATTCGCGCTTGATGATCTCCAGCCCCAGCGTATGGAAAGTGGAGATCATCAGGCCGCGCGCCTCTTTGCGGCCCAGCGTTTGCGCCACGCGCTCTTTCATCTCACGCGACGCTTTATTGGTAAAGGTGACGGCAGCGATGTGCCGCGCCTGATAACCGCACTCACGGATCAGATGAGCGATTTTATTGGTAATGACGCGCGTCTTGCCGGAACCCGCGCCAGCCAGCACCAGGCAAGGGCCGGTAACAAATTCGACAGCGTGTTGTTGGCTGGGATTAAGACGCATAGAAGTACTCAGTGAAAAGGAGGAGGGTTAATTAACAGCGTGGTAGTATATCCAGCAGCATCCATACGACTCAAGGCACGATCATGGCAAAAACCGCAGCGGCAATGCATATCCTTGTAAAGGAAGAGAAACTGGCGCAGGAGCTTCTGGCACAGCTGGAAAACGGCGCTGACTTTGAAAAGCTGGCAAAAAAACACTCCACCTGCCCGAGTGGGCGTAAAGGTGGCCATCTGGGTGAATTCAAGAAAGGCGCGATGGTGCCTGCGTTTGATAAAGTGGTGTTTTCCTGCCCGTTGCTGACGCCTTACGGCCCGCTGCATACGCAGTTCGGCTACCACATTATTAAAGTGCTGTACCGTAACTAACAAAACGGGAGAGCGCAGGCTCTCCCGTCGGGTTATCTCCTGCTGATTAAAACCTTAGCCAGCAACGGAGATGCGCTTCATATCGGTCATGTAGCCGCGCAGTTTGCGGCCTACCGCTTCGATTGGATGGTTGCGTACCGCCTCATTCACGTCGCGCAACTGAGCGTTATCTACCGCCGCAGGCGCAACCGCTTTACCTAAGTCGCCCGCCTGCAACGTGGTCATAAACTCTTTCAACAGCGGGACTGCCGCGTTAGCGAACAGGTAGTTGCCATACTCAGCGGTATCAGAGATAACCACGTTCATTTCATACAGACGCTTACGGGCGATAGTATTGGCAATCAGCGGCAGCTCATGCAGCGATTCGTAGTAGGCGGATTCAGCAATAATGCCGGAATCCACCATGGTTTCGAACGCCAGCTCAACGCCCGCTTTAACCATTGCCACCATCAGCACACCGTAATCGTAATACTCCTGCTCGGAAATTTTGCCATCATACTGCGGCGCATTTTCAAAAGCGGTCTGGCCGGTTTCTTCACGCCAGGTCAGCAGTTTTTTATCATCGTTCGCCCAGTCCGCCATCATACCGGAAGAGAACTCGCCGGAGATGATATCGTCCATATGCTTCTGGAACAGCGGTGCCATAATGGTTTTCAGCTGCTCTGACAGCGCGAAGGCGCGCAGTTTCGCCGTGTTGGACAGACGGTCCATCATCAGCGTAATGCCGCCGTGCTTCAGCGATTCGGTGATCGTTTCCCAGCCGAACTGCAACAGTTTGCCCGCCCAGGCCGGATCGGCACCCTCTGCCACCAGCTTGTCGTAGCAGAGCAGCGAGCCCGCCTGCAACATACCGCAAAGAATGGTCTGCTCGCCCATCAGGTCAGATTTCACTTCGGCGACGAAAGAAGATTCCAGCACGCCCGCACGATGACCGCCGGTAGCCGCAGCCCAGGCCTTGGCAATTGCCATACCTTCGCCTTTGGGATCGTTTTCCGGGTGTACTGCAATCAGCGTCGGCACGCCAAAACCACGCTTATACTCTTCGCGCACTTCTGTGCCGGGGCATTTCGGTGCTACCATCACCACGGTAATATCTTTACGGATCGCCTCGCCCACTTCGACGATGTTGAAGCCGTGCGAGTAACCCAGCGCGGCACCATCTTTCATCATCGGCTGTACCGCCTTAACCACGGAAGAGTGCTGTTTGTCCGGCGTCAGGTTAACCACCAGATCGGCCTGTGGAATCAGCTCTTCATAGGTGCCCACCTTAAAGCCGTTTTCCGTCGCCTTACGCCAGGAAGCTCGTTTTTCCGCAATCGCTTCGGCGCGCAGCGCATAAGCCACGTCCAGCCCGGAGTCGCGCATATTGAGGCCCTGGTTAAGGCCCTGGGCACCACAGCCAACGATAACGACTTTTTTCCCTTTCAGGTAACTTGCTTCATCAGCAAATTCATCGCGCGTCATAAAGCGGCATTTACCTAATTGCGCCAGCTGCTGACGCAGGTTCAAAGTATTGAAATAGTTAGCCATGGGCACTCCGTTTTGAGGTTGTGTTTACCGTTATTTTTGTCGCGAATCCTGTTAAGGCTCGCTTTCTGATAGCCCCATCATATGACAGGAAATCCGTTGCTTAAATTGATATATTAACAACGCTGCATTGCAATAACTGCAACGTAAAAACGAGGCCTGAATCGCATGGATTTACGAGACCTGAAGCTTTTTTTACATTTGGCTGAAAGCCGCCACTTCGGGCGCACCGCCCGCGCAATGCATGTTTCGCCATCCACGCTGTCACGCCAGATACAGCGCCTGGAAGACGATCTCGGCCAGAGCCTGTTTTTACGCGATAACCGCACCGTTACATTGACTGAGGCGGGCGAGCAGCTACGCCAGTTCGCCCAGCAAACGCTGCTGCAATATCAGCAGATGCGTCACGCAATGGATCAAAACGGCCCTTCGCTAAGCGGTGAGCTAAAACTTTTCTGCTCGGTGACTGCCGCCTATAGCCATCTGCCGCCGATCCTCGATCGTTTTCGTGCTGAGCATCCGCAGGTAGAAATTAAACTCACCACCGGTGATGCCGCCGACGCGGTGGAAAAAGTGCACAGCGGCGACGCCGATCTGGCAATTGCCGGACGACCTGACAGCCTGCCCGCCAGCATCGATTTCACACCGCTGGGGCATATTCCGCTGGTGCTGATTGCGCCAGCACTGCCCTGCCCGGTGCGCCAACAGGCGACACAGCCGGAACCGGACTGGGCGCAGATCCCCTTTATTCTGCCGGAGCAGGGCCCGGCACGGCGTCGTATTGACCTCTGGTTCCGCCGCCAACGCATCGCTAATCCGCAGATTTACGCTACCGTTTCCGGCCATGAAGCAATTGTTTCTATGGTGGCGCTGGGCTGCGGTATTGCCCTGCTGCCGGATGTGGTGCTGGAAAACAGCCCGGACCCGGTGCGCAACCGGGTGCTGGTGCTGGATGATATCGACGCCGTCGCGCCTTTTGAGCTGGGCGTCTGCGTACAGAAAAAGCGGCTCGGCGAACCGCTGATGAAGGCCTTCTGGCAGCTGCTTTAATCAACCCGCCAGGAAGAAGCGAAACGCCGGATTCTGGCTCTCATCATGAAAATCGTAGCCCAACGCGGTCAGGTGCTCCTCAAAGCGCGGCTCGTCGTCGCCCAATTCAAACGCGGCCAGCACGCGCCCGTAATCGGTGCCGTGGCTACGATAGTGAAACAGCGAAATATTCCAGTGGGTGCCGAGCGTTTGCAGGAATTTCAGCAGCGCGCCGGGTGCTTCCGGGAACTCGAAGCTGAACAGGCGCTCGCACAGCGGCTTGGAAGGACGCCCGCCAACCATATAGCGCACATGTAGCTTGGCCATCTCATCATCAGAGAGATCGACCACCTGATAGCCGTTTGCGGTTAGCTCGCTAACGATCTCCTGGCGCTCTTCCGCGCCACGCGCCAGCCGTACGCCGACAAAGATACAGGCGTCATGCGCGTCGGCGTAACGATAGTTGAATTCGGTTACCGACCTGCCGCCCAACGTCTGACAGAAGCGAAGAAAACTGCCCTGCTGCTCCGGAATGGTGACCGCCAGCAGCGCCTCACGCTGTTCACCCAGTTCACAGCGTTCCGAGACATAGCGCAGACCATGAAAGTTAACATTGGCACCGGAAAGGATGTGCGCCAGCCGCTCACCCTGCAAATTATGCTGCTGGATATATTTTTTCATCCCCGCCAGCGCCAGCGCACCGGATGGCTCTGCGACGGCACGCACATCCTCAAACAGATCTTTCATCGCCGCGCAAATAGCATCGCTGTCGACGGTGACGATATCATCCAGGTAAGCCTGGCAGAGGCGAAAAGTTTCGTTGCCGATACGCCTCACCGCCACGCCTTCAGCAAACAGCCCAACGCGTGGCAGATCTACCGGCTCGCCCGCCTCCAGTGCCGCCTTCAGGCAGGCGGAGTCTGCCGCCTCGACCGCAATCACTTTGATTTGCGGCATCAGCTGTTTAATCAACACCGCAACGCCTGCCGCCAGACCGCCGCCGCCAACCGGTACAAAGATGCGATCGAGATGTGCGTCCTGTTGCAGCAGTTCCATCGCCAGCGTGCCCTGCCCGGCAATCACCGCCGGATGATCAAAAGGCGGCACAAAGGTGTAGCCCTGCTGCTGCGACAGTTCAATCGCTTTCGCTTTCGCCTCATCAAAATTCGCGCCGTAGAGATAAGCCTCGCCGCCAAACGCACGCACCGCCTCAACTTTGATATCCGCCGTGGTTACCGGCATCACAATCAGCGAGGTAATGCCCAGTTTGCTGGCGGAAAGTGCCACACCCTGCGCATGGTTACCAGCCGAAGCGGTTACCACGCCGCGTGCCTTCTGTTCATCGTTCAGCCCGGCGATCATCGCGTAAGCGCCGCGCAGCTTGAAACTGTGCACCGGCTGCCGATCTTCGCGTTTTACCAGTATCGTATTGCCGAGACGCGCGGAAATTTTCTCCATAGTTTGTAACGGCGTGACCTGCGCCACTTCATAAACCGGCGAGCGCAGCACGGCATGCAGATATTCGGCGCCGCAGGGCGCCTCCGGTAAGGGTTGTGATTCAGCCATCCTTAGCCTCCCAGCTTCGATTTATCACGTACCGCGCCTTTATCAGCGCTGGTTGCCAGTGAGGCATAGGCGCGCAGCGCGAAAGAAACCTGGCGCTGGCGTGAATGCGGCGTATAAGCGGCCTCACCGCGCGCTTCTTCCATTTCACGACGGGCATGCAGCTCGCTGTCCGGTACATCCAGACGGATACCGCGATTGGGAATATCGATTTCAATCATATCGCCATCTTTTACCAGCGCAATGGTGCCGCCGCTGGCCGCCTCCGGCGAGGCGTGGCCGATAGAGAGACCGGAGGTGCCACCGGAGAAACGCCCATCGGTAATCAGCGCACAGCTTTTACCCAGCCCCATCGATTTCAGGTAGGTGGTGGGATAGAGCATTTCCTGCATCCCCGGCCCGCCTTTCGGCCCTTCGTAACGAATAACTACCACATCGCCCGCAACCACTTTACCGCCCAGAATCGCCTCAACGGCATCTTCCTGGCTCTCATACACTTTGGCCGGGCCGCGGAAGGTCAGAATCTCTTTATCTACGCCAGCGGTTTTAACGATGCAGCCATCTTCTGCCATATTGCCGTAGAGCACCGCCAATCCGCCATCCTGACTGAAGGCATACTCGCGCGAACGGATACAGCCTTCGCGGCGATCGTCATCCAGCGTATCCCAGCGGCACTCCTGCGAAAACGCCTGTGTGGTACGGATACCTGCCGGACCGGCGCGGAACATCTTCTTCACCGCCTCATCCTGCGTCAGCATAATGTCGTAATTATCAAGCGTTTCACGCAGCGTAGTGCCGAGCACGTTGTGAACGCGGGTATCCAGCAGCCCGGCACGATCCAGCTCACCGAGAATACCGATAACGCCGCCTGCACGATGGACATCTTCCATATGATATTTCTGCGTGCTGGGTGCCACTTTGCACAGGTGCGGCACCTTACGCGACAGGCGATCGATATCGGAAATATTGAAGTCCACCTCACCTTCCTGCGCCGCTGCCAGCAGGTGCAACACGGTGTTAGTGGAGCCGCCCATGGCGATATCCAGCGTCATGGCGTTTTCAAACGCGGCTTTAGTAGCGATATTGCGCGGCAGCGCCGTTTCGTCATCCTGCTCGTAGTAGCGCTTCGCCAGCGTAACAATGCGTTTGCCAGCGTTAATAAACAGCTCCTTGCGATCGGCATGGGTCGCCAGCAGCGAACCGTTGCCCGGCTGCGAAAGCCCCAGCGCTTCGGTAAGGCAGTTCATCGAGTTCGCGGTAAACATACCGGAGCAGGAGCCACAGGTCGGGCAGGCTGAGCGCTCAATCTGCTCGCTGTCGGCATCGCTGACGTTCGGGTTAGCACCCTGAATCATCGCATCGACCAGATCCAACTTGATGATTTTATCGGAAAGCCTGGTTTTACCTGCTTCCATCGGCCCGCCGGAGACGAAAATTACCGGAATATTCAGACGCAGCGCCGCCATCATCATTCCCGGCGTGATTTTGTCACAGTTGGAGATACAGACCATAGCATCCGCGCAGTGGGCGTTGACCATATACTCCACCGAATCGGCAATCAGCTCGCGCGACGGCAGTGAATAGAGCATCCCGCCGTGGCCCATGGCGATACCGTCATCGACCGCGATGGTGTTGAACTCTTTCGCAACGCCGCCAGCGGCCTCAATTTGTTCGGCTACCAGCTTGCCGAGATCGCGCAGGTGCACATGTCCAGGCACGAACTGGGTGAAAGAGTTAACAACGGCGATAATCGGCTTACCAAAATCGGCGTCGGTCATTCCTGTGGCGCGCCATAAGGCTCGGGCACCAGCCATATTGCGTCCGTGGGTGGTCGTTGCGGAACGGTACTTGGGCATGCTCTGTTTACTCCAGTCTGGATAAATAAGCGGGCACGGCTGGCACCCGCAAAAAGGTGTTTTATGGGTTTACGGGATCTAACCAGCCCCATTTGTCTTCAGTTTCGCCGGTAAACAGGCCAAAGAACGCCTGCTGAATGCGTTTCGTTACCGGACCACATTTGCCTTCACCAACCTGAATACCATCGACGCTACGTACCGGCGTAATTTCCGCTGCCGTACCGGACATAAAGACTTCATCCGCCAGATAGAGTGATTCACGTGACAGCACCTGCTCGCGTACTTCGATACCGACATCTTTTGCCAGCTTGATGATGGCATCACGGGTAATGCCCGGCAGTGCGGAAGAGGTGAACGGCGGGGTAAAGAGGATGCCGTCTTTAACTTCAAACAGGTTTTCACCGGCACCTTCAGAGATATAACCGTGAGTATCCAGCGCAATGCCTTCCTGATAACCGTGACGGCGCGCTTCGCTACCAACCAGCAGCGAGGAGAGATAGTTGCCGCCCGCTTTAGCCGCGGTAGGAATAGTGTTCGGTGCCACGCGGTTCCATGAGGAAACCATCGCGTCGATGCCCTGATCCAGCGCTTCAGCACCCAGGTAAGCCCCCCACGGGAACGCGGCGATGATCACGTCCGTACCGTAGCCTTCCGGCGGGTTAACCCCTAAGCCTACGTCGCCGACAAATGCCAGCGGGCGGATATAGGCGCTTTTCAGTTTGTTCACGCGCAGAACGTCGCGGCAGGCGGCCATCAGCTCATCCACGCTATACTTCAGCGGAAAGCGATAAATTTTGGCGGAGTCGTGCAGGCGCTGCATATGTTCACGATGACGGAAGACTACCGGCCCTTTATGCGAGTCATAGCAACGGACGCCTTCAAAAACTGACGTACCGTAATGCAGGGCATGGGACATCACGCTGACCTTCGCTTCTTCCCATTTCACCATCTCGCCGTTGAACCAGATAAAGTCTGCTTTCTTCGTACTCATTCTTATTTCCTTTAGCGACTATGCGCGGATTTGTTGTGTTGTCTGTTGTTGGATCTGGACGCAAGCGACATCCATCAGTTTGCACAGCTGTGTTGACAGTAAATCGACTGAACGTGGGCTGGCAACGGTCATTTCAATATTAATATTCTCAGCATTAGCGACGGCGGCCATATTCATGGAGCAGACCTGAAAGCCGCGATGACGGATAACCCGCAATATGCGCTCCAGAACTTCAGGCCGAAAGCGTGCTTCAATAGACAACTGGTGCTGGTTCATACGATTTTCTCCATCATGTTTGCATTGCTGGCACCGGGCGGCACCAGAGGCCAGACGTTTTCAAGCTCATTAATGGCCACATGCAGCAACCAGGGACCTTTACTGGTCAGCAGAGCATCTAATGCAGCGTCGACCTGATCTTTACGGGTAATACGCTGGCCTGGGATATCAAAAGCGCTTGCCAGCGTCAGGAAATCGGGATTATCGGAAAGGTTGGTTTCGCTGTAGCGCTCAGAAAAAAACAGCTGCTGCCACTGGCGTACCATCCCCAGGCGCTGGTTATCCAGCAGAACAATTTTGATCGGCAGCCCTTTACGTTTGATGGTGCCCAGTTCCTGCACGTTCATCATGAAAGAGCCATCGCCGGAAACACAGATAACGGTATCTTCAGGGCGGGCAACCTGCGCGCCTATCGCGGCGGGCAGGCCAAATCCCATGGTACCCAGCCCGCTGGAAGTAATAAAATTTTCAGGTGCGGTGAAGGTCATATGCTGCGCCGTCCACATCTGGTGCTGACCGACATCGGTGGTCACCACGGTGCGGGCATCTTTACGATCGGACAGCTGGCGCAAAAACAGCGGGGCGTAGATAGCCTCGCCCGGATGATCGTAACGCCAGCTATGCCCGGCTTTTAACGTCATCACTTCTGCACGCCATTCATCGATCTGGCACGGCTGCGCCAGCGCCAGCAACTGCGTATTCAGATCGCCCTGCAAACCGACATGCACACGACGCAGCTTATTCAGTTCTGCCGGATCGATATCCATATGGATAACGCTGGCATGCGGGGCGAAGGTATCCAGCTTACCGGTAACGCGATCGTCAAAACGCGCGCCGACAGCAATCAACAGATCGCACTGCTGTACGGCCAGATTCGCCGCTTTCGTCCCATGCATACCCAGCATGCCGAGATAACAGGGATCGCTGGCATCCGGCGCGCCCAGCCCTTTCAGCGTTGCTACCGCGGGAATACCAGTCTGTCGGATAAATTCACGTAACGCCGGAACAGCCTGCGCCATTCCTACGCCGCCACCTACATACAGCACGGGTTTTTTTGCCTGGGCGATCAGCATGCGGGCCTGTTCCAAATCCTGCTGCGGGCAGGCTGGTATTTCAGCAACGGGCAGCAAATGTGGCGTCAGTTCAGCGCTGGCAATTTGAATATCTTTCGGGATATCAACCAGAACCGGCCCCGGGCGCCCTGACTGGGCAATCGCAAACGCCTCAGCCATCACTTCCGGTAACGATTCCAGCGATTCAACCAGGAAACTGTGTTTAGTGCAGGCCAGCGAGAGGCCTAAAACATCAATCTCCTGAAAAGCATCGGTACCAATCAGCGGCGCGGCGACCTGCCCGGTGATGGCTACAACCGGAACAGAATCCATCATTGCATCAGCCAGGCCGGTGATCAGGTTTGTCGCCCCCGGCCCGGAAGTCGCAATGCAGACGCCCGTTTTACCCGTAGCACGTGCATAGCCGATAGCCGCCATTGCCGCGCCCTGCTCGTGGCGACACAGTAGGTGATCGACGCCGCCATCATAGAGCGCATCGTAAACCGGCATAATCGCACCGCCGGGATAACCAAACACGGTATCAACTCCCTGCGCACGCAATACTTGAACCACCCACTGAGCGCCTGTCATCGTTATTCCCCTATCGTTTGCCGGGAACAACAGCATTTTATGCTACTGTGCATTGTTTGTTCCTCTTTCATTGACTGTCCCGATGCCTGACCATAAAAAAACCCCCGGACCTTTCGGTGCGGGGGTTCTTTTAGATTCAGGCTTGATTTTTAAGCCTTTCTTCCTCCGAGCGCAGCCCCGCACGGTGTGATAATAATCACCACCACGCTAATCACGACTAGGCTAATCACTCGTAGAAGGGCTTTCATATAATGTTCAAAATTTCGCTTATTCGAAGTAATGCCTAAAGAGGTAACACAGACAGGCATAGATCGACAACACTTTTTATTGATTAATTTTTTGGGCGCGACAAGAAAATATAAAAATATCCATAAAATTCAATAAATTAATATTATTGAAAAATTTTCATTACGCCCCTGCCGTAATAAATAGATGTTTTACTACTGGCATTATTGCCGTTGGCTTATTGCAAATAACGCCCTCGTTACAAGAATCTTTTCGAGAAGGCGCGTATCTTTCTTCATTACCCATCGCCTTCGTACCGAACACTACGCATACTGCCTCCGAGTCAAAATAAGGAGGGATTATGGCTTTATCCCATGTAGCTACGCGTGCCGCCCTTGGCGTCAAAGCGCCGCTGGTTACGGTTGAAGTTCACATAAGCAACGGATTGCCGGGCCTTTCACTGGTGGGATTAGCTGAAACCACGGTAAAAGAGGCTCGTGACCGAGTACGCAGCGCTATTCTGAATAGCGGTTTTACCTTTCCTGCGAAACGCATTACCGTCAATCTGGCACCTGCCGATCTGCCCAAGGAAGGTGGACGTTTCGATCTGCCTATTGCCATTGCTATTCTCGCTGCCTCAGAGCAGCTTCCTGAAGCCAAACTGGCGCAGTTTGAATTCCTGGGTGAGCTTGCTCTAAGCGGGGCCTTAAGGGGTGTACAGGGCGCTATTCCGGCTGCGATGGCGGCAAGCGATGCAGGAAGGACGCTGATTGTACCGGCAGAAAATGGTAACGATGTTGGCCTGGTTAAACAGGGCGAATCACTAATCGCCAGTAATCTTCCAGAAGTATGTGCTTTCCTGACGGCTCAACGATCGCTTGCGTCTGGTTGCGCAGATTTGCCAGATGATGAAGCGAAAAAGGAAGATTTAAGCGATATCGTCGGACAGCAACAGGGTAAGCGCGCTCTGGAAGTATCCGCTGCGGGAGGACACAATCTACTGCTTATTGGTCCACCCGGCACAGGAAAAACTATGCTGGCGATGCGCCTGACTGGCCTGTTACCGCCTCTGAGCGATCGTGAAGCGCTGGAGTGCGCCACCATTGCCAGCCTGATTAATCGCGGAGGCGTACATAAACAATGGCGAAAACGCCCTTTTCGCATCCCCCACCATAGTTCCACGCTCTATGCGCTAACAGGCGGCGGCGCTATCCCCCAGCCGGGTGAGATTACGCTGGCGCACAATGGTGTTCTGTTTTTGGATGAGCTGCCTGAATTCAGCCGAAAAACTCTGGATGCATTGCGTGAACCACTGGAAACGGGGGAAATTACGATCTCTCGTACCAGAGCAAAAGTTACCTGGCCTGCGCGCTTTCAGCTTATCGCCGCGATGAATCCCAGTCCTGGCGGGCATTATGAAGGTAAACATAATCGCAGTACGCCGTTGCAGACATTACGTTACCTTGGCCGTCTGTCGGGTCCGTTTCTGGACCGTTTCGATCTCTCTCTGGAGATCCCACTATTGCCTGCCGGTATGCTTAGTCAGCCCTCAAAGGGGGCTGAACAGAGTGCTCAAGTGCGACTAAGGGTGCTAAAAGCGCGGGAACGCCAGCTGGCGCGACAGGGAAAGATTAATGCGCTATTAGATAACCGTGAAGTACAACAATGGTGCGCGCTTTCTGCGGCAGATGCTGAGTGGCTTGAATCGATACTGATTACGCTGGGACTTTCAGTCAGAGCATGGCAACGACTGCTAAAGGTGTCACGGACTATTGCCGATCTGGCGGAAGAGGAAACGCTGACGCGAACGCATCTGCTTGAAGCGCTAAGCTATCGGGGTATGGACCGAATGTTGGCTCATCTACATAAAAACCTGGAGTGAGATATGGGGCCGCAGCCCCATCATCACGTAACTGCTTAAGACGCGAAGCGCGTTGGATTAATCATCCGTATCGCTATAGTCTTCAACACCTTCCATCTGCGGTTTACCGCCAGAGAGCGTATGGAAACGTTTTGGACGCTTGATACGCGTCATATATTTACTCCACACACGCTCGGCTTCGGTTTGTGGTTCACGTAAACCACGACATACTTCTATAAACTGACGTTCTTCTTCTGTCACCGGCTCACGTCTGGCCAGATCAAGCTCATTAAACGCGTAACCATGTCTTTCGAGAAGCTGAGCTTCTTTTATAGTGAAATCACCGTGACGCGAAAACCCACGCGGGTAGTGTTTGTTATCAAAAAAACGATTATTTGTTGCGAAGCTATCCGCCATTTTACACGCTCCTAACTCTTCTATGGCCGTGCGATTTATGGCGCGGAGTATTAGTTAGGCTTGACAGAGTGTAAAACAAAACATTTAAATCATTACGACAAACAAATTTTTGGAGTGGGCTGTGGATACGGAATTACTGAAGACCTTTCTTGAAGTGAGCAGAACACGTCACTTTGGACGCGCCGCAGAAGCGCTCTACCTGACACAGTCAGCGGTCAGCTTTCGCATCAGACAGCTGGAGAATCAGCTGGGCGTGAACCTTTTTACCCGACATCGCAATAACATACGCCTGACTTCGGCAGGTGAGCGGCTGCTTCCTTACGCGGAAAGCCTGATGAGCACCTGGCTAATGGCTAAAAAAGAAGTGGCGCATACGCAACAGCACCATGAGCTTTCTATCGGGGCCAGTGCATCTCTCTGGGAAGCCTATCTGACCCCCTGGTTGCAGACGCTGTATGAAAATCGTGAGAGTCTGCATCTGGAAGCTCGCGTTGCGCAAAGACATCTACTGGTCAAACAGCTGCATGAACGTCAGCTTGATCTGCTGATTACAACCGAAGCTCCGAAGATGGATGAACTGACCAGCCAGCAAATAGGCCATATTTCGCTAACACTATTTCGCTCTCGTAAAAGCGAGAAGAAGGAAAAATATGACTATATCAAGCTGGAATGGGGTGCCGATTTCCATCAACATGAAAGCTATCTGGCCGGTGCCGATGATGTACCCGTGCTAACCACCACGTCAGCGCATCTAACCCGGCAGCTGCTGCATACTACCGGTGCCTGTGCATTTTTGCCGGACTGCTGGCTGCAGCACTATCCTGATTTAACCGTTATCCCCGATACGCCAGTTGCCGTCAGGCCGCTTTACGCCGTTTGGCTACAGAATAGCGATCAACAGACGCATATTCGTCAGCTGTTGAAATATCCGGTATTGATACAGCAATAAATGTCGTTCAACTACCACCGCGTTTGTTTTTACGAACAGAAGGGATGAGAGAAATTATGCTCATCCTCGTACAGAAAGGCATAACAAAGGCAAAAGGGAATGACTGAATCGCAGGCAAAAAAAATCCTTTGCGTTAGCAAAGGATCCTTTATCTGGCAGGGGCGGAGGGACTCGAACCCCCAACACCCGGTTTTGGAGACCGGTGCTCTACCAATTGAACTACGCCCCTAAATAGGGTGGCGGAACGGACGGGACTCGAACCCGCGACCCCCTGCGTGACAGGCAGGTATTCTAACCGACTGAACTACCGCTCCACCGAATACTGCATTATCAGCACAACCCCGCTGATAACCGGCTCCGCCCGCGGGCGTTACCTTAATTTGATGCCTGGCAGTTCCCTACTCTCGCATGGGGAAGCCCCACACTACCATCGGCGCTGCGGCGTTTCACTTCTGAGTTCGGCATGGGGTCAGGTGGGACCACCGCGCTCTCGCCGCCAGGCAAATTCTTGTCGCCGGAACGCGCTTTTACCCGCTCCCGCTTGATGCTTTAATCCGGTGAACAAACTGAAAATTCTCGCGTCTCTCTCTTTCCCCAAAACGCTTCCGGCGTTGTAAGGTTAAGCCTCACGGGTCATTAGTACCGGTCAGCTCAACGCATCGCTGCGCTTACACACCCGGCCTATCAACGTCGTCGTCTTCAACGTCCCTTCAGGAGGCTCAAAGGCCTCAGGGAAGACTCATCTCGAGGCAAGTTTCGTGCTTAGATGCTTTCAGCACTTATCTCTTCCGCACGTAGCTACCGGGCAGTGCCATTGGCATGACAACCCGTACACCAGCGGTGCGTTCACTCCGGTCCTCTCGTACTAGGAGCAACCCCTCTCAGTCTTCCAGCGCCCACGGCAGATAGGGACCGAACTGTCTCACGACGTTCTAAACCCAGCTCGCGTACCACTTTAAATGGCGAACAGCCATACCCTTGGGACCTACTTCAGCCCCAGGATGTGATGAGCCGACATCGAGGTGCCAAACACCGCCGTCGATATGAACTCTTGGGCGGTATCAGCCTGTTATCCCCGGAGTACCTTTTATCCGTTGAGCGATGGCCCTTCCATTCAGAACCACCGGATCACTATGACCTGCTTTCGCACCTGCCCGAGCCGTCACTCTCGCAGTCAAGCCAGCTTATGCCATTGCACTAACCTCACGATGTCCGACCGTGATTAGCTGACCTTCGTACTCCTCCGTTACGCTTTGGGAGGAGACCGCCCCAGTCAAACTACCCACCAGACACTGTCCGCAGCCCGGATTACGGGCCTACGTTAGAACACCAGCCATTAAAGGGTGGTATTTCAAGGGCGGCTCCACGCGGACTGGCGTCCGCGCTTCAAAGCCTCCCACCTATCCTGCACATCAAGGACCGGTGTTCAGTGTCAAGCTGTAGTAAAGGTTCACGGGGTCTTTCCGTCTTGCCGCGGGTACACTGCATCTTCACAGCGAGTTCAATTTCACTGAGTCTCGGGTGGAGACAGCCTGGCCATCATTACGCCATTCGTGCAGGTCGGAACTTACCCGACAAGGAATTTCGCTACCTTAGGACCGTTATAGTTACGGCCGCCGTTTACCGGGGCTTCGATCAAGAGCTTCTCCTTAC
Source organism: Mixta intestinalis (assembly GCF_009914055.1). Classification (NCBI taxonomy): domain Bacteria; kingdom Pseudomonadati; phylum Pseudomonadota; class Gammaproteobacteria; order Enterobacterales; family Erwiniaceae; genus Mixta; species Mixta intestinalis. The sequence continues at coordinate 3,507,326 of NZ_CP028271.1, forward strand.
GGATAACCCCATCAATTAACCTTCCGGCACCGGGCAGGCGTCACACCGTATACGTCCACTTTCGTGTTTGCACAGTGCTGTGTTTTTAATAAACAGTTGCAGCCAGCTGGTATCTTCGACTGGCCTCGGCTCCGGGAGCAAGTCCCTTCACCTACGCGCCAGCGTGCCTTCTCCCGAAGTTACGGCACCATTTTGCCTAGTTCCTTCACCCGAGTTCTCTCAAGCGCCTTGGTATTCTCTACCTGACCACCTGTGTCGGTTTGGGGTACGATTCCGCGTTACCTGGAGCTTAGAGGCTTTTCCTGGAAGCAGGGCATTTGTTGCTTCAGCGCCGTAGCGCCTCGTCATCACGCCTCAGCCTTAAGCATCCGGATTTGCCTGGATGCTCAGCCTACACGCTTAAACCGGGACAACCGTCGCCCGGCCAACATAGCCTTCTCCGTCCCCCCTTCGCAGTAACGCCGAGTACGGGAATATTAACCCGTTTCCCATCGACTACGCCTTTCGGCCTCGCCTTAGGGGTCGACTCACCCTGCCCCGATTAACGTTGGACAGGAACCCTTGGTCTTCCGGCGAGCGGGCTTTTCACCCGCTTTATCGTTACTTATGTCAGCATTCGCACTTCTGATACCTCCAGCATGCCTCACAGCACACCTTCGCAGGCTTACAGAACGCTCCCCTACCCAACAACACTTACGTGTCGCTGCCGCAGCTTCGGTGCATGGTTTAGCCCCGTTACATCTTCCGCGCAGGCCGACTCGACCAGTGAGCTATTACGCTTTCTTTAAATGATGGCTGCTTCTAAGCCAACATCCTGGCTGTCTGGGCCTTCCCACATCGTTTCCCACTTAACCATGACTTTGGGACCTTAGCTGGCGGTCTGGGTTGTTTCCCTCTTCACGACGGACGTTAGCACCCGCCGTGTGTCTCCCGTGATAACATTCTCCGGTATTCGCAGTTTGCATCGGGTTGGTAAGCCGGGATGGCCCCCTAGCCGAAACAGTGCTCTACCCCCGGAGATGAATTCACGAGGCGCTACCTAAATAGCTTTCGGGGAGAACCAGCTATCTCCCGGTTTGATTGGCCTTTCACCCCCAGCCACAGGTCATCCGCTAATTTTTCAACATTAGTCGGTTCGGTCCTCCAGTTAGTGTTACCCAACCTTCAACCTGCCCATGGCTAGATCACCGGGTTTCGGGTCTATACCCTGCAACTTAGCGCCCGGTTAAGACTCGGTTTCCCTTCGGCTCCCCTATGCGGTTAACCTTGCTACAGAATATAAGTCGCTGACCCATTATACAAAAGGTACGCAGTCACCTAACAAGTAGGCTCCCACTGCTTGTACGTACACGGTTTCAGGTTCTGTTTCACTCCCCTCGCCGGGGTTCTTTTCGCCTTTCCCTCACGGTACTGGTTCACTATCGGTCAGTCAGGAGTATTTAGCCTTGGAGGATGGTCCCCCCATGTTCAGACAGGATACCACGTGTCCCGCCCTACTCGTCGAACTCACAGCGCATGCGCTTTTGTGTACGGGACTGTCACCCTGTACCGTGCGCCTTTCCAGACGCTTCCACTAACACACGCGCTGATTCAGGTTCTGGGCTCTTCCCCGTTCGCTCGCCGCTACTCAGGGAATCTCGGTTGATTTCTTTTCCTCGGGGTACTTAGATGTTTCAGTTCCCCCGGTTCGCCTCATGCCACTATGTATTCATGACATGATAGTGCAACGGATTGCACTGGGTTTCCCCATTCGGGTATCGCCGGTTATTGCGGTTCATATCACCTTACCGGCGCTTATCGCAGATTAGCACGCCCTTCATCGCCTCTGACTGCCAGGGCATCCACCGTGTACGCTTCGTCGCTTAACCTCACAACCCGCAAGCGTCTCGTGAGACACTTACCGGTGCGAGAAATTGAGAGACTCTGAACGGCTTCTGTAAAAAAAGCCGCTCTTTCAAATTTTCAGCTTGTTCCGGATTGTTAAAGAGCAATACTTCACAATACATTCGTGAATGTATTCTGAAGTGGTCATCAACCTGGGCGTTGATGGTGGAGCTAAGCGGGATCGAACCGCTGACCTCCTGCGTGCAAAGCAGGCGCTCTCCCAGCTGAGCTATAGCCCCAGATATTTCGGTAAAACCCGCACACCAACATTCCTTTCAGAACAAGGCATGGTTTCGCGAAGCATAGTGAACTATGCGAGCCGGAACCATAACGCAGTGCTGGAAGGAATTGGTAGGCCTGAGTGGACTTGAACCACCGACCTCACCCTTATCAGGGGTGCGCTCTAACCACCTGAGCTACAAGCCTGCCGGGGTTTTACTGCTCGTTATTTCTATCAGACAATCTGTGTGAGCACTTCACCGAATGGTATCCGCTGGTAAGGAGGTGATCCAACCGCAGGTTCCCCTACGGTTACCTTGTTACGACTTCACCCCAGTCATGAATCACAAAGTGGTAAGCGCCCTCCCGAAGGTTAAGCTACCTACTTCTTTTGCAACCCACTCCCATGGTGTGACGGGCGGTGTGTACAAGGCCCGGGAACGTATTCACCGTGGCATTCTGATCCACGATTACTAGCGATTCCGACTTCACGGAGTCGAGTTGCAGACTCCGATCCGGACTACGACGCACTTTGTGAGGTCCGCTTGCTCTCGCGAGGTCGCTTCTCTTTGTATGCGCCATTGTAGCACGTGTGTAGCCCTGGTCGTAAGGGCCATGATGACTTGACGTCATCCCCACCTTCCTCCGGTTTATCACCGGCAGTCTCCTTTGAGTTCCCGCCATCACGCGCTGGCAACAAAGGATAAGGGTTGCGCTCGTTGCGGGACTTAACCCAACATTTCACAACACGAGCTGACGACAGCCATGCAGCACCTGTCTCACGGCTCCCGAAGGCACAACCGCATCTCTGCAGTCTTCCGTGGATGTCAAGACCAGGTAAGGTTCTTCGCGTTGCATCGAATTAAACCACATGCTCCACCGCTTGTGCGGGCCCCCGTCAATTCATTTGAGTTTTAACCTTGCGGCCGTACTCCCCAGGCGGTCGACTTAACGCGTTAGCTCCGGAAGCCACGAGTCAAGCTCACAGCCTCCAAGTCGACATCGTTTACGGCGTGGACTACCAGGGTATCTAATCCTGTTTGCTCCCCACGCTTTCGCACCTGAGCGTCAGTCTTCGTCCAGGGGGCCGCCTTCGCCACCGGTATTCCTCCAGATCTCTACGCATTTCACCGCTACACCTGGAATTCTACCCCCTCTACGAGACTCAAGCCTGCCAGTTTCGGATGCAGTTCCCGGGTTGAGCCCGGGGATTTCACATCCGACTTGACAGACCGCCTGCGTGCGCTTTACGCCCAGTAATTCCGATTAACGCTTGCACCCTCCGTATTACCGCGGCTGCTGGCACGGAGTTAGCCGGTGCTTCTTCTGCGGGTAACGTCAATGACGAACCGTATTAAGGCTCACCCCTTCCTCCCCGCTGAAAGTACTTTACAACCCGAAGGCCTTCTTCATACACGCGGCATGGCTGCATCAGGCTTGCGCCCATTGTGCAATATTCCCCACTGCTGCCTCCCGTAGGAGTCTGGACCGTGTCTCAGTTCCAGTGTGGCTGGTCATCCTCTCAGACCAGCTAGGGATCGTCGCCTTGGTGAGCCGTTACCCCACCAACAAGCTAATCCCATCTGGGCACATCCGATGGCGTGAGGCCCGAAGGTCCCCCACTTTGGTCCGAAGACGTTATGCGGTATTAGCCACCGTTTCCAGTGGTTATCCCCCTCCATCGGGCAGTTTCCCAGACATTACTCACCCGTCCGCCACTCGTCGGCAAAGAAGCAAGCTTCTTCCCGCTACCGTTCGACTTGCATGTGTTAGGCCTGCCGCCAGCGTTCAATCTGAGCCATGATCAAACTCTTCAATTAAAGTCTGATGCTCAGAGAAAAACGTCGTAATGAATTACGTGTTCACTCAGAGACTTTGATACTGCAATTAGTTTGCGATATCCGTTCCGTGAGTGCCCACACAGATTGTCTGATAAATTGTTAAAGAGCAGTGCCACATTCTGCTGTGGCGCGGGCTGCATATATTATGCTTTCCCGCTGAAGAGTCAAGGTTTTATTTTCTTTTCTCTTCCTGACCAGGCCGACTCAGAAGCCGTTGTGCCGTGTCAGTGGAGGCGCATTATAGGGAGTTCTTTTCAGCTGACAAGTACTAATTGCAAAAAAAGATTCGTATGTCGCTTTTTTCATCAAAGCGCGAGTTTTTCCAACTTTTCGAAGCCATAACGCTGCAAAACGGGCATTAATTGTACAGCTTCCGGTGTCATTTCCATACAGAAAGCCATATTGCTATCAGAAGAACGCGCATCAGGGGCGTCATGTTGTAATAGCCAAACGGTTCGGCGGGCAATCGCGGCTCCTGAATCGATAAAACGCGTCCCTTCAGGCAGCACTTCCTGCAATTCTTCAGCCAGTAAAGGAAAATGTGTACAGCCCAGTACTACCGTATCCGGCGGCTCTGCCATACGTAGCCACGGCTGCAGGATACGGCGAATCGCGTCAAGTGAAACTGTCTGACCATGCAGCTTCATCTCTGCCAGTTCCACCAGCTCGCCCGAACCTAACATCTCGGTCTTACATTCACTGGCAAACTGAGCAATCAGATCGTGCGTATAGGAGCGGCGTACCGTTGCCCGCGTTGCCAGTAGCCCTACCACGCCGTTACGCGTCAATCTGGCGGCAGGTTTGATGGCAGGCACCACGCCAACAACGGGAAAATCAAAGCGCGCTCGTAGCGCAGGCAGAGAAACGGTGCTGGCCGTATTACAGGCCACAATTACCATCGCTAAAGGATAACGTCGGGTTACCGCTTCTACGATCGCCACAACGCGCTCGACGATAAACGCTTCTGATTTTTCCCCATATGGAAAAGCGACGTTATCAAAGGCATACAGATAGTGAAGATCCGGCAATAATTGCCGGACCTCATCATAGACAGACAGCCCGCCCACACCGGAATCAAATACCAGTACGGTAGGCCGCAGATTAGAAGCTGTAAGTTCCTGTGAGGTAGAACTCTCTTCCTGGGGTTTCGAAGCCATACGCTGTCTCGTAATCTTTATCGAACAGGTTGGCGATTCTACCACGAACCGTCAGCCGAGAGGTGACAGGATAAGAAACCGCAAGATCCCACAGGCTCATACCACCCAGCTTCACGCGGCGTGACGGCGTGCTGTTATAGTCAGTATCATAACGCGAACCGGTATAAAGCCAGGTTAATGACCAGTCGAAATCAGACAGCATCCAGTCCAGCTGATATTTCACCAACTGCCGGGCACGACGCGCCAGAACCTGGTCAGTTTGCGTATCACGCGGATCGTTATAGTCATATGAAACCTGATGGCTTAACGGCCCGGTATCAAACTGCGCCGTAGCCTCAATCCCTTTAATTCGCACCTGCTGGATATTGTAATAGCGGTAAGAGGCATCGGTATTAATCATATTGTCGATATCATTACGATACGCTGATACACGCCAGTTAACCGCATGGGTTAATCCTTCAACGCCACCTTCCCACTGTTTGCTCTTCTCTGGAGAAAGATCAGGATTGCCATAGCCCGGCGAATAGACCTGCCCCAGGTTAGGTGCTTTGAAAGCGGTGCCGTAAGAGGCAAAAAGCCGATAGCCTTCGATAAACTCCCAGGCGGCGGCGCTTTGCCAGGTGTTATGCCAGCCGAACTGGTTGTTATCATCACCACGTACCGCCCCTTCCAGCGTCACGCTGCCAAACTGCTGCTGCCCCGTCAGGTAGAGGCCTGTATTGCGTTGTTCATAACCCTGCGCCAGGTAATTAGTACCCGGCTCCGTGGTCTGCTTCTGCCAGTCCACGCCAGCGCTGACTTCTCCCTGCGCCACGCGCAGCGTATTACCCCACTGCAGGTTATATTGTTGAATATCGTCGAGCGTAGTAATAGCGCTATAGCGGCCCAGGCGCGGGTCATAGTTATAATCTTTGGTATGGCTGTAGCTGGCGATTAGCTGCGTTGAATAGATATCGTTTTGAAAACGCAGCCCACTATCCCAGTTGCGGCTGTATAGCTGCCGCGTATCTTTGATACCTAATACATGGGTATAGCTACTGTCATAGCTGTAATCGAAATCATAGGCGCTACGGTTGCTAAAGCCATAGCCGCGAATAAAGCCGCTAAGCTCATCGGTAAACTGCTGCTCAATCGAGCCATACAGCGTTTTACTCATAAAGCCATCATGGTCGGGCTGGGCCGGGCCATAAGCGTTAGGATAACCCGCCTTAACATCGAACCCTTTGGTATAGGTGTAATCTCCCGCCAGCGTGAGCGTTGTCGCCTCGCCCAGCTTTTGCTGCGTTGCACCATCATACATCTGATAGCCGTGTGAACCGACACCCGCCGTTAAGCTGCTGCCCGGCTGCGCGCGCCCGGTAATAATATTGATCACGCCGCCAATAGCATCTGAGCCATATACGGCGGAACGTGCGCCGCGAATATATTCAATACGCTGAACCAGCGAGAGCGGAATCTGGCTAAGATCGGACGATCCGCTGATACCAGCCTGATTAAGCCGCACGCCGTTAATCAAAATCAGCACGTGATCTGATTCAGTGCCGCGGATAAACAGCGAGCTTTGCTGCCCCAGGCCGCCGTTAACTGCTGAATTGACGCCGGGCAGACGGCGCATCACATCTACCAGGCTTTTCGCCTGCCAGCGATCGATATCGTCACGGGTTACAACCGTGGTTGGTGCCAGCACGGAAGAGACAGGCTGAGCAAAACGGTTTGCTGTTACGACGATATTGTCATTATTGCTGGCAGCGATGCCGGATTGCGCCCAGAAGGAAAGTGCCGCAATAGCCAATGCCAGCGGCGTTTTTTTCATTATCAACATTTCATTAAAGCATCCAAAAGGTCGAGCAGGATGCCGCAGAGGTACGGCCAATAGCACGCGATAGCCGTAAAGTGCGACGTATTACCGGCAGGTCTTCGGGCTTAGAATCGATAATATGGCGATGACTTCCCATCTAATGACAGTGTCTGCTTTCGCTATCGCCACGACATTCTTTACCGCTGCGCGTCAGCCCCAGAATTGCACTGGGTTCCCTTTTAACTCAGCAGGAGACCGGCTCGCGCAGTCTACAAGCGCGCTTTTTGGATGTCCAGACTTCCAGGAAACCGCTCTCACTAAACATGAGAAGGCTGGACATCGCGCAGTGAATCCCTACAATCGCCCGGCAAGTTTGCCATTCAATCAGGAAAAGCCATGACGCCCGAACAACTGCCTGTCGAACAATATGAAGCCCAGCTCGCGGAAAAAGTGACGCGCCTGCAAACGATGATGGCGGCCTTTTCTGCGCCGGAAGTCGAGGTGTTTCGCTCGCCGGACAGCCACTATCGCATGCGCGCTGAATTTCGCATCTGGCACGAAGGCGACGATCTTTATCACATCATGTTCGATCAGCAGACGCTCCAGCGTATTCGCGTCGATCAATTTCCGGCCGCCAGCCAGCTGATCAATCAGCTAATGCCAATGATGATCGCCGCGATCCGCGACAATAACGTGCTACGCCGCAAGCTTTTCCAGATTGATTATCTCTCCACGCTCAGTAACCAGATCGCTATCTCTGTGATTTATCACCGCAAACTTGATGAGGAGTGGCAGCAGGCGGCGCAGGAATTACGTGACGCGCTGCGGGCGCAGGGCATTGACGTACAACTGATTGGACGCGCCACTAAAACCAAAATCTGCCTCGATCGTGATTATGTGGATGAACGGCTGCCGGTCGCTGGGCGCGATATGATCTATCGTCAGATAGAGAACAGTTTCACCCAGCCTAACGCGGCGGTGAACATTCAGATGCTGGAGTGGGCACTGGATGTCACAAAGGGCGCGCAGGGCGATCTGCTGGAGCTGTACTGCGGCAACGGTAACTTTTCACTGGCGCTGGCGCGTAACTTCCGCCAGGTGCTGGCAACGGAGATCGCTAAACCTTCGGTCGCAGCGGCCCAGTACAATATCGCAGCCAACCAGATTGATAATGTACAAATTATTCGTATGGCAGCAGAGGAATTTACCCAGGCGATGAACGGCGTACGCACCTTTAACCGTTTACAGGGTATCGATTTACAGAGCTATCAGTGTGAAACGATTTTTGTCGATCCGCCGCGTAGCGGGCTGGATGAAGAGACGGTAAAACTGGTGCAGGGCTATCCGCAGATCCTCTATATCTCCTGTAACCCGCAAACGCTGTGTCAAAATCTGGAAACGTTGGCGCAAACCCACACTATTCGCCGTCTGGCGCTGTTCGATCAGTTTCCCTACACTCATCATATGGAGTGTGGCGTTCTGTTGACGCGCCGTTAAAAACTGGCGGAAGCTGTAGGGATCTTTCCAGCCGCGATCCCTACAGGCTTCTTCTCACGGGCTTGCGCTATCTCACCGATAGCGCCCCGGCATCAGCTTTTCCTACGCAGCTTGCTGCCAATCCAAAAGATTAGCGCCACCATTAAAACGGTTGGAATAAAGTTAGAGCCGATTTCGGGATAGTCGGCGCGGACAATGGCGCTATAAAGCAGAATACCCAGCAGGAAAAACGCAGCGGCCAGTGAAGGCATGCCTTCTGGCATAGCGCGGTCAAGATAACGTTGATGCAGGCTCCAGGCAGCAAGGCCCAGCGCAAGAACGGGAAAAATAGAGAACGGCACAAAAGTATTAAAAAGAGCCGAAAAAGAACCATTAATCGCGAGGCCGGTGATAAATGCCAGCACCAGGGTTCCTTTATCGCGAGGGTTCTGATCTGTCATAGCTTATCCTTTTTTATATGTTAGTCAGGATTATCGAGCGTGACCGCTGTCCGCTCCTGTTCACGGCGATACCAGTAGTAAGCGCCTTTAGAGATCATACGCAACTGCAACACTAGCCGTTCTTCCAGCTTGCGCCTCTGCTCCACGTCAACATCCAGCGCTTCCGCGCCCGCATTAAAAACGATAATAACCATCGCTTCTGCCTGCGCTTCGGTAAAACTACGCGGCATGCGGTTTTCCAGCTCAAGGTAATCGGCCAGTTCAGCGATAAAATGCTGGATCTCACGCGCCACAGCGGCACGGAAGGCGGCGGAAGTACCTGAGCGTTCGCGCAACAGCAGGCGGAAGGCGTTAGGATTGCTTTCAATGAATTCCATAAAGGTAGCAACGGAGGTTTTTATTACGCTGCCGCCTTTGGCAATACGCTGACGCGCCTGGCGCATAAGCTGCCTGAGCATCAGGCCGCTCTCATCCACCATGGTTAACCCCAGCTCATCTACATCACGAAAATGCCGATAAAACGAGGTTGGAGCAATACCGGCTTCGCGCGCAACTTCGCGCAAACTCAGGCTGGCAAAACTGCGCTCGGCACTCAGTTGACTAAATGCCGCTTCAATTAGCGAACGTCGTGTACGTTCTTTTTGCTGTGCTCTGACGCCCATTTTTACTGCCTGTTAGCCTACCGGAAGCCCCACTATAACAAATAACCCAGCGTACAGTCCGTCAAAGTTTGTGAACGGCTATTAACCTCACGCTTTAAAAAATTGCGGCTAAAATCACTCCAGGAATTGGGATATGGGTGTCGGAATGTTAGAATCTCGTTGCTAAAATGTGTATAAAATAAAGGAAGTGCCAGTATGCTACATGCTTACGATTACGATGTTATTGTGATTGGCTCCGGTCCTGGCGGCGAAGGTGCCGCGATGGGGCTGGTCAAACAGGGCGCCCGTATTGCCGTAATTGAGCGCTATCACAATATTGGCGGCGGCTGCACACACTGGGGAACGATACCGTCTAAAGCGTTGCGACATGCGGTCAGCCGCACTATCGAATTCAACCAAAACCCTTTATACAGCGATCACACCCGCCATCTTCGTTCCTCCTTCGCCGATATCCTGAGACATACGGAAAATGTGATTAACCAGCAGACACGCATGCGCCAGGGTTTTTACGAACGTAACCATTGCGAGCTGTTTCAGGGCGACGCCCGTTTTCTCGATGCCAATACCATCGGTTTAACGCATCCTGATGGTTCGGTTGAACGCCTGACGGCAGAAAAATTTATTATCGCCTGCGGCTCACGTCCTTATCATCCGGCAGATGTCGACTTCACCCACCCGCGAATTTACGATTCCGATTCCATTCTTAACCTGCATCATGAGCCGGGCCACGTCATTATCTATGGCGCAGGCGTGATCGGCTGTGAATACGCGTCGATATTCCGTGGCCTAAATGTCAAAGTGGATTTAATCAACACGCGCGACCGTCTACTGGCGTTTCTCGATCAGGAGATGTCCGATGCGCTCTCTTATCACTTCTGGAACAGCGGCGTGGTGATTCGCCACAACGAAGAGTTTGAAAAGATTGAAGGCGTAAGTGATGGCGTGATCATGCACCTTAAGTCAGGCAAAAAAGTTAAGGCGGATTGCCTGCTTTATGCCAACGGACGCACGGGCAATACCGATTCGCTGTCGCTGGAAAATGTGGGCCTGGAAGCGGACGGGCGCGGCCTGCTGAAAGTTAACAGCATGTACCAAACCGCACAGCCACATATCTACGCCGTAGGCGATGTGATCGGCTACCCCAGCCTGGCTTCTGCTGCCTACGATCAAGGCCGCATTGCCGCGCAGGCGGTGATAAAAGGCGAAGCTACCGCGCACCTGATTGAAGATATTCCCACCGGTATCTATACCATCCCAGAAATCAGCTCCGTTGGAAAAACCGAACAGCAGCTAACGGCGATGAAAGTTCCTTATGAAGTGGGCCGGGCGCAGTTTAAACATCTGGCACGTGCGCAGATTGTTGGGATGAATGTAGGCAGCCTGAAAATTCTTTTCCACCGCGATACCAAAGAGATTTTAGGGATTCACTGTTTCGGTGAGCGCGCGGCTGAGATCATTCATATCGGACAGGCGATTATGGAGCAGAAAAACGGTGGCAACACGATTGAGTATTTCGTGAATACCACCTTTAACTATCCCACGATGGCGGAAGCATATCGCGTCGCCGCTCTGAACGGCTTAAACCGCCTGTTTTAACGTGGTTTCCATTTTTCCCTGCATATGGCTACGGATAGCCTCAGCCAGTTGCTCATAGCGGCTGCGCAGAGGCGATCCGGGACGGTAAACCAGTGCAATAGTACGCTGCGGCACAGGTTTATAGCACGGAAGATAGGTAATGCCATCACGGGTACGCTCAGGCGGCACCGCCAGCGCAGGCAATAAGGTAATGCCGCTTCCTGCCGCCACCATGTTACGTAGCGTTTCAAGGCTGGTTGCCCGGAAATGGGTATCTTCATCGGCACCTGCCTGGAAGCAGAAGCCCATCGCCTGATCGCGCAAGCAGTGCCCATCCTCCAGCATCAGTAATTTTTCGCCCGCCAGATCGGACATCGGCACACGATCGCGATCTTTCCACGGATGATCCTGCCAGATCGCCAGATTCATCGGCTCATCAAACAGCGGCACCTCAATAAAGGCTTCACTCTCTTTAACCAGCGCCAGAATAGCGCAGTCAAGTTTGCCGCTATCCAGCTGGCTCAACAGCTGCTGCGTTTGCGCCTCATGCAGATACATTTCCAGCCTGGGGAAACTCTGATGCAGCATTGGAATAATATGCGGCAGCAGATAAGGCCCGACGGTCGGGATCAGACCAATATGCAGCGGGCCGGACATCGCCTCACCCTGCTGGCTGGCCATCTCCTTCAGTACTTTTACCTCACGCAGCACGGTACGTGCCTGGTCTACCAGCAGTAAACCGGCCTGGGTAAACAGCACTTTACGACTGGTACGTTCCAGTAACATCACGCCAAGCTCATCTTCCAGTTTGCGGATCTGCCCGCTCAGCGTGGGCTGGCTAACATGACAGGCATCGGCAGCGCGCCGAAAATGGCGGTGTTCAGCGAGGGAAACCAGGTATTCAAGATCACGAATATTCATTTTATCCTCCGAGCCACGATAGCCCGTGGCAATGAATAGAATAGCAATGAACGATTAGCCCTATCAAGCCTGGATAAGAATAATGCACCGCAGAAGTTAAATATGAACCGCAACGTTAATTCAGAGGTGTTGATTCTTATGTTTGCAAGTCAGGAAGGCAAAAGCGTCCCACAGGTTACTTTTCATACGCGCCAGGGCGACAGCTGGGTTGATGTGACAACTGATGAGCTGTTTAAGGGCAAAACCGTCATTGTATTTTCGCTGCCGGGTGCATTTACTCCGACCTGTTCCTCCAGTCATCTGCCACGTTACAACGAACTGTCGGGCGTATTCGCCAAACATGGCGTTGATGCGATCCTGTGCGTTTCCGTCAACGATACGTTTGTTATGAATGCCTGGAAAGCCGATCAGCATGCAGAAAACATTACTTTCATTCCGGACGGCAACGGTGATTTCACCCGTGGTATGAATATGTTGGTTGAGAAAGCGGATCTTGGCTTTGGCCCACGCTCCTGGCGTTATTCAATGCTGGTTCGCGACGGCATTATTGAAAAGATGTTCGTTGAGCCGAATAAGCCGGGCGACCCGTTTGAAGTATCCGATGCGGATACCATGCTGCGTTATCTGGCACCCGAATTTAAAGTACAGGAATCAGTTTCTCTGTTTACTAAACCAGGTTGCCCATTCTGCACCAAAGCGAAACAGATACTGCTCGATCGCGGCATTCAGTATGAAGAGATTGTTCTGGGACAGGATGCAACCACCGTTAGCCTGCGCGCAATGACCGGACGCGCAACCGTACCGCAGGTATTTATTGGCGGCCGTCATATCGGTGGAAGCGATGATTTAGAGAAATTCTTTCAGATTGCCTAAGAATCCGGAAGCCGGTTTCATTACCCAGACCGGTTTTCAGATGTGCCTATAAGAAGAAATAGTTGAAGTCAGAGGTTGGCGGGCAAGATTGCCCGCCTTTTTTATTGCTTTATAAGCTACACCGGAGACTGTCAGGCATAAAAGAGAATGATGACAGCAGTCAAATAATTAACCTATTCGTTGCTTTCCGTCATTGGAAAGAGAGCAAATAACCTGTTAAGCATTAGCAAATCTGATAGCAGCGTTAACAATTACTCTTATTAACGCTCAATATTCCCTGGTTTACCCTGAGCTATATTGAGCAGCACCCCTTCAGCATAGGCAAGGCCCCTTTCGTAGCCCATGGCGGTTCCCTTAATGGCACCCAGTACGACACCCACCACCACACCGGCCAGTGCGCCAAGGAATCCGGTAATGCCGCCGCCGATACCGATTAAATCATAGCGGGACGCGCCACCCCAGTCACCCCATATTGCGAATGTCCAGGCGCCCACAACAGCTCCTCCTACCGCACAGACGGCAAATTCGCCGAGGTTGGCCAGCATATTTGCACCATAGCCACCGGAGACACTTTCTAATTCATTGTGTTTCAATTCACGCATGATAATTCCCTTTAAACATCGTTATCCAGAACTTCTTCAACTGTCTTACTCGATTTTACCCTTTCTGATCGAGTCGAAGGCTTGCATCGCCATGTTATAACAAAATTCATAGGAGACCAGTAAACCGCCAATTACGCCACCAATCCCACCGATGATGGCCCCGGTAAGAGCACCAACGGGATGACCGATAATGCTTAAACCTAAATAACCGGTATTTTTTCCGCCGTGAACCCAACCAATAGCAGCTCCGGTCACAGCCGCAGCCACGCCACCAAGCGCTGCGGTATGCAGGCGATCCCAGATAAAGTCAAAGAAACTATTCCCTTCGCCTCCAGCGACGGTAGTCATTTCATTAAAAGAAAGCTGTCTCATATTTCCCTCTCGTTATTTAATTAATTATTGTTAAATAAGTTACTGTTTTGCTAAACAGGACAAAAAGAATAGAAGAATACCTAAATATTAACATCGAAAAAAATCCATTTTAAAATTTACCTTCAGAAAAAAGATAAGTTTTAACAAATTATCAGATTGTGAAATATTATTTCTGGAAGAAATAAGATTACTAAAAACATGAAGTTATCGCTGTTGGCTTGCAGCAATATCTGAAAGAGCGGGGAATAAGGAATAAATATAAGAAAGGAGAATTTATTCATTCTCCTTTCTCATTTTTGATGAAATTATTTAAGTCGCTGCTGCGCTTCCTTAATAGCTTTTTTCACCTGCTGCGGTGCGACACCACCTTGCGCATTACGTTTATCCAGGCAGGACTGAAGGGAAAGAACGGAATAAACGTCCTGTTCGATAACCGGGCTAAACTGCTTCAATTGCGCCAGCGTTAACCCTTCCAGCGCAACGCCCTGGGCAATCGCGCCGACGACGGCCTCACCTACGATATGATGGGCTTCGCGGAAAGGAATGCCTTTGGCGACCAGATAATCAGCCAGCTCTGTCGCATTTGCATAACCCTGCTCCGCCGCTTCCTGGCAACGAGGACGCTTCACCTGCAGGCCATCCAGTACCAGCGCCGACATATGCAGACAGTCAAGCCAGGTATCGAGCGCATCGAACAGCCCTTCTTTATCTTCCTGCATATCCTTGTTATAGGCCAGCGGCAGTCCTTTTAACGTCATCATCATACCGGTCAACGCACCCTGTACGCGCCCGCACTTACCGCGAATCAGTTCCAGCGCATCCGGGTTCTTCTTCTGCGGCATCAATGAAGAACCGGAAGTGACGCGATCGGATAGTTCGACAAAGTTAGCTTCGCCAGTATTAAAGAAAATCAAATCTTCAGCAAAGCGTGACAGATGCACCATGCCGATAGACGCATCAGAAAGCAGCTCCAGCACATGATCGCGGTCGGAAACGCTATCCAGGCTATTGCGTGTGGCTGAAGCAAATCCCAGCCAGTCAGCCAGCTGCTCACGATCGATTTCATAGGCGGTTCCGGCCAGCGCGCCGCTGCCCAAGGGGCTGACATCAAGGCGCTTTAGCGTATCCTGCAAACGGCTTTCATCCCGCGCCAGCATCTCTACATAGGCCAGGCACCAGTGCGCAAAGGTTACCGGCTGCGCACGTTGCAGGTGGGTATAGCCTGGCATCACGGCATCCTGATTCGCTTCTGCCGTGGCCACCAGCGCCTGCTGTAGTTCACGTACCGCGCTTAACAGCTGCAACACCTGATCCTTGCACCACAGTTTCAGATCGGTAGCGACCTGATCGTTACGGCTGCGTCCGGTATGAAGCTTTTTACCCAACGCGCCGACCTTATCGATCAGCTTGCCTTCTACCCAGCTATGGATATCTTCAGCATCGCTTTGCAAAATTTGCTGCGGATTAGCACGTACTTCTTCCAGCAACGCGCCCAGCGCCGTTTCCAGCTGCTGCTGCTCTTCTGAAGTTAATACGTCAACGGTTACCAGCGCCTTAGACCAGGCGACAGAACCAATAATATCCTGCTCCGCCAGCCGGTAATCAAAACGCAGCGAATCGTTAAACTGCTTGAAGCGTTCATCGGCCGCCTGCGTAAAGCGTCCACCCCATAATGCCATGTTAAATGCTCCTGAAGTCTGTTGCGCACAGGCGGCGCCTGGCTTTCTCCTGGGCGACACCATAGACACCGCCCTTACCGTTCCGTTATTTCTTCTCGTTCAGCGCGCGAATGCGTGAAGAGAGCGAGAACAGTCGGATAAAGCCGCCCGCATGGCTGTGATCGTAAACTTCATCTTCACCAAAGGTGGCAAACTCTTCGGAGTAGAGGCTATTCGGTGATTTTTTCTGAATGGCCGTTACCTGGCCTTTATAGAGCTGCAGCACGACTTCGCCGTTAACCTCGGCGGCCAGTGATTCAGCGGCTGCCTGCAACGATTTACGCAGCGGCGCAAACCAGCGTCCGTCATACACCACATAAGACATTTCCAGACCCAGCTGTTCGCGCCATTTGAAGCTATCGCGATCCAGCACGAGCTGTTCTACCGCACGCAGCGCATTAACCATAATGGTGCCGCCGGGAGTTTCATAGCAGCCGCGTGATTTAATACCTACCAGACGGTTTTCAACGATATCGATACGGCCAACGCCATGTTTAGCGCCCAGCACGTTCAGTTTTTCCAGGCACTGGAACGGACTCAGCGTTTCGCCGTTAACGGCGACCACACGCCCTTTTTCTACCGTTACCGTTACCTGCTCCGGCTGATCCGGCGCTTCCAGTGGATCGACAGTCCAGACCCAGCAATCTTTATTCGGCGCGTTCCACGGACTTTCCAGCACGCCGCCTTCGGTAGAGATATGCCAGGCGTTTTCATCACGGCTGTAAATTTTTTCCAGCGAGGCAGTGGTCGGAATATTGCGCTCTTTCAGATAGTCGAGCAGCGCTTCGCGGGAGCGCAGGTTCCATTCACGCCACGGCGCTACAACTTTCAGCTGCGGCGCCAGCGCGGTATAGGTGGTTTCAAAACGCACCTGGTCGTTACCTTTACCGGTTGCGCCATGGCACAGCGCATCGGCGCCCACTTTCAGCGCCAGTTCAACCTGTGCTTTAGCGATAATCGGACGCGCCATTGAGGTGCCCAGCAGGTAGCTGCCTTCATACAACGCACCGGTCTGCAATACCGGATAAACATAGTCGCGGATGAATTCTTCACGCAGATCGGCAACATGACATTCTGACGCGCCGGACTGCAGCGCTTTTTTCTCGACGCCGACTAAATCTTCGCGATCCTGACCAATATCCGCCACGAAAGCGACCACTTCACAGCCGTAATTCTCTTTCAGCCACGGAATAATAGCGGAAGTATCCAGACCGCCAGAATAAGCCAGAACAATTTTCTTAATGCCTTGATTTTGCATTTCTTAATCCTTGAAAGTAGTTTCTTTATGCGTGAATCCGGGTGCCGATCGGCACACCGTTAAACAAAGAAGGTAGCCGATCGGCGTGACGCCAGCTGGCAATATCCACCGGACGTCCCAGCGTGCGCGCCGCATCTAATGCCGCATGTACTTTGACGATCATGCCGTCGGTAATAATGCCCTGGGCGATCAGCTGCTCCGCTTTCGCCGCCGTCATTTCAGCAATCCGTTGGCCTTTGCCATCAAGAATACCGCTAACGTCGGAAAGTAAAATCAGATCCGCACCCAGCGTTGCCGCCAGCGCCGTCGCGGCCTGATCGGCGTTGACATTCATTAGCTCACCCGTTCCGGTAATGCCAATTGAGCTGACGATCGGCATATAACCCGCCTGTAACAGCGTATTCAGCAGCGCTGGCGAGCCCGGCAGCGCATTGCCAACGTGACCCAGCGCTTCGTCGAACTGCGCGACGTGAGCCATGTCGCCATCACCAAGACAGAGGCCCACCGCCTGAATATGATGCTTTTTCGCCCAGGCCAGCAAGGTTTTATTCGCCGTGCCCGCCAACGCGCCAGTAATAATGTCGATTTGATCGGCAGGCGTAACGCGCAGGCCGTTCTTCTTTTGCACCGGCAGAGAGAGCTTCTTCATCAGCTCATCCACCAGGCAGCCGCCGCCGTGGACGATCAGTAACGGACGCTGATGCGCTTCCCGATAAGCCACCAGCGCGGTAAACAGACGCGCCAGTGCTTCTTCGCTATCGAGCAGCACGCCGCCCAGTTTGATAATCAATGGAGTCGTCATCATATTTATCCGCTTAGATAAGTGACTCGGTTTCCGGGAAACCGAAACGAATATTAAGGCACTGTACAGCCTGCGAGGCCGCGCCTTTCAGCAGGTTATCTTCCGCTGCCACCACGATCAGGTGTTCTCCCTGCACCGCGAAGCCGATATCGCAAAACGGCAGGCCAATCACCGCCTTCAGCGCCGGTACACCCTGTTGATAGAGACGCACCAGCGGTTTGTCCTGATAAGCGTTATGGAACGCTTCCGCTACATCTTCACGGCTGACGCCGGAGCGCAGACGACAGGTAATGGTGGCGAGGATACCGCGAGGAAAATTACCGAGATGCGGAGTGAAGATCACCGGCACGCCAAGATGAGTTTCAATCTCCGGCTGGTGACGATGAGTAAAAATGCCATAGGGTTGCAGGCTGACTTCACAGAAACTGTTATTTATTGACGCCTTGCGGCCTGCGCCGCTTACGCCGCTGGTCGCGTTAATCACCGGCCACTGCGCCTCGCTCAGCAGATCGGCCTCGATTAACGGCTTCAGCGCCAGCTGTGAAGCGGTGGGATAACAACCGGGCACGGCAATCAGCTGCGCCTCTTTAATCGCATCGTGTTGCCACTCCGCCAGGCCGTAAACCGCTTTTTCCAGCCATGCGCTATGCTGATGCGTAAAGCCGTAATAACGTGAATAGAACGCAGGATCGTTGACGCGAAATGCGCCGGAAAGATCGAACACCACGCAACCCGCAGCCAGAAACTGCGGTGCCAGATCGTGGCTGACTTCATGGGCGGTAGCGAGAAACACGACGTCTACTTTATCAGCCCAGGCAGAGGCATCGCTGAGCGGCTCCAGCGTCATATCGACGATGCCTTTCAACTGTGGATGCAGTTCGGAAAGACGTTTTCCCGCATCAGGGCTTTGCGCTGATACCGCTAAAGCGGCTATGTTCATATGCGGATGACGATTCAGAAAGGTTGCCAGCTCTACCCCAGCGTAGCCGCTGGCACCAACAATCAGCGTGTTCAACATCAGGCCGTTTACCTTATTTACTGTCATTCAAACCCGGTGTGCAGCCCATCGCCGCGCGCCCATGAAATCCAACGTGAGCTGGCGGGCTTTTTCATTTCCCATCCTGCGCACGTTATTGTATTTTTATTCACTATTATTGCATGAATATTGATACATCCTAACTCAAGGACCGTCAACAGTGAAGACAAAATTACCGCCTTTTATCGAACTTTATCGCCAGCTGATCGCCACGCCTTCTATCAGCGCCACCGACAGCGCGCTCGATCAAAGCAATGAGGATTTAATCACTCTGCTGGCGGGATGGTTCCGCGATCTCGGCTTTAACGTGGAGGTGCAGCCGGTACCCGGCACACGCCATAAATTCAACATGCTGGCTAAAAGCGGTGAAGGCGCTGGCGGATTGCTGCTGGCGGGCCATACGGATACGGTGCCCTTTGATGATGGACGCTGGACGCGCGATCCCTTCACCCTCGCCGAATATGACAATAAGCTATACGGCTTAGGTACGGCGGATATGAAAGGCTTTTTCGCTTTTATCCTCGATACGCTACGCGATACGGATATCCGTCAGCTAAAGAAACCACTCTATATTCTCGCCACGGCAGATGAGGAAACGACCATGGCGGGCGCAAAATACTTTGCGGAATCCGCCACGCTGCGTCCCGACTGCGCCATCATCGGCGAACCGACCTCGCTGAAACCGGTACGTGCACATAAAGGTCACCTTTCCAACGCCATTCGCGTCGAAGGTCAGTCGGGCCATTCCAGCGATCCGGCTCGTGGCGTCAACGCCATCGAACTTATGCACGAAGCTATCAGCCATCTCATGCTGTTACGCAATACGCTAAAAGAACGCTATCACCATGACGGCTTCGCAATTCCTTATCCTACGATGAATTTTGGTCATATCCACGGCGGCGATGCGGCGAACCGCATCTGTGCCTGCTGCGAACTGCACATGGATATTCGCCCGCTGCCAGGGCTGACGCTTAGCGATTTAGATGAATTGTTGAATGGTGCGCTGGAGCCGGTCAGCGCCCGCTGGCCGGGGCGTTTGACCGTTGCCGAGCTGCATCCCCCGATTCCCGGCTATGAGTGTCCCCGCGATCATGAACTGGTACGGGTGGTAGAAAAATTACTCGGAACGCCAACCGAAGTGGTGAACTACTGCACCGAAGCGCCGTTTATTCAGCAAATCTGCCCAACGCTGGTATTAGGGCCTGGCTCAATCAATCAGGCGCATCAGCCGGATGAATTCATTGATATGGCCTTTATCAAACCGACACGTTTGTTGATTGGACAACTGGTTAACCATTTTTGTTACTGACCGGCAGCATTTGGGGCAATTGACTACAAAAATGCCGGTTTTCCCCGGAAAAGTTCCGACTTTGCCAATAAGAATAATTTATCCCACTTCTGGGTTGTTAAATTTCTTAAATTACCGGGAGTTAACCGTTACAGGCGACACGTTTTGTGCAATTGACGAATCAGCAGTTACATGGCTAGATAAAAGGCGGCATTATGCCCGCCAGGGCGAAAATTAAAGACAAGAAGGGTGTCAGGGGTCATATGAACGAACAATATTCCGCAATGCGAAGTAACGTCAGTATGCTCGGCAAACTGCTGGGAGAGACGATTAAGGATGCGCTGGGAGAAAACATTCTTGATCGGGTGGAAACTATCCGCAAACTCTCCAAGTCATCGCGCGCGGGCAACGATGCGCATCGCAAGGAATTGCTCACCACGCTACAGAATCTCTCAAATGATGAACTTTTGCCGGTTGCACGTGCTTTCAGCCAGTTTCTTAACCTGACCAACGTTGCCGAACAGTATCAAACCATTTCGCCACACGGAGAAGGCGCGAACCATCCAGAGCTGATGAAAAAAGCCTTCGAGCGACTCAAGCAGCAGCCTGGCCTTAACGAAGCAGATATTCTTAAGGCCATTGAATCTCTCTCACTGGAACTGGTTCTGACCGCTCACCCTACCGAAATCACCCGCCGCACCCTGATTCATAAACTGGTCGAAGTAAATACCTGTTTACGACAGCTCGACCATAACGATCTCACCGAGTATGACCGCAACCAGATAATGCGTCGCCTGCGTCAGCTGGTGGCTCAGGCCTGGCATACCGATGAAATTCGTAAACATCGCCCCTCTCCAATCGACGAAGCCAAATGGGGCTTTGCGGTTGTGGAAAACAGCCTGTGGGAAGGCGTACCTAATTTTCTGCGCGAGTTGAACGAGCAGGTTGAAGAAACGTTCGGCTTTACGCTACCGGTTGATTTTGTCCCGGTACAGTTTACCTCCTGGATGGGCGGAGACCGCGACGGCAACCCTAACGTCACCGCCAGCATTACCCGCCATGTTATGCAGCTCAGCCGCTGGAAAGCTGCCGATCTCTTCCTGCGCGACATCAGCGTGTTGGTATCCGAGCTGTCGATGTCAGAATGTACCGAAGAGTTACGCGAGCTATGTGGCGATCCGCAGGCGCTGGAGCCTTATCGCGTTATCCTGAAGCGCCTGCGCACCCAGTTGACCACCACTCAAAATTATCTGGAGCGCCGTCTGAAGGGTGAGCGCCTGCCGCGCCCGGAAGGGCTGTTGATCTCTAACGACCAGCTGTGGGAACCGCTCTATACCTGCTACCAGTCATTGCAGGCGTGCGGCATGAGTATCATCGCTAACGGTCTGCTGCTGGATACGCTGCGCCGGGTGAAATGCTTTGGCGTGCCGCTGGTACGTATCGATCTGCGCCAGGAAAGCACACGCCATACCGAAGCGATTGCTGAAATTACGCGCTATCTCGGCCTGGGTGATTATGAAAGCTGGTCAGAAGCGGATAAACAGGCTTTTCTGATACGCGAGCTGAACTCCAAACGTCCGTTGCTGCCGCGTCAGTGGGAACCCGGTGAGGAAACGCGCGAAGTGCTGGAAACCTGTCGCGTAGCGGCAGAGGCGCCGCGCGGCTCCATTGCCGCCTATGTTATTTCCATGGCTAAAACGCCTTCTGACGTGTTGGCGGTTCATCTGCTGCTTAAAGAAGCGGGAATTCCCTTTGCGCTCCCGGTCGCCCCCCTGTTTGAAACCCTCGATGACCTGAACAACGCAAACGATGTCATGTCGCAACTGCTAAGCATCGACTGGTATCGCGGCTTTATTCAGGGCAAGCAGATGGTCATGATCGGCTATTCCGACTCGGCAAAAGATGCGGGTGTCATGGCCGCCTCCTGGGCGCAATATCAGGCGCAGGACGCGTTGATTAAGACCTGTGAAAAAGCGGGTATCGCGCTGACGCTATTCCACGGACGCGGCGGTACTATCGGTCGCGGCGGTGCACCGGCCCAGGCGGCGCTGCTTTCCCAGCCGCCGGGCAGCCTGAAAGGCGGCCTGCGCGTTACCGAGCAGGGCGAAATGATCCGCTTTAAATATGGCCTGCCGGAAGTGGCGGTTGCCAGCCTGTCGCTCTATACCAGCGCCATCCTTGAAGCGAACCTGTTGCCGCCGCCGGAGCCGAAAAGCGAATGGCGCAGCATTATGGATCAGCTATCTGACGTCTCCTGCGCAATTTATCGTGGCTACGTGCGCGAAAAAGCGGATTTTGTGCCCTATTTCCGTTCGGCTACGCCAGAGCTGGAGCTGGGCAAGCTACCGCTGGGCTCTCGTCCGGCGAAGCGTCGTCCTACCGGCGGCGTTGAGTCACTGCGAGCCATCCCCTGGATTTTCGCCTGGACGCAGAACCGTCTGATGCTGCCCGCCTGGCTGGGTGCAGGTGCAGCGCTACAGCAGGCGATGGATGAGGGGCATCAGGACCAGCTGGAAACCATGTGCCGCGACTGGCCGTTCTTCTCTACCCGCCTCGGCATGCTGGAAATGGTGTTTTCTAAGGCAGATTTGTGGCTGGCTGAGTATTACGATCAACGCCTGGTAGATGCATCGCTCTGGCCGCTGGGCAAAGAGCTACGCGATCGACTGGCGGCCGATATTAAAGCAGTGCTGACTATCGCCAACGATTCACATCTGATGGCCGATGAACCCTGGATTGCCGAATCTATCGCCCTGCGTAACGTCTACACCGACCCGCTAAACGTGCTACAGGCGGAACTTCTGCATCGCTCACGCGCACAGGAGGAAAAAGGGGAAGAGGTGGATGCACGCGTTGAACAGGCGCTGATGGTAACCATTGCAGGCGTTGCAGCGGGCATGCGCAACACGGGCTAACCGCCATTGCAAAAGGCTCATACCCGCCAGGTTATGAGCCTTTTTTATTAATCTGACAGCAGGATGAAAATCAGGCAACCAGCGCTGTCGCAGGGCGAACCCCCAGCGTATGACAGATAGCGTAACTCATCTCTGCGCGATTCAGCGTATAGAAGTGAAAATCCTTTACCCCTTCGCGGCTGAGGATTTTTACCATATCCATTGCCACGTTAGCCCCCACCATTTTGCGAGTTTCCGCATCGTCATCCAGCCCTTCAAACATACTGTTCATCCAGCCCGGAACCCGCACGTTTGTCATCGCGGCAAAGCGCTGTAGCTGTTTAAAATTAGATACCGGCAAAATGCCAGGCACGATCTCCACATCAATACCTGTCGCAACGCAGCGATCGCGAAAGCGTAGATAGCTCTCTACGTCGAAGAAGAACTGCGTAATGGCACGACTGGCACCGGCATCAATTTTACGCTTCAGATTGATCAGATCGGCCTGGGCGCTTTTGGCCTCCGGATGTACTTCAGGATAGGCGGCAACGGATATATCAAAATCCCCCACTTCTTTCAGCAGCGCCACTAAATCGGTAGCGTACATCTCTGGCCTGCCGCCGCCCGGTGGCAGATCGCCACGCAGCGCAACGATATGACGGATACCGTTATGCCAGTAATCCTGCGCAATAGCGCGCAGCTCGTCGCGTGAGGCGTCGATACAGGTCAAATGCGGTGCAGCTTCCAACCCGGTGCGATCTTTGATGCCTTTAATAATCGAATGGGTACGATCGCGTTCGCCGGAGTTCGCGCCATAGGTAACGGAAACAAACTTCGGCTTAAGGCTGCTCAAACGATCGATAGAGTTCCACAGCGTTTCTTCCATTTCACTGGTGCGCGGCGGGAAAAACTCAAAAGATACGTTAATGCGCCCGTTCAGCTCTGCCAGGCTTTGGTTCAGCGCTTCGCGCTGGTTGGCGTGAAAGAAACTCATGTCCGCTCTACCTTAATCAATCTCTAAGTGGTTACGCTGGCTCGCCCTTACACATCTAAACGTATAGACGTCCACATAGCTATAAGATGCGTGTTGTACACTTTGTTGTCAATTGAAAAGCAGCCGGAACCCAATGATTTTCTTTCATGGCTGATGAAAAAGTTACATCACCTCCAACGCCACCCCTGACGATAAAGAGGCGTCCGCCCAAACAAAAGATATGGTTCTTTTTGTAGGCGCTTATTCTGTTTTTGTTTACAAACTAATCATTGAATATTTGTTTTCAATTGTTTAACCTGAGGAAATGAGTATTTAAACAAAAAGACAATTTTACTTTGTTAGTTATGCAGGGAGATAGCAACAAGTAAAAGCTCTGGAGCAATGGAATTAATTGATAATATAAACTGAATTGTTCTCATGTTTATCATAAACAGAAAAATCATTGTGCAGAGAATGGAATATCTTTGCCTGTTACCACATTTTTATTTTATCAGCCGTCCAGGGAAGAAGCCGCATGCCGATATCACCAGCCATAACTTTTATTTTTACCATTTTTAAGCATCATCGAACCACGCTCTATTCCGTTATCTTTTTCTCAGCGCTGATAAACCTGTTAATTTTGTCACCTTCTATCTATATGCTACAAGTTTACGATCGGGTATTACCCTCTCGTAACGAAATGACGTTGCTGATGCTAACAATTATGATTCTTGGAGCATTAGGGGCCGTCGCGTTGCTGGAATATTGCCGCAGTATGATTGCAGTTAATATTAGCAAGAAGATCGATCGTAGCCTGAGTCAGGCCGTTTATCAGGCGGCCTTTGCCGCTAACATGCAACAGAAAAATAAAAATGCTGAGAATTATTTAAGCGATGTGACAACGGTAAGACAGTTTTTCACCGGTAACGCTATTTTTTCTTTTATCGATGCCCCGTGGTTTCCAGTTTTTATCCTGGTAATATTTCTTTTTAACCCATGGCTGGGCCTGTTTTCACTTGTTGGGGCGCTATTACTAATCGCTCTGGCGGCGATTAACCATAAAATCATCCAGCAGCCCATGAAAGAGGCAGGAAAAATGTCCCACCTCTCCGGTAATACCGCAGGTATCACGTTTCGCTATACCTCAACGATTGCAGCAATGGGGCTATTGCCTAACTTCCAGCGGCGCTGGTGGGCGCTTCATGAAAAATTTATTCAGTTACAGCACCAGGCCAGTGAATATAACGGACGCCTGACATCAATTACTCGTTTTGTCCGTATGGCTTTGCAGTCCTTGATTCTTGGAGCCGGTGGCTGGCTGGCGCTCGATGGACAGCTAACGCCGGGAATGATGATTGCCGGTTCAATACTGCTTGGACGCGCTCTGGCACCGATAGAGCAGCTCATTGCCGCCTGGAAGCAGTGGGGAAACACCTGGAACGCACTGACTCGTCTGGAAGCGCTGCTTTCTCAACATACCCCTGACGCTGAAAAGATGCAGCTGCCCGCGCCTGAAGGCAACGTTTCGGT
Source organism: Mixta intestinalis (assembly GCF_009914055.1). Classification (NCBI taxonomy): domain Bacteria; kingdom Pseudomonadati; phylum Pseudomonadota; class Gammaproteobacteria; order Enterobacterales; family Erwiniaceae; genus Mixta; species Mixta intestinalis. The sequence continues at coordinate 3,532,666 of NZ_CP028271.1, forward strand.
TGAGAACCTGACGCTGGCCTCGCTACATAACAGCGAAGTAAATGTGCTGCATGAAATAAGCTTCAGGCTGGCGGCGGGCGATATTGTCGGCATTATCGGCCCCAGCGCGTCAGGGAAAAGTACGCTGGCACGCCTGCTGCTTGGCCTACAATTGCCTACGCGTGGCGCAATTCGCCTGGACGGTGCGGATATACAGCAGTGGAATCGCGAGCAGCTTGGTCCATCCCTGGGCTATCTGGCGCAGGAGGTGGAGATATTTCCCGGCACCATCGCGGAAAATATTGCCCGCTTTAATGACGTTGATACAGAAAAAACCATCGAGGCCGCGAAGCTGGCTGGCGTACACGAAATGATTCTGCGCTTACCCGCAGGTTACGATACACCCACCGGCATTGGTCTGTCCGGCGGGCAAAAACAGCGAATCGCGCTAGCCAGAGCGCTGTATGGCTATCCAAAACTTCTTATTCTCGATGAACCGGACGCCAGCCTGGATGATATGGGTTTACTGGCGCTGGCACAGGCGCTGGCCGCGATGAAAAAACGCAACACCACCGTTGTACTGATTACTCATCGTAAGCAGCTGCTGGCGCTTACTAATAAAGTACTGGTTTTGCAGGGAGGAAAAGTTAAAGAGTTCGGTGACACCCCTGCCGTTTTAAATAAATTAATCAGCTCATCAACCGTAAAAAATAAAACTGCTCATGCCAGCGCCCAGCAAGCTTAATAAGCCGTATTAACAGGATCATATTAACTGATGGATCAGAAAAAAGATTTTTTTGTCCCGACGCCTGAACACAGCGTGAATGACGGGAAGGATGAGCATTATTACCAGCGTATGGGTTTAGCCATCATTCTTATTGGCGTTATCGGATTTTTCATCTGGGCTGCTTTTGCGCCGCTGGATAAAGGCGTAACGGCGTCAGGCACCGTGATTGTTTCAGGGAATCGTAAAACGGTTCAGGCACCGGTTAATGGCATCGTGGATAAAATCTGGATAAAAGAGGGAGACAACGTAAAAGCCGATACGCCCCTGATTGCATTAAGCCGCACCGCTGCGCTGGCGCGTTATGAACAGTCGCGGGATAAATATCTTTCCGCGCTGGCTACCGTTGCCAGGCTGGAAGCGGAACGGGATAAGCAGACCGCGCCGCGCTATCCCGCCGCGCTTCATCAGGAAGCATGGCGGTCACAGGGAGAAGCGATTATCACATTGCAAAACCAGCTGTTTACCGCACGTCAGCAGGCTTTGTTCAGCGAGGTAAATACCAACCAACATATGCTGTCGGGCCTGACGCAGCAGATAAAAAGCCTGCAACGCACCCTGGTACTGAAGCGCAAACTTAATACCAGCCTGCAACAGCAATTGCATGATATGCAAAGCCTGGTTGCGGAACACTTCCTGCCGCTTAATCGCTATCGTGAATTAGAACGTCAGCAGCACGATACACAGAGTCAGGCAGAAGAACTGATGGGGCAAATCGCCGTTAATCAGAAAAAAAGAGATGAGATTGAGCAGCGTATCGATCAAATACAGCGTGAATACGATAAAGAAGTTAATACCCAGCTTGAAAAAGCCGCGGCCAGCATTAATGAACATCAAAGTAATATGCAAGTCGCCGCAGAGGATCTTAAACATACCAATATTGTGTCACCCGTATCCGGCACGGTAATGGCACTTTCAATATTAACACCGGGCAGCGTTCTTTCCGCTGGCGAAACGCTGATGGAAATTGTACCGGATAATACGCCATTAATTGTTGATGCCCAGCTAACTGCCGATCTGATTGATAAAGTGACCTCTGGGCTACCGGTTAATATGATGTTTACCGCGCTCAATCAGAACCGAACACCGGTTATTCCGGGGCATATCACTCTGGTATCGCCTGACCGGCTTATCGATAAAAAAAGCGGCGAGCCCTATTACGCCGTACAGATTACCGTCAGCGATGAGGGTATGGCGCTGCTGCGACATGAAGATATTCGGCCCGGTATGCCGGTTGCGGTGTTAATCAAAACCGGATCTCGTTCGCTGCTGAGCTATCTCTTCAAGCCCGTGTGGGATCGTACCTCCACTGCCCTGACCGAGGAATAAACAATGTATCGAAACCTAATGATACTCCTGTTTTGCTGCGGTTTCTGTCTGTCAGCCCACGCGATTGGCATTGTGGAGATATATGCGCTCGCCCAGCAAAAGGATCCGCAGTTTCGCGCTTCAATTGAAGAGAAAAATGCTGGTGAAGAACATAAGGCGATGGGGCGTGCGGGCCTGCTGCCTTCTCTTAATCTTTCTTACCAGAACGGCTTAAGAAACTGGCAAACCGCTGAAGTGCCACAGCGTAAAAGTTTGCTGAATCCTAAGATGGAAAAGGTAACAACGCATCGCCACTATCAGTCGCAAAGCGGCTCATTGATGCTGACGCAGCCTCTCTTTGATTATGAAGCGTGGGCTGGTTATCAGCTGGGTGTCGCGCAGGCGCTCATGGCAAACGATCAATGGCGCGCCAGCTTTATGGAACTGGCGGTACGGGTGGTTAACAGCTACCTGGATCTCATTGCCGCGCAGGAAAAAGTGGTGTTGGCCGAACGGCAGCAGGCTACGCTACAACAGCAGCTTGAGCAGAACCGCCGCTGGCTGCATGCCGGTGAAGGCACGGTTACCGAGATTGCTGAAACAGAATCACGTCTTGCGCTAACTGCGGCGGAGCTGTTTACGGCACAGGATGAACAGGATAAGGCGCACAGAGCGCTGGAAAATCTAATCGGGCAACCGATAACTAACCTCGCTCAGCTCGATAAGCTGATATCTGGCCCTTTCCAGCCGATCCCGTTATTACCTGCCCATTTTAAGCAATGGCAGCAGATGGCTCTGAAGGAAAATGCGGAACTGGCGGCGGCAAGACAGCAAATGCAGATTAGCTTTTATCATCGCGAACAGCAGCGCGGCGGCTTTTTCCCGCGCGTTCAGCTCTATGTTTCACACAGCATCAGTCACTCTTCCAGCGATACCACCATCGATCAGCGCTATGACAGTAGCAGCGTCGGTATCCAACTTAATTACGCGCTCTATACCGGCGGCTACAGCCGTGCCGCCGTCAGACAGGCCAATGCACGCTACAACCAAAGTAAGTTTGATTTAGAAAAAAGCATCAACGATACCGTAAACAATCTGCATAGCTATTTTGTCCAGTGCCACCATGCCAGCCAGCGCCTGGGAGCCTACCAGCAGGCTGTCAGGGCAGCAGAAGTTCAGGTCACGGCTACCCAAAAAGGTATTAAGGCTGGTCAACGTACCAATATGGACTTACTCAACGCGGAATATCAGCTCTACAGCACGCGTCTGAATTTACTTAATGAGCAATATCAGCATATGCGCGCCTGGTTAATGCTGAATTATTACTCCGGTCAGCTTACGCCTGAAAAATTAAAAGTTATCGCCGCTTATTTTTCACAATGATTACGCTGTAAATGTAATACCCGTAGTAAAAAAATACCTCACACCTTCTCTAATAAAAGGAATTTTTATGGGAATATTTAATCATAGTAATTTTAATAAAGACGATATTGATGACCTGATGGCGTTAACGACTTTCAACTGGGAATCCTATTCCAGTGCAATATGGGAGAAGAGCTTTCAGGAATACTCAGGCGAATTGGGTTGGAAAGTAATAACCGCAGAAGATATTAATTACAGCGGTAAGACCGGTGGCTATAATCAGTTTTACGGTGAAAATCTATTGCTTGCTACCTCAGAAGTTAGTGTACTTGGCAAATATGATAATGATGGAAAGCTAACTAGTATCGGCCTCAGCTACTGGGGTACCGGCACCGCGCATGATGCAGAAGACTGGACGAGCAATTTCCTGATGGATATGTTGACCAATGTCGGAGTCGCATTAAGTTATCAAGGCAGCGCTGACGGCTATATTTTCGCTGCCTTTAACGATTTACTGACAAAAGTAAGTGAGTTTGCTCAGGCAAATGGTCTGTCGGGAAAAGATATCATTGTTACCGGCCTAAGCATGGGCGGAATGAGCGTTAATAGCATGGCAAGCGCATCTAGTATGGGACACTGGAAAGGCTTTTATGAAGATTCAGTGTATGTCTCCCTTTCTTCGCCGACACAAAACCGTTTGGATGATAAAGTATTGAATATCGGTCTGGAAAACGATCCGATTTTCCGCGTGTTAGATGGTGATAGCATCTCTCCTGATAGCTTTAACGTTCATGATAAACCCCAAGAAAGCTGCACGAATAATATCGTCGCCTTTAATGACCACTATATAAAAAATGATATTTTATCGCTATTAAACCTAGTTGCCTGGCAGGGAGGCCACAATCCTAAATGGTATATGAATGCCATTAATGCTATTAGCAAATCAATTTATTACGATATTACCGACAAAAACTCTACCGTTATTACTGCACAACTTTCTGATAAACTGCGGGAGACAACCTGGGTAGAGGATTTAAACTATAAAGCACTGCCGCACGAAGGCCCTACCTTTATTCTTGGCTCGGATAAAGCCGACCTGATCGCCGGTGGCAAAGGTATGGATTATCTGGAAGGCTTTGCCGGTGACGACGTCTTCCGCGATGCGGGCGGCTTTAACGTTATCGATGGCGGCGCGGGCTATGACCTGTTTGATTTGCAGGGTGAAATCAGCAAAACCTCCATTGCCAAAATTTCCAACGGCATCCTCGCCATCAAGGGGGCCGACGGCGGTATTACTTTGCTGCATGACGTCGAGGCGATCAAAGAAACCTACTGGTTCCTCTGGGACAACTATCTCACCTATGAAGTGACCAACGAGGGGCTGACCCTGGACGGCAAGCTTTCCCTCACTTACGCCAACTCGGTACACGCCAGCACCGAACAAAGCGGCGAAATCTTCGCGCCGGAAAACGGTGGCTTCTACGTTGACCAGACCAGCTGGCTGGTAGGCTCTGCTCAGGACACCGTTATGCACGGCTCCCGCAGTAGCGACGTGTTTGTCTGCCAGAGCGGCGATGACGTCATTTATACCAACGGCGGCGACGACACCATTCTGCTGACCGGCAACGATATCGGCAATAAAACCGTTTACGGCTTCGGCCAGGACGACAAGCTGGCGTTTATGGCTAACACACAGACCACCGCCAACGGCAGCTATCTGGATTACCTGTCGGAGTGTGAGAACGGCGTACAGTTCACCTGCGATGCGGGCAGCATCACGCTGGTGGGCGTCACGCTCGATCAGCTGCATGAAAGTCAGTTTGTACTGGCTTAAGCGCACCATCTGACTGAAGAGGAAAGACTAAACGGGTGATTTCAGTCACCCGTTTTTTACTGACTGTATTACAGCAGCTGTGCCAGCCGGTTAATATCAGACTGTATCGCTCCCGCCGTCACGTCGCGCCCGGCACCCGGCCCGCGAATGACCAGTGGATTATCGCGATACCAGCGGCTCTCAATTGCAAACACATTATCGCAGGGCAGCAGCGCCGCCAGCGGGTGTTCAGGACGTACCGCCTCAATACCAACGCGCGCCTTGCCGTTAGCATCAAAGCGCGCGACATAGCGCAGCACCAGCCCCATCTCCTGCGCCGCCTCCAGGCGTTGCAGCATCTGCTCATTCAGCGCATCGCTGTTTTCAAAGAAATGATCGACGGAACCGCTTTCGCAACCCGCGGGCACCAGCGACTCAACGCGTACCTGATCGGGTTCGATATCGTAACCCGCCTCACGTGCCAGAATCACCAGCTTGCGCATAACATCCTGCCCGGAAAGATCGACACGCGGATCGGGTTCGGTCAGCCCCTGCTGCCAGGCCTGATCCACCAGCTCACTAAAAGGCACCGTGCCATCAAATTGCAGGAACAGCCAGGAGAGCGTGCCGGAAAAAATACCGCTGATAGAAAGAATGCTGTCGCCACTTTCACGCAGGTCGCGCACCGTATGGTTGACCGGCAGACCTGCGCCAACCGTTGCATTATATAGCCAGTGGCGTCCGGTTTTGGCAAAAGCATCGCGCACCTGACGCCAGCGATGGCTGCCTGATGCACCAGCGACTTTGTTTGCGCTCACCACATGGAAGCCGTAGCTGGCAAAATCGAGATATTGCTCAGCCAGCGACTCACTGGCGGTTACGTCCAGCACCACTAAATCATCATAAGGATGCGCACGCATCCACAGGAAAAGCGACTCCTCATCCTGCGCAACCGCTTCATCCTCAAAAAAGGCCATGGCACGACTGGCATCCAGCCCGTCATAGCTCAACAGACTACGGCGGCTATCCACCACCCCCGCCAGCACAAATTCAAAGCCGGTACGGGCGGAAAGGCTTTTCTGTTCGCGGGCAAACAGTTCCAGCCAGCGCGAACCGATATTGCCTTTGCCAAACAGCATCAGGCCGATGCGTTTCTCGGCGCGGAACAGCGACTGATGCAGCCCCTGAACCAGATGCTGCGTCGGGCCGACGCGCAGCACCGCTACCAGGCTGATGCCCTCTTCCGACTGCCAGATAAACTCTACCGGCTGATCGTTGATCTGCTGCCAGAAGCGATGGCTGTGTAGCGGATTACGGCTTACGCCAGCACCCACCAGCGCCACCAGCGCCAACCCTTCACGTAGCTGAAGACGGCCTGGTAAGCCCGCCTCCAGCAGTAGTTCAAACGCGCTATTAACAACTTCAGAGGTATAGCAGAGCTGCAACAGGCTGCGATCGCTGTGCACGCCGGTTGCCAGCGGACGAATCTGTGCACGCTTCAGCAGATGATCCACTTCTTTATGCAGGGCCGCAAAATCGTGCTGCGGCGACACCGCGATCTCAATCAGACAAACGTCATCATGGCTGGTAACAATACGGGCACCGGTGCCAGAGGCCAGCACACGTTCAATGCGCGTCGATCCCTGCTCCGGCTGATAGCTACAGCGCAACTGCAAATCGATATCGCTGTTGGAAACCGGCTGTAAGGTGCGGGCATGCAGCACCGGTGCTGCCAGGCGCGCCAGCTCGCTGGCTTCATCCAGACGCAGCAGCGGCAGCAGGCAGGCATCCTTAACCTTACGCGGATCGGCGCTGTAAACGCCTGCCACATCACTCCAGATAGTTACGCGACTAACGCCCGCCAGCGCACCAATTTGGGTAGCGGAATAGTCAGAACCGTTACGCCCCAGCAATACCGTCTCTCCAGCATCGTTACGGCAAATAAAGCCGGTAACCACCAGGCGCTGGTGTGCGTGTTGCGCCATCAGCTGTTGTAGCAGAGGCCAGGACTTTCCCTCATCAACCTGCGGTTGTGCCGCACGCTCAGCACGCAGAAAATCGCGGGCGTCGAGCCAGCAGGCCTCCAGATCGCGCTGTTGCAACACCGCCGCCATCAGGCGCGCTGACCAAACCTCGCCGTGCCCGACAACTTCGGCATAGACTGCGTCGGTTATCTTGCCGTCCAACAGCCCGGCCAGATATTCCAGATCCTGGATAAAGCGCGCCAGCAGCGGCTGGGCAATTTCCGCAGGTAGCAAGCCCTTAATTAAATCGGACTGATAACGACGCAGGCTTTGCTGTACCTGATGCGCCGACAGCCGATCGCTCTGGCTCAGCTTCAGCCAGCCGATCAGCTGGTTAGTGGTACTGCCAGCGGCAGAAACCACCATCAGATCGCCCGGCTGACTGTAATCGGCCATAATGCCTGCAACACGCTGGTAGCAGCTGACATCAGCAAGGCTACTGCCGCCAAATTTATGCAGCTGTCTGCTGTTCGGCGCGCCCGCTGTGGCTGAAATACTCATCTCTTAATCCTCGACTGCCGCCCGGAATGCCTGCTCCAGGTCGGCGATTAAATCTTCGTGATCTTCTATCCCAACAGATACGCGCAACAGGGTATCGGAAATACCGGCTTCCGCTCGCGCTTCCGCTGACATCCCGGCGTGGGTCATGGTCGCGGTATGGGAAATTAAACTTTCTACTCCCCCCAGCGATTCCGCCAGGGTAAATAATTCCAGCGCCTTCAGGAAGCGGCGCAGGCGCGCTTCATCACCATCCAGCTCAAAACTTAGCATCGCGCCGAAACCGCGCTGTTGGCGCACGGCATGCTGATGACCTGGGTTTTCCGGCAGGGAAGGATGATACAGCTTTTTCACCAGCGGCTGCTGCTTCAGATAATCAATAATTGCCAACGCGTTACGCTGCGCCGCCGCCATGCGCGGGCCTAACGTGCGCATGCCACGCAACAACAGATAGCTGTCAAAAGCAGAACCGGTCACGCCGATATTATTCGCCCACCATGCCAGCTCCGTCGCGACTTCAGCTTCTTTGGCGATTACCGCTCCCGCCACTACGTCAGAGTGGCCATTAAGATATTTGGTACAGGAGTGCAGCACCAGATCGGCACCCAGTGCCAGCGGATTCTGTAACGCCGGGCTCAGAAAAGTGTTGTCCACCACGCTTACCGCGCCGACGGCACGTGCAGCGGTACAGATGGCGGCGATATCCACCACGCGCAATAAGGGATTACTGGGGCTTTCTACCAGCACCAGCTTCGGTTTTTCTGCCAACGCAGCCTGTAATGCTTCGGCATTCCCCTGATCAACAAATTTCACACGATACGCGCCGCGTTTACTCTGGCTATCAAACAGACGATAGCTACCACCATAGCAGTCATGCGGTGCCACCAGCAGATCGCCAGGCTTCAGAAACAGCGTGCAAACCAGATGAATCGCCGACATGCCGGTATTGGTCATCACCGCGCCAGCGCCGCCTTCCAGCTCGGCTAACGCCCGCTGCACTACGTCGCGCGTTGGATTACCACGGCGCGAATAGTCATGGGCACGTGGCTGATTGAAATCAGTAAAGTTATAGGTGCTGGAGAGATGGATTGGCGGGACAACGCAGCCATACTGTTCGTCATCATTCAAACCGCTACGTACTGCAATAGTTGCCTGTTTGCGCGTCATGGTGCTTACTGTTCCTGAAAGGGCCTGAAAAGAAGGTTCACAGGATAACATTTCGCTTCTGGACGTCAATACATCTGGACATCTAAATGTCTTTGCGTATAGATTGAGCAAAGGCGCAATAACCGCTAAAATTGCAGGTCATTGCCCCGCTGTAAAACGTCTTATCTAAACCGGCAGAGTTGCTGTTAAATGCTGACTTTAATTAGTGAGACGTGGAAAGATCGGGCATAATTGGCTGATTTCCAGCACTTTCACTTTTAATAATTAAGGTAACTCATGGCTGAATGGAATGGCGAATATATCAGCCCTTATGCTGAGCATGGTAAGAAGAGCGAGCAGGTTAAAAAAATTACCGTGTCTATTCCGCTGAAGGTATTAAAAATTCTGACAGACGAACGCACGCGCCGTCAGGTCAATAACCTGCGTCACGCCACCAACAGCGAACTGCTGTGCGAAGCATTTTTGCATGCTTTTACCGGCCAGCCGCTGCCGGACGACGTTGATCTGCGTAAGGAACGCAGCGATGAAATCCCGGAAGAGGCGAAGAAAATCATGCGTGAACTGGGGAAAGATCCCGATACCTGGGAATATTAATTCCGTCTGTTTCGCCCATAAAAAAACCCAGCCGAGGCTGGGTTTTTTCTTGCATCCGCTCCGCTGAAACCAGGGTAGCGTCTGCCGGGAAACTTATTTGCTGCCCGGGATGCTGAAGCGTTTGTTGAAGCGCTCAACACGACCACCGGTATCAACAACACGCTGTTTACCAGTGTAGAACGGGTGGCATTTACCGCACACGTCCAGGTTCAGATCGTGACCAACGGTAGAACGGGTTTTGATCACATTACCGCAAGAACAAGTTGCAGTAATTTCAACATAGTTAGGATGAATACCTTGTTTCATGGGATAACCTCAGTAAAGGCCGTGTCGCTCTCCCGCGCCAGGAAAAACCTGCGCCGGCACCACACGTGGATTAAAAATTCTGGTGATTTTTGATACGCTGTTTTGCATCAAAGGCGGCAAACTATACAGAAAATAACCGCCCTGTGCAATCGAATCCGCACATTTATGGCGACACAGTGTACACTACGCCGTCCAACTCTTTTTACGGATAACGTCATGCCCGTTGCTCAGGTTGCGCTGCCCGTTCCGCTGGCGCGCCGGTTTGATTACCTGCTTCCTGCTCACCTGCACCCTGTGCCAGGCGGTCGCGTACGCGTGCCCTTTGGCAATCGCAAAATGGTTGGTATCGTAGTGGGGTTTAGCGAGCAGAGCGAGCTCCCTGAAGCGCAGCTAAAAAGCGTGCTGGACGTTATCGACAACGAATCACTGTTTCCACCTTCTCTCTGGCGCATTCTGCACTGGGCCGCAGATTATTATCACTACCCCCTGGGTGAAGTGCTGTTTCATGCGCTGCCGGTGCTGCTGCGTCAGGGTAAACCGGCACAGGATACCCCGCTCTGGCAATGGTTTATTACCGAGCTGGGGCGCGAAACCGCCCCGGAAAGCCTGAAGCGTGCGCCCAAACAGCAGCAGGCGCTTGCCGCACTACGCCAACAGCCGCTTTACCGCCACGAAATCGCGCAGCATGCGCTGGCTGACCAGGCGTTACAGGCACTGCGGGCAAAGGGACTGTGCGATCTGCGCGAGTATCTGCCAGCCAGAGAAGACTGGCGCACGTGCTTCGGCATTAAAGGCGAACGGCTGCGCCTGAATACGGAGCAGGCGATGGCCGTTGGCGCTATTCGCAGCGAGGATGAACAGTTCGCGCCCTGGCTGCTGGCAGGCATCACCGGCTCCGGGAAAACCGAAGTCTATCTCAGCGTGCTGGAAAACGTGCTGAGCCGTGGCCGTCAGGCGCTGGTGCTGGTGCCGGAAATCGGCCTGACGCCGCAAACCATCTCACGCTTCCGGGCGCGCTTTAACGCGCCGATCGATGTACTGCACTCCGGCCTGAACGACAGCGAACGCATGGCTGTCTGGCTGCGCGCGCGCCAGGGAGAAAACGCCATCGTAATCGGCACCCGCTCGGCGCTGTTTACTCCCTTCGCCCGTCCCGGCGTGATTATTATTGATGAAGAACACGACAGCTCCTACAAACAGCAGGAGGGCTGGCGCTATCACGCTCGCGATCTGGCGGTGTTCCGCGCGCGTGAAGAACATATTCCGATTGTGATGGGATCGGCGACGCCCGCGCTGGAAACATTGCATAACGTACAGAGCGGCAAGTATCGTCAGCTAAACCTGAGCAAACGTGCCGGTAATGCCCGGCAGGCAACGCAGCAATTAATTGATTTAAAAGGCGTCCAGCTTCAGGGCGGGCTTTCTCCGGCGTTGGTACAGCGTATGCGCCAACATTTGCAGGCGGATAATCAGGTTTTGCTGTTCCTTAACCGCCGCGGCTTTTCGCCTGCGCTGCTGTGCCACGACTGCGGCTGGATCGCGGAATGCCCACGCTGCGATCACTACTACACGCTACATCAGCAACAGCGCCAGCTACGCTGCCATCACTGCGACAGCCAGCGTCCGGTACCGCGTCAGTGCCCCCAGTGCGGCTCCACGCATCTGGTGCCGGTAGGATTGGGCACCGAGCAGCTGGAGCATAATCTACAGAGCCTGTTTCCCGGCATACCGCTGTCGCGTATCGATCGCGATACCACCAGCCGCAAGGGTGCACTGGAGCAGCATCTGGCAGATGTGTTTCGCGGCGGCGCGCGCATCCTTATCGGTACACAGATGCTGGCAAAAGGACACCACTTTCCCGACGTCACGCTGGTATCACTACTGGATGTGGATGGCGCGCTTTTCTCCGCCGACTTTCGGGCAGCAGAGCGCTTTGCCCAACTCTATATCCAGGTTGCCGGACGCGCCGGACGCGCCGGTAAGCAGGGCGAAGTGCTGCTGCAAACTCATCATCCTGAGCATCCGCTACTGCAAATCCTGCTACATCAGGGTTATGACGCCTTTGCCAGCCAGACGCTGAATGAGCGTAAAAGCGTTCAGCTGCCGCCGTTTACCAGCCATGCCCTGTTCCGCGCTGAAGATCATGATAATCAGCAGGCCGCCGCCTTTTTACATCAGTTACGTAATTTGCTGGAAGCGAGCCCGCTGCGCGACGAGGGACTATGGATTATGGGGCCGGTACCGGCCTTGCAGGCAAAACGCAGTGGGCGCTATCGCTGGCAGCTTCTGTTGCAACATCCAGCCCGTCTGCGCCTGCAACAGCTGTTAAAAACCTCGCTGCCGTTGATTCCTACCCTGCCGCTGGCGCGTAAAGTAAAATGGACGCTGGATATCGATCCGACGGAAAGCTAGGCGTATCCTGCGCAAAGGTTTGCGAGCTGGATCGAAAAACCTCGAATAAGTCACAATTTTCATGCAATTTGAGTAACGGCCCCCCTGACAATCTGTTAAAAATGTGATGATCGTCAGCTTTAGCCGCAACAAGCGCAGCCTGACAAAACATAGTGGACAGAAGGTCAGATCGGCACAGCCGATGCGAGGAGAAAAGCGTTGGAGCAGAACCAGGCGTCGACGGCAGCGACGATGAAAGATGTGGCTGAACGGGCGGGTGTCTCAACCGCCACCGTATCCCGCGCGCTGATGAATCCTGAAAAAGTTTCGGCGGTAACCCGTCAGAAAGTTGAGCAGGCGGTTATTGAGGTAGGCTACTCTCCCCATGCGCTGGCGCGTAACGGCAAACGCAGTGAATCGCGCACGATTCTGGTTATTGTGCCCGATATCTGCGATCCCTTTTTCAGCGAAATTATACGTGGCGTAGAGGTCACTGCCGCAGCGGAAGGCTATCTGGTGCTGATCGGTGACTGCGCACATCAAAACCAGCAGGAAAAATCCTTTCTCAGCCTGATGCTGACGCGCCAGATCGACGGCATGGTGCTGTTAGGCTCGCAGGTGCCTTTTGATACCGGCGTAGAGGAGCAGCGCAACCTGCCGCCAATGGTGATGGCAAACGAGTTTGCACCGGATCTGGAACTGCCAACGGTACATATCGATAACCTGACGGCGGCCTTCGAAGCGGTAAACCATTTATGGCAGCTTGGTCATCGCCGCATCGCCTGTATCGCCGGGCCGGAAGAGATGCCGCTCAGTCACTATCGCCTGCAAGGGTATATTCAGGCGCTGCGTCGTCACGGGCAGGAAGTTGAACCGCGCTATATTGTGCGCGGCGATTTTACCTTCGAGGCGGGAGCCGCCGCGTTCAAACGTCTGATGGCACAGCCGCAGCCACCGGAGGCGCTGTTTTGCCACAACGATATTATGGCGTTAGGTGCGATGTCCCAGGCAAAAAGTATGGGCCTGCGCATTCCTCGCGACATCTCCCTGGTTGGTTTTGACGATATTGAGCTGTCTCGCTATAGCGATCCTCCGCTGACGACCGTTGCTCAGCCGCGCTTTGCGCTGGGGCGTGAAGCCATGCTGCTGTTGCTGGAGCAGTTACAGGGTAAGATCGTACGCAACGGCTCCCGGCTACTGGAGTTTGAGCTGAAACTACGCGGAAGCACGATACACGCCAGCTAAACGGCACCAGGCTGCCGTTCAGGTAGTTTCAGCAAATTCTTAAACGACTCACCGCTGGTCAAACTTCCGGCCCTTGAGTAACATGGCGGGCTGACAGCTGGATAGCTGCGGCGCGCCCGTTTCAGCGCCCGCTCGTCCGGCAGGCATTTTCTTCTTTGAATTAGCGGAACGATTAGTGGCACAAAAAGATTATGTAGGCCGCGGGCGTTCGACAGGGACGCGTCGCAAGAAAGGCAACAGCCGCAGCAGCAAAAAGCGCAACGGCAGCTCCGGTATTTCTAAAATGATGATAGGGCTGGCGGTTGCCGTGCTGGTAACGTTCGTTGGCGGGCTATGGTTTATCGCCCACCATAAAAAAGAAGAAACGCCGGTTATTCCCGATCATAAAGCGACCGGTAACGGGCTGCCGCCCAAACCTGAGGAGCGCTGGCGCTATATTAAAGAGCTGGAAAACCGCCAGGTTACCGTGCCGACACCGAAAGAGCCTTCCTCAGGCGGCGAAGTTCAGTCACAAACACAGCTGACTGACGAACAGCGTCAGCTCCTGGAGCAGATGCAGGCTGATATGCGCCAGGCACCCACTCAGCTGAATGAAGTGCCGTGGAACGAACAGACGCCGGTACAGCGCCAGCAAACGCTCCAGCGTCAGCAGCAGCAGTTGCAGCAACAACGGACACAACAGCAGCAGCAACAGGCGCAACAACAGCGCGTCCAGCAGCCAGGCTATCAGCCTGCACCGCCGCGGACATCACATCCGCCGGTTACCACACCGAAACCGCAGGAAAACAACCGGGCCAAACAGCAGGAAGCCGCCAAAGCCAAAGCGGAGAAAGAGAAGTCGCAGCGCTGGATGGTGCAATGTGGCTCCTTTAAAGGCAGCGAGCAGGCAGAGTCAGTGCGCGCCCAGCTGGCGTTTGAAGGTTTTGAAAGCCGCATTACTACCGGCGGCGGTTGGAATCGCGTGGTAATTGGTCCTTATAACAGTCGCGCCAGCGCTGACAGCACCCTGAAGCGCCTGCGTAGCGCAGGACACTCCAGCTGTATTCCTCTTGCCCTTGGGGGTTGAAACCCTCCAAACCTGCCCCATATCTTGTTGCATTATGCTCCGCGCCACGCAGCGCGGAGCCTTTTTTCCACTGTAACAAGGGGTCTGCCCGTGACAACGATAGTAAGTGTACGACGCAACGGCCAGGTAGTGATTGGCGGTGATGGCCAGGCTACTCTCGGCAATACCGTAATGAAAGGCAACGTCAAGAAAGTGCGCCGTCTCTACAATGACAAGGTGATTGCGGGTTTTGCCGGCGGCACAGCAGATGCTTTCACTCTGTTTGAACTTTTCGAGCGCAAGCTGGAGATGCATCAGGGCCATCTGGTGAAGGCGGCGGTGGAACTGGCTAAAGACTGGCGAACCGACCGCATGCTGCGCAAGCTTGAAGCGCTGCTGGCGGTAGCGGATGAAAACGCCTCCCTGATTATTACCGGTAATGGCGATGTGATTCAGCCTGAAAACGATCTGATCGCTATCGGTTCCGGCGGCCCCTATGCACAGGCCGCTGCCCGCGCGCTGCTGGAGAATACCGAGCTTAGCGCCCGCGATATTGCTGAAAAAGCCCTGGGTATTGCAGGTGACATCTGCATCTATACCAACCACAATCTGACTATTGAAGAATTAGCCTCCAAAGCGTAAGGATCGAAATTATGTCTGAAATGACTCCGCGCGAGATTGTCAGCGAACTGAACAGATTTATCATCGGCCAGGATGGCGCCAAGCGTGCTGTGGCGATCGCCCTGCGCAACCGCTGGCGTCGTATGCAGCTGGATGAAGATCTGCGCCATGAGGTTACGCCGAAAAATATCCTGATGATTGGTCCTACCGGCGTGGGTAAAACTGAAATTGCCCGCCGTCTGGCCAAGCTGGCGAACGCGCCTTTTATTAAAGTTGAAGCAACCAAATTCACCGAAGTCGGCTATGTCGGTAAGGAAGTGGATTCCATCATCCGCGATCTGACCGATGCCGCCATGAAAATGGTGCGTATGCAGGCGATTGAAAAAAATCGCTACCGCGCTGAAGAGATGGCTGAAGAGCGTATTCTTGATGCGCTGATTCCCCCGGCAAAAAATAACTGGGGACAGCCGGAGCAGAGCGCTGAACCCTCCGCAGCACGCCAGTCATTCCGTAAAAAGCTGCGTGAAGGCCAGCTGGACGACAAAGAAATCGAGATTAACCTGGCTGCCGCGCCGATGGGCGTAGAAATCATGGCTCCTCCGGGCATGGAGGAAATGACCAGCCAGTTACAGTCCATGTTCCAGAATCTGGGTGGACAGAAGCAGAAGCCGCGCAAGCTGAAAATCAAAGAGGCGATGAAGCTGCTGATCGAAGAAGAAGCGGCAAAACTGGTTAACCCGGAAGAGCTGAAGCAGGATGCAATTGACGCGGTTGAACAGCACGGCATCGTGTTTATTGATGAGATCGATAAAATCTGTAAACGCGGCGAAACGTCCGGTCCTGACGTATCGCGCGAAGGCGTACAGCGCGATCTGCTGCCGCTGGTAGAAGGCTGTACTGTATCTACCAAGCACGGAATGGTGAAAACCGACCACATCCTGTTTATCGCCTCTGGCGCTTTCCAGGTTGCCAGCCCGTCCGATTTGATCCCGGAACTACAGGGCCGCCTGCCGATCCGTGTTGAGCTGCAGGCGCTGACGGTAAATGATTTCGAACGCATCCTGACCGAGCCGAACGCTTCAATTACCGTTCAGTACAAAGCGTTAATGGGGACTGAAGGCGTGAACATCAACTTTACCGATGACGGTATCCGCCGTATCGCTGAGGCCGCCTGGCAGGTCAATGAAACCACAGAAAATATCGGTGCGCGCCGTTTGCACACGGTTCTGGAGCGTCTGATGGAAGATATTTCCTATGATGCCAGCGACCGTAACGGTGAAAGCATTACTATCGACGCCGATTATGTTTCTCAGCATCTGGATCAGCTGGTCGCTGACGAGGATCTGAGCCGCTTTATTCTGTAACCGGCATCAATACCCCATTAAAAGGAGGCTACGGCCTCCTTTTTTGTTGCATTCTTGCCCTTTAGCTCCGGCAACTTGACGAAGATTAAAGCGCCGCATCGCCCGCCGCCTTAAAATCAGCCTACTCCTTTTTAATTACACCCGCTGCAGGCAGGCTTATGGAACAGATTCAACGGATAACCTCCTTTCAATTCCGAGGCTGGCTGGAAAGCCTGCGCCTGCGTACGCTACCGCTGGCGTTTGCTTCTATCCTGACCGGTTCCGCACTGGCCTGGTGGCAACATCATTTCAGTTTGATCATCGCCCTGCTCTGCTTTCTGACCAGCGGCCTGCTACAGGTGCTTTCCAACCTGGCTAACGATTATGGCGATGCGCTAAAAGGCAGCGACAGCAGCGAACGGCTTGGCCCGCTGCGCGGCATCCAGAAAGGCGCTATCACGCTACCACAGCTACGCAGAGGAATGGTGCTGGTAGCGGGCCTGGCATTGCTCTGCGGCATTATGTTAATTAGCCGCGCCTGCCACACGCTGGGCGACGTGTTGAGCTTCCTTGTGCTGGGCGCGCTGGCCGTTGTCGCGGCGATTGCCTATACCGTAGGTAAAAAGCCCTATGGCTATCTTGGGTTGGGTGACCTGTCGGTGCTGATCTTTTTTGGCTGGCTGGGCGTCGGTGGCAGCTTCTATCTGCAAAGCCATAACCTGCCGCTGCTGGTGCTGCTACCGGCAACCGCCTGCGGCCTGCTGGCAGCAGCGGTGCTGAACATTAACAATCTGCGCGATATAGAAACCGATCGTCAATGTGGAAAAATGACGCTGGCGGTACGGCTTGGCGCAGATAATGCACGGCGCTATCATGCACTGTTGCTGGGCAGTGCGCTGCTGTGCTTTGCCGTTTTTGCCTGGGCCGGACAACAGGGTTGGGGACGCTGGCTGTTTTTACTGGTCATTCCGCTGCTATGGCAACAGGGCCACTATATTCTGCATCACAAGACGCCTCAGGCGATGCGCCCGATGCTGGAGAAAACGGTGAAGGCGGCGCTTTTGACCAATATTCTCTTTTCGGTAGGCATACTGCTTAGCTGATCGCCGGATTGCTGATATAACGCAATTTTTGCGCGGTTGATGATTTTGCCAACAACTCAGATAAAGCGATATACTTACCGCTCCTGTGGCAAACAGACGAAAATCCTATGAAATATGATACTTCCGAACTCTGCGACATCTATCACGAAGACGTTAACGTGGTGGAACCACTCTTCTCCAACTTTGGGGGTCGCACCTCGTTTGGCGGCCAAATTACGACCGTAAAATGTTTCGAGGACAACGGCCTGTTATACGATCTACTGGAAGAAAACGGCCGGGGTCGTGTGCTGCTGGTAGACGGCGGTGGCTCGGTGCGACGGGCGCTGGTTGATGCGGCGCTGGCACAGCTGGCGGTGCAAAATGAATGGGAAGGCATTGTAGTCTACGGCTCTGTGCGCCAGGTAGACGATCTGGAAGAGCTGGATATCGGCATCCAGGCCATTGCCGCCATTCCAGCTGGCGCGGCAGGTGAAGGCATCGGCGAAAGCGATATACGCGTAAACTTCGGTGGTGTCACCTTCTTTTCCGGCGATCACCTCTACGCAGATAACACCGGCATCATCCTGTCAGAAGACCCGCTGGATATCGAATAATCTTAACGCCGCGTCAACGCTTAGACGCGGCGGATTGCGCAACGAAAAACGGGTGCCTGAGAGCACCCGTTTTTTCATGGTTGATGAAAGCAGCATCCCCGAAGGATTACACTTCTTCCATCTTACCTAACAAAGCCCGCAGGCGTTCCTGCCACTGAACCTGCTCTTCTTTCAGCTGCTGGTTTTCACGCACCAGCGCTTCGCTGTTTCCTGAAACCTGCTGCACTTCATTCTTCAGCGTATTGTTCTGCTCTTTCAGCTCTTCAATTTCCATCTGCAGCAGGGTGATAGTATCAATCGCCTGCTGGACTTTCGCTTCCAGTTTCTCGAAAACTTCAAATGACATTCTATGACTTCTCCTAATCGCAAGGCGTTGATGATGCCAGCCGCAGACGACGAGACATCACAAAACTCCGTTGAAAATACTGATATACCGATTGTAAGTAGGCGCACAGCCCAAGTCCAGCGGCGAACCGTTGTGAAGCGCAGTATGTAACAATTTTCAGCTTATGCCGAGCGCTTAAACGGTATCTGAACGCGAATCTCAGATTATCTGCTTTTTGTTAAATAAAATGAGCGCCACGCAGCGCGCGCGACCGCCAAAATGGTGTTTACAGAACGGTAAAAGACGCGAAAACGCGCATTTTTTTGATGGAGCACACAGATTTTAATTTCGCTATTTCTCGTTTATGCGCGTTAACGATAAATTCACAACAACCCCACATTTGTTTGGGTGGTTCAACGGAATGAAAACAACGATTGATAAAACTTAACCTCGCCTTCAGGAATTTCATTATGAGTCAGACAGCAACGAGCACACTTAAGGGTCAGTGCATTGCCGAATTCCTCGGAACCGGCATGATTATCTTCTTCGGGGCTGGCTGTGTTGCCGCGATGAAGCTGGCCGGCGCCGCTTTTGGTCAATGGGAAATCTGCATTATCTGGGGCCTGGCGGTTTCAATGGCCGCTTACATGACAGCGGGCGTATCCGGCGCGCATCTGAATCCAGCGGTGACCGTCGCCCTTTGCCTGTTCGCCAATTTTGAAGGACGCAAGGTCATCCCTTATATTATCGCCCAGGTTGCCGGTGCCTTTTGCGCTGCGGCGTTGGTTTACGGCCTCTATTACAACCTGTTCATTGATTATGAAAGCAGTCACCAGATGGTACGTGGCACGGCTGACAGCCTCGATTTGGCAGGGATCTTCTCAACCTATCCTAACCCGCATATTAGCGTAGGCCAGGCGTTTTTAGTGGAGTTGGTCATTACTGCCGTACTGATGTCGGTGATTATGGCGCTAACCGATGACGGCAATGGCGTACCGCGTGGCCCGCTGGCACCGCTGCTGATTGGTCTGCTGGTCGCCATTATCGGCGGCGCAATGGGCCCGCTGACCGGTTTTGCCCTCAACCCTGCGCGTGATTTTGGTCCGAAAATTTTCGCCTGGCTGGCAGGCTGGGGCAGCGTCGCCTTTACCGGCGCACGCGATATCCCCTATTTTCTGGTCCCGATTTTCGGCCCACTGGTGGGTGCCTGCCTGGGTGCATGGGGCTACCGCTCGCTGATCTGTCGTCATCTGCCATGTAATCTTAATATCACGCAGAAAACCGACGCCGATAAGCCTGTTACCCGTACTGAACAACGTAAAGCGTAACCCTGTACAATTTTTGCTCATCAGGAAATGATTATGTCTACAGATAAAAAATATATTGTTGCGCTCGATCAGGGTACAACCAGCTCCCGCGCCGTGGTACTCGATCATGACGCCAATATCGTTGCGGTTTCCCAGCGCGAATTTACCCAGATCTACCCAAAAGCGGGCTGGGTTGAGCACGATCCGTTAGATATCTGGGCATCACAAAGTTCCACACTGGTAGAGGTGCTGGCGCATGCGGATATTCGCTCCGATCAGATCGCCGCTATCGGTATCACCAACCAACGCGAAACGGCAATCGTCTGGGATAAAGAATCCGGCAAGCCTATCTACAATGCTATTGTCTGGCAGGATCCGCGTACCGCAGATTACTGTGAAAAACTGAAAAAAGAAGGGCTGGAAGAATATATCCAGCACACCACCGGCCTGGTCATTAACCCCTACTTCTCCGGCACCAAGGTAAAATGGATTCTGGACCATGTGGAAGGCGCACGTGACCGCGCTAAACGCGGCGAACTGCTGTTCGGCACCGTGGATACCTGGCTTGTCTGGAAAATGACCCAGGGCCGGGTACATATCACCGATCACACTAACGCTTCCCGTACTATGATGTACAACATTCACAAGCTGGAATGGGATCAGCGGATGCTGGATATCCTTGATATCCCGCGTGAAATGCTGCCGGAAGTAAAATCGTCCTCTGAGATTTACGGTCAGACCAACATCGGCGGCAAAGGCGGCACCCGTATCCCAATCGCCGGTATCGCAGGCGATCAGCAGGCGGCTCTGTATGGCCAGCTCTGCGTACAGCCCGGCATGGCGAAAAACACCTACGGCACCGGTTGCTTTATGCTGATGAATACCGGCACCGAAGCGGTAACGTCTACCCACGGCCTGCTCACCACCATTGCCTGTGGGCCGCGCGGCGAAGTTAACTATGCGCTGGAAGGTGCGGTATTTATCGGCGGCGCGTCAATTCAGTGGCTGCGCGACGAAATGAAGCTGATTAGCGATTCCGCTGACTCCGAATATTTCGCGATGAAAGTCAAAGATTCAAACGGGGTTTATATGGTGCCCGCCTTTACCGGCCTCGGCGCACCTTACTGGGATCCCTATGCGCGCGGCGCGCTGTTCGGTCTGACACGCGGCGCAAACGCAAATCATATTATCCGTGCCACGCTGGAATCCATCGCTTATCAAACCCGCGACGTGCTGGAGGCGATGCAAAACGATGCAAATACCCGCCTGCAATCGCTGCGCGTGGATGGCGGTGCGGTCGCCAACAACTTCCTGATGCAGTTCCAGTCCGATATTCTTGGCACGCGCGTAGAGCGTCCGGAAGTCCGTGAGGTGACCGCATTAGGCGCGGCTTATCTGGCCGGGTTGGCGGTGGGCTTCTGGCAGGATCTGGATGAGGTACGTGCTAAATCGATTATCGAGCGCGAGTTCCGCCCCAGCATTGAAACCACCGAACGTAACTACCGCTACGCCGGTTGGAAAAAAGCCGTGGCCCGTGCTCAGGCGTGGGAAGATCACGAGTCATAATCCTTCAGGCCCGCACCCCAGCCGGTGCGGGCTTTTCTCCCCCGGCTTCCCCGCTGTGATACACTTTTGCCTCATTCGTTTTTGCAGAGGCTGGTGATGAAACGAGAACTCGCCATTGAATTTTCCCGCGTGACCGAAGCGGCAGCGCTGGCTGGCTATAAGTGGCTGGGCCGCGGTGACAAGAATCTGGCTGACGGCGCAGCGGTTAATGCCATGCGCATCATGCTGAATAAAGTGGATATCGACGGACAGATCGTTATCGGAGAAGGTGAAATTGATGAAGCACCGATGCTCTATATCGGTGAGAAAGTCGGTACCGGCAACGGCGATGCGGTAGATATCGCTGTCGATCCCATCGAGGGTACACGCATGACCGCTATGGGCCAGGCAAATGCACTGGCGGTACTGGCGGTGGGCGACAGAGGCACGTTTCTGCACGCGCCCGATATGTACATGGAGAAGCTGATTGTCGGCCCCGGTGCCAAAGGCCATATCGATCTCGACCTGCCGCTGGAAACTAACCTGAAAAACATCGCTGCGGCATTAGGCAAAACGCTTAACGAGCTGACGGTGACTATTCTGGCAAAACCGCGTCACGATGCGGTAATCAAGCAGATGCAGCAGCTGGGCGTGCGTATTTTCGCTATTCCCGATGGCGACGTTGCCGCCTCTATCCTCACCTGTATGCCCGATAGCGAAGTAGACGTGCTCTACGGCATCGGCGGCGCGCCGGAAGGCGTGGTTTCTGCGGCGGTCATCCGCGCGCTGGATGGCGATATGCAGGGACGCCTGCTGCCTCGTCATGAGGTGAAAGGCGAAAGCGAAGAAAATCGCCGCCTCGGCGAGCAGGAACTGGCACGCTGTCAGCAAATGGGCATCAACGCTAATCAGCGGCTGACGCTGGAGATGATGGCGCGCAATGACAATGTTATTTTCGCCGCCACCGGCATTACCAGCGGCGACCTGCTGAAGGGCATTACGCGTCAGGGGAATATGGCGACCAGTGAAACCCTGCTGATTCGTGGCAAATCGCGCACTATTCGCCGTATCCAGTCAATTCATTATCTGGATCGCAAGGATACGGCGTTGCAGCAGTGGCTACTGTAGCAATTAAACGGTCTGCGGCTCCGGGTTTTTAGAGAGCGGCCACCAGCATATCAGCATCAACAGGGTGGTCGCACACATCAGCATGCCGAGACTAAACTGGCTGTCCTGCGGCAGCAGCGCCGACAGCCAGGCTGCCAGACCAGAGCCAAGGTTTTGTAGCCCGCCAATCAGTGCCCCGGCGGTGCCCGCCAGCCAGGCGTAGGGTTCCATCGCGCCGGAGGTCGCCAGCGGAAACATCATGCCAGCGCCAAAGAAAAACAGTGAGGCCGGCACCAGCAGCGTCCAGGTGTTCATAATGCCAAACCATCCCGGCAGCCACATCAGCACTGACGCCAGAAGACAGCTGTTCACCGCATACCACATCAGCGTATGAAAACTTTTATCGTCACGCCCGGCAAACCAGGCACCAAAAAAGGCCGCCGGAATCGGCAGGATAAACAGAATGCTGATGGTCATCGCATCCAGCCCCAGCGCCCCGCCCATCAGTACGCCGCAGCTCGACTCATACAGCGCAATCCCCGCCAGCGCACCGATCAGTATCAGCAAATAGCGAACAAAGATGCGATCGCGCAGCAGCGGACGGTAGCGGGAAAACAGCGGGCGCGCTTCGCTTTGCTGTGGACGGGTTTCTGGCAGCCAGTACGCCATCGCGCCGGTAACCAGCAGACAGAGCAGTAGCATGAACACAAAGCAGGCGTGCCAGCCAAACATCTGCGTTAACAGCGCGCCAATCATCGGCGCTACCAGCGGGCTAAACAGAATGCCCATATTCAGCAGGCTGTTCGCCCGGCGCAGCGCGCTCCCTGAATAGAGATCGCGTGGCATAGTACGCGCCATAACGCCCCCGACGCCGGTGCCCAGCCCCTGCACCGCACTGGCCACCACCAGCCAGTTAATCGACGGGGATAACAGCGCCCCAAGCGCGCCGACCATAAAGACGCACATCCCCATTAAAATCACCGGGCGACGCCCGATGCTGTCCGACAGCGGCCCATAAAACAGTTGCGATCCGCCATAAGTCATCAGATAAGCAGCCATAACGCGCTGCATCACGCCATCACGCACGTTAAAGGATTCCGCGATAATAGACATCGCCGGGACATAGATGGTTTGCGCCATTTGCCCTACCGCGACCAACACAATCAGCATCAGTAACAGATGTCCGTTTTCTACTTTTTTCATGGCTACTCAGACGAAATTTCAGAATGAAAACCCACCGTTTAGCAAATATGCAGCTAATCAGAAGGTCAAACAGGATTGATGGCGGCAAAAATATCAGGTTGCGTCAGGAAAGGAACAGCGAGGGCGAAAAGATATTTTGCTCTTGTGGCAGCAGAAATTGCCCTTATTTGTAAAACTAACTATACGGGCGCACAAAGTGTCGCCTGTTTTTGTCGCTCAGAGCTTTCCTGTCCCGCCCGGGCTGGAAAAAGAGGCGCGGAGTGGCGAAGATAGGCGCAAAGCTAACAGGACGGAGAAAGGTCAATGGCTGAATGGGTTAATGGCAAAGTGGTTGACGTCACAAACTGGACGGAAAATCTGTTCAGTATCAAAGTGAATGCGCCCGTTGCCCCTTTTACTGCCGGTCAGTTCGCTAAGCTGGCGCTGGAAATTGATGGTGAACGCGTCCAGCGCGCTTACTCCTATGTCAGCGCGCCTGATAATCCCGATTTAGAATTTTATCTAGTCAACGTGCCGGAAGGTAAGCTCAGCCCCAGACTGCATGCGCTTCAGCCGGGCGATCAAATCATGGTAACGAAAGAGGCCGCCGGATTTTTCGTACTGAACGAGGTGCCGGAATGCGAGACGCTGTGGATGCTGGCGACCGGTACGGCGATTGGCCCTTATCTCTCCATTTTACAGCAGGGTGAAGGCCTGACACGTTTCCGCCATATTGTGCTGGTTCATGCGGCTCGCTACGCCGCTGATTTAAGCTATCTGCCGATGATGCAGCAACTGGTGGAACGTTATCAGGGCCAGCTCCGCATTCAGACGGTGGTCAGCCGTGAAGAAGCGCCGGGTTCGCTAACCGGACGCGTCCCGGCGCTGATTGAAAACGGCAGCCTGGAACGCGCCGTTGGCCTGCCGATGGACGCACAGAGCAGCCATATTATGCTGTGCGGCAACCCGCAGATGGTGCGCGATACCCAGCAACTGCTGAAAGATACGCGGGGGATGCAAAAACATCTGCGTCGTAAGCCAGGTCATATCACCAGTGAGCACTACTGGTAACCAACCTCAGGCGCGGCGTTTGTGGAAGAAGTCTACGTGCTGCGCCACCTGACCAAAACGGTTCTCGCCTGGCGATCCTTTCATCACGCCCAGTTCAATTAGCATGATGACCAGAATCAGTGACGGGGCGAAACGCCCCAGCGCCCACTGCCAGCCGGAACCCAGTACGCTCCAGTTTCCTGCCAAAAGTATCCAGGCAACGATCAGCAGCAGCGCCCAGTAACCGCGATGGTTACGATCGTGCAAACGCTTGACCAACACGGCACTGGCAGGCCACAGCAGGCACACGACGCAGAAGGCTGCCGTTTGTGTATCGAGCAGGCCATTTCCGGCAAAGACGAATAACGCCGTCATGGTTAACAGCCAGACTATCTGCCAAATCCAGAAGTCTCGTCGCCCCAGGCGACCGCGCCAGGAAAAACACCATTGCTGTAGCGTCATATTTTCGTCCCGAGGAAAACTATAAAATGGCCGCCGCAGCTTTTGACTTTGGCAGGTAAAAACCGTTCTAATCTGGGCTGAGTTTACTGGACAGGGCAGAAAAAATGAAGAAAGCGCCAGGCATGTTGCTGACGCCCATCCTGATACTGACCGCGTTATTCATGGGCACCGTAGCGCGAGCCGATGAGGCTGCGGCACGTCATGAATCGCTCCCTACCGCGCCCTATCTTCTGCCGGGCGCGCCGACGTTCGACATGACTATTGCTCAGTTTCGGGAAAAGTACAACGCGGCGAATCCATCACTACCGCTCAGCGAATACCGCGCTATCGACAGCCGTCTTGATAAAAGTAATTTAACCCGTGCCGCCAGCAAGATCAGCGAAACGCTCTACGCCTCTACCGCACTGGAGCCAGGCACCGGGAAAATAAAAACGTTACAGATTACCTGGCTGCCGATTCCCGGCCCGGAAGAGCAGGCGGCGAAGAATCAAGCGCGTGCCTATATGACGGTGCTGATGCGCTTCTTTTCGCCTGGTCGTTCGCTGGAAGAGTGCAGCAAACGGTTAGATGAATTGTTGAGCAAAGGCAAAGGTGCCCGCTATTATGCACAGACAGAGGGCGCGCTACGCTTTGTGGTGGCAGATAACGGTGAAAAGGGGCTAACTTTCGCCGTTGAACCGATTAAGCTTTCGCTATCGGCACCTTAAACGTCGCGGCAAAAATGACGAAAAACAAAGCCATTCAGGTTCAAGATCTCTATACTGTCTGGCAGACATCGCTGTCTTACGGCAGTGTACTTTCCTGGTATTGCGTTACACGTGGAGGATATGATGCGACATCCGTTAGTTATGGGTAACTGGAAGCTGAACGGCAGCAAAAAAATGGTCAGCGAGCTGATCGACGGCCTGCGTAAAGAGCTAAGCGCCGTTCAGGGCTGTGGCGTCGCCATCGCCCCGCCGGTGATGTATCTGGATCAGGCACAGCAGGCGCTGGGCGATAGCCAGATCGCACTGGGCGCTCAGAACGTTGACGTGAACCTGTCCGGCGCGTTTACCGGCGAAGTTTCTGCCGACATGCTGAAAGATATCGGCGCGCGTTACATCATTATCGGCCACTCAGAACGCCGTACCTACCATAAAGAAAGCGACGAATTTATCGCGAAAAAATTCGCCGTGCTGAAAGCCGCGGGCCTGACGCCGGTTCTCTGCATCGGTGAAACCGAAGCGGAAAACGAAGCGGGTAAAACGGAAGAAGTTTGCGCACGTCAGATCGATGCCGTACTGGAAACACAGGGCGCAGAAGCCTTTAACGGCGTGGTTATCGCTTACGAACCTGTCTGGGCCATCGGCACCGGCAAATCTGCAACGCCTGCTCAGGCACAGGCGGTACATAAGTTTATCCGTGACCATATCGCTAAAAAAGATGCGAAAGTGGCTGAACAGGTCATTATCCAGTATGGCGGTTCCGTTAACGATAAAAATGCCGCTGAGCTGTTTGCCCAGCCGGACATCGACGGCGCGCTGGTTGGCGGTGCTTCACTGAAGGCTGACGCCTTCGCCGTTATCGTGAAGGCAGCTGCTGCGGCAAAAGCCTGATGATCTACGGGCGGCCCTGCGCCGCCCGTTGCTCTGTTATCGGTTGCAGAATCGCGCACTGGTGATCCTGTAGCGCCTCCGCCGATGCCCTGTTCAGCCTTAACCAGTCACGCTTAATCGCCATTAACGCCAGCCTGCCATCCGGCAGCGTCGTCAGCGCCAGACCATATTTTCCCATTTCCCGCTGCGCCTGCGGCACCTCATACGCCAGATGCATAAACCCGCTTTGCTGCTTCAGCTCCGCAGCCGTCAGAGCACGAATCAGCCAGTCACGATCGCCTAATGGATAATGCTGCCAGCGTTCATTCAACCGTGGAGCCAGCTGATTTAATTGCTGACGAATATCAGCTCGTAAACAGGAGATATGAATATGCAGCTGGTTTTGCGTGCGGCCAAATTCCGAATTAACGGACAGAGAAATCGCGCTGTCAGGCAGTGGTGCGCCATAGCGTATCGACAACAGGCTACGCTGCTGCCACGCCAGCGTTAAAAAATCAGGCGTCGTATTATCGAGCAGTGCCGGGCTTTCGATGCCGCTGATGCGCGCTATCGGCATTAGCAGATATTGTAGCGGGCCATTACGGTCTTTCAGCGTAACGAAGCCCTGCGCAACGTCCACGCGCTCACAGGGAGAAGGATTGTTCTTCTGTAACTGTCCAGAAACGCACTGCTGGCTGATGATCTGCCACAGCGCGTTGCCGTTATGGTGAAAGCGCCAGAGCGCAAAAGTGAGCGTGAGTAGAATTAACAGAATAACAACCGCAACCAATTTAAGCGCGCGGGCTGGTACAGGCATGGCGGCTTCTCCGTATTTAACCAGTGGCGATCTCGGCCAGCGAGAACCGCCACGGTAACGCCTACGGAGCCGCTTGCTTAACGCTGCATAATCTTATCGTAGGTGCCGCCATCAGCGAAGTGTGTTTTTTGCGCGGCGGTCCAGCCACCAAACTTATCGTCAATGGTGAACAGCTTCAGCGGCGTAAAGGTGCTGGCATATTTTTTCGCAACCTCAGCATCACGAGGACGATAGTAGTTTTGCGCAGCTATCGCCTGCCCTTCCGGCGAATAAAGGTAGTTCAGGTAATCATTCGCAACTTTACGCGTATCACGCTCATCTACCACGCGATCGACGACGGAAACCGTCGGCTCCGCCAGGATAGATTCGCTTGGTGTCACAATCTCAAACTGATCTTTACCCAGCTTATTCACCGCCAGGTAAGCTTCGTTTTCCCACGCGATCAGCACATCGCCAATGCCGCGCTCAACGAAGGTGTTGGTAGCGCCGCGTGCGCCAGAATCCTGTACCTCAACGTTTTTAAACAGCGCTTTGACGAATTCCTGCGCCTTCGCCTGATCGCCGTTGTTTTGATCGAGCGCATAACCCCAGGCAGCCAGATAGTTCCAGCGTGCGCCGCCGGAGGTTTTCGGGTTCGGCGTAATAACCGAAACGCCCGGCTTCAGCAAATCGGGCCAGTCGTGAATCTGCTTCGGGTTGCCTTTGCGTACCAGGAAAACAATGGTAGAGGTGTAAGGTGCGGAGTTGTGGGGCAGGCGCTTAACCCAGGCTTTATCAATACGACCGCGAGCGGCAATAGCATCAATATCAGAAGCCAGCGCCAGCGTGACCACATCTGCGCGGATACCGTTAATGACCGAGGTCGCCTGCTTGCCGGAGCCGCCATGCGACTGGCGAATGACCACGTTATCGCCTGTTTCCTGCTTATAGTGAGCGCTAAACGCCTTATTATATTGCTCGTACAGCTCACGCGTCGGATCGTAAGAAACGTTCAGCAGCTGGATATCTTTTGCCAGTACGCTGGTTGACGCCAGTAAAACCGCCAGGCCCACACTCCACTTATTCATTTCACGCTCTCCCGAAAATTTATTAACGAAAGCGTGACATAAAGCGCACGGCGTATTAAAGAATTAAAAAACAGGAATTATTACTTTATGGAATATAGCAAAGGAAAAAAAGGCGCTGACCATGCAGCGCCCTGACATCATTAATAAAGTTTTTTCGCCGTTTCCAGCCAGTCGCCCTTAAACGGACGTTTCATGTTTTCAATGGCATCGATGATGTCGTGATGCACCATTTTTTCATTCTGGATACCGACACAGCGACCGCCGTAGCCCTGTAGCAGCAGCTCAATCGCATAAGCACCCATACGGGAAGCCAGAATACGGTCATAGGCTACCGGCGCACCACCACGCTGGATGTGGCCCAGCACCGTCGCACGGGTTTCGCGTTTGGTTTCTGACTCGATATATTTAGCCAGCTCATCGATATCACAGATATGCTCGGTGATCGCAACGATGGCGTGTTTTTTACCTTTCGCGATACCGGCCTTAATCTCTGCCACCAGCTCTTCGCGAGTATAAGGAATTTCTGGCAGTACGATGAATTCACAACCGCCAGCAATCGCCGCCGCCAGCGTCAGATCGCCACAGTAACGGCCCATCACTTCCACGATGGAGATGCGCTGATGTGAAGAAGAGGTGTCACGCAGGCGGTCAATTGCCTCAACCACGGTTTCCAGCGCGGTAAAGTAACCAATAGTGTAATCGGTACCGGCAACGTCGTTATCGATAGTGCCCGGCAGACCGATGCAGGGGAAGCCCATCTCGGTCAGGCGTTTCGCGCCCATATAAGAGCCGTCACCACCAATAACAACCAGCGCATCAATATTGCGCTTTTTCATGTTCTCGATAGCAACTTTGCGCGTTTCTTCGTTACGGAACTCAGGAAAACGCGCGGAACCCAGGAAAGTACCGCCGCGGTTAATCATGTCAGAAACGCTATAGCGGTCCAGATCGATCATGCGGTCTTCATACAAGCCGAGATAGCCATCATAAATGCCACATACTTCCAGACCTTCGCTCAGGGCTGAGCGCACTACACCGCGAATTGCTGCGTTCATCCCTGGGGCGTCGCCGCCGCTTGTCAGTACACCGATTTTCTTGATCATGGCTACCTCTGGACTCAATACTTGATGTGAATTCGTTACGCCGGGAGAGTTCGACGCCCGCTTAGTGCCCAATCTTACCGACTCATAATGGCAAATAGTATATCAAACCTCTGCTGCTGAATTGATTCAGGTCAGACAATTTCTGGTAATCTTTACGCAAACGGGCCCGTTGCCGTGAACTAAAGATAGATCGATATTATTTCACATTTCTGGTTATAAAAAACCCTGTGGCTCGGTTCTTGCCACTGAACAGGGATCCTGATGAATAATCACGTCAGAACCGGGAAACTCCGTCAACAGCGCTTGTTCAACCTGTTCGGCAATACGATGCGCCTGAAACAGAGGCAGGTTATCATCGATTTCCAGATGTACCTGAATAAAGCGGGTCGGCCCTGACTGGCGGGTACGTAAATCATGCGCGCCATGTACGCCAGGCCAGGTGGTAACGATAGTAACAATACGCTGTCGTTCTTCATCTGGCAGAGCACGATCGAGCAGCGACTGTACGGCATCGTAGCCCATTCGCAGCGCGCTAAACAGAATCCATACGCCGATACCTAACGCAAAGATCGCATCAGCACGGGAGAAGCCGTACCAGCTCAACGCCAGCGCCAGCAAAATCGCCCCGTTCATTAGCACATCAGATTGATAGTGCAGCATATCGGCGCGAATCGCCTGGCTGTGCGTTTTGCGCACAACCCAGCGCTGAAAAGCCACCAACAGCAGTGTAGAAACCAGCGCGGCTAACGTTACTACCATGCCAACCAGCGGCGCATGCAACGTTTCAGGACGCGCCAGATGTTGCAGACCGGTAAGGAACAGAAACAGCGCGGAGCCGGAAATAAACATACTTTGCGCCAGCGCCGCCAGCGACTCCGCCTTGCCGTGCCCAAAAGTATGCTTGGCATCCGCAGGCTGTAATGAATAGCGCACCACGAACAGGTTAGTTAGCGAAGCGGCGATATCCACCAGCGAATCCACCAACGCAGCCAGCAGGCTTACCGAGCCGGTATACCACCAGGCAAAAATCTTAATCAGCAGCAGCACCGACGCCAGCACCGTCGCCGCCAGCGCAGCACGGTTAACCAGCCGTGCGTAGGAAGCTATCATGCATACCCCATGAAACAGAAAAGCCAAATATAAGAACAGTATGGCAAAAATGGACAGGTCGGTCGTAGCGTATCGTCAACAAAGCGACGTGGCGTATGGTTTACCAGGGAATGCCGATGAGGGAAATCGAAATATGAGGGAAATCGAAAAAAGAATAAAAAAAACCCCCGCATCATGCGGGGGAAGACAGGGATGGTGATTTAATTTTTACTGTATCTTAATGAAGAAAAAGGATTTTCTTCTTACGATGTCCACATATCGTCCACACATCAAAAGCTGCGGCCATCGCGCCGCGCCGGATTCCCCCGCAATTTTGCGGGGGAGTTTTGCACCGCAATACGGATCCTTTCATCATTCAAATGCGCAGCGATTTGCAAAACCTAAAACCGGGGAAACATGCTGCAAACCCGCACCGCAGAAGGCTTAAAGCATTCTGCGCAAGAATATCCTCACCCTTTAACATGCCGTTTTGATCGTCACAGAATTAGAAATGATCCTTTCAAAAACATCAACTTAAACAGCAAGTTGGATGATGGCGATTTGGAGTTTTTTGCAATCCGCTGCAAAAGCTTGCGCATTGTGCAAACACCTGCTGACGACACAAGCCCAGCAGCGGCGCGGGCTGACGGCCTGATTTGCGCAAAAATTCTTTTGCAAAAATTTTTAGATCCAAATAGCGCAGGCGGGTGCGGTGTAGCGCCGTTTCCGTCTCGGATACGCTTTCGTCTGCGCTCTGTCGCTTCGTCTGCGGGGCGTGATTGAACGAACGCAAAAAAGGCCGAACGTTATCGGCCTGGGGTTTCTGCGCTTGATGTGGGGCATTTTGTGGCGTCTGGTGACGCAGTGATTTTGCCTGCTTTCCGTCAGGCAATCAGAGGGCTGTATTTCGCTTTTAAATTGCTCGCCTTTGTGGCTGTCCCAGTAAACTGTGATGCCTGTCCACTGGTGCTAACGCTTGGGTGCGTGTGCGTCGCGCATATCTGCGCTAGTTCGTGGACCACGTCCAGTGTGTCAGTCAGCAACGTAAGGACGTTAATTTCCTCGCTGCCCAGCTTAACGGATGCCCCGATCAGCTCCTGCGCAGCAGCAACGCTTTTTCGAATACCGGTGATTTTCTCAGTAAGAGATCCGCCGATGCTGACCGTTGCATCACTCTGGATTTTATCATTCAGCTTGCCGCCTACTTCCCGTTTCACATCCCCACCAACGCTTACAGCGTTGTTCTGACCGCATGAAATCGTCAGATTGCTGGACGTGCCTACGCTGTAATCACCTTCGCTGATATGCACCACCGCACCGGCCAGTAGCGTGGTTGTTCCCAGCACTGTGGTTTTATCCGTCGCCTGGACGATGGTTTCACGCACAACCAGCTTTCGCGTTTCATTGTCGGCGGTGATCTCGCGAGTCATTGAATTTTCGCGGATAGACTGGTCTGTCTGACGTTCCCAGTCTCCAGCCACCGTCACGCGTTGCGATACGCCATCGCGCTGCTGTTGCAGCTGTTCTCCTGGCTTTACAGCTGGCAGGCTTTGCCCCTGCGGCATAATCTGGCGCACAAACGG
This sequence comes from Mixta intestinalis, assembly GCF_009914055.1. Taxonomy (NCBI): domain Bacteria; kingdom Pseudomonadati; phylum Pseudomonadota; class Gammaproteobacteria; order Enterobacterales; family Erwiniaceae; genus Mixta; species Mixta intestinalis. The sequence goes on from NZ_CP028271.1 coordinate 3,565,053, forward strand.
CTTATCGGGGCGGCCTTCTACGAATCCCACCTCAACCAGTGTACCGGGCGGGGGAAACTGAAACATGCCGGATTCGTTCCCGGCCATTGGCACCGGCAACGGCACGGCGGGATAAACCGGCGTGTTAACGGCAGGGTTGCCGTTTTCATCCAGCAATTGCAGATCGACCGCATAGCGTGGGCGAAACGGATCAGCGATGTTTCCGCCTGAAACGTCTTCACTGGGTGCCTCAACTCTTGCAATTTTGGGCAGATGAAGACCCGACGCCAGCTCCGGGTAGGCGCTTTCAATCTGGCGCTGAATGGGGGATTTCTGCAATGGTTTGCTGGTTGCCTTATTGCGCGGTAACCATGTGATCGTCATATCGTCGTTGTTTAACTGGACCTGGCTCAGACGCTGGCCGTTAACCTCTACACCGGGTCGCAGACTTTGGATCATCGGCACAACCATTGAATTACCGGCCGCAGATGCCTGGCTAAATTCGTGCGGGATTTCCACCGGTTTCCCGGCGAAAAGACTATGCTCTGCGGCACCCACGAAAACCGCACCATCCGGCAATTGATACCAGACGTAATCTGCGATCGAAAATACGCGGCCCAGACTGGCTAAAAGCTGATAGCCGGTGCCACTATGGGTAAAGTGCGGGACAGGTGTATCGGCATACGCCGCGCCAGCAGGAGGCGAAACGGTCAGCCCGCTTTGCTCGGTGATCCAGTCAGTAATCTGGCGCAGCGTAGGGTGCTGAAAACTACACGGCCATAATTTATCAAACACGCCGACCAGCTCGCGCACGAATAAACGGCATGTACCGTTGTCGGCAGGCTGCGATCGCTCAACGTACCCGGTAAACCAGCGCAAAACCAGACCATCATAACCGACGTCCAAACGCACCATTTTACCGGTGTAATCCGTTTCAGTGCTGGCGGTAATGAATCCCCGGCCGCAGGCGTTCAGCTCCAGCATGATATTGCAGTCAACCAGATGTGACTGGTCGCCGGACAAAAAAAGTCGCTTGATCGGCTTCATTGCTCATTCACCCCAGCGCGTCATTGATGGGTTTCAAAACTTTTTGTTCAAACCAGCTCATTTTTTCTGGTGGTTCATCAGCGACGGCAGCACCTGCCGCTGCCGTCTGTTTTGTGCTGGTTGTGGCATTACTTTTCCGTGCCTGCCGTTTTTCCGGCACGCTGTTTTTTTCACGCAGGGTAAAACTTACCTGCCACGCGAGACGGTCTTCCTGTGGAACGGCATCAATTTGCCCTGTAAATGTGGCTTCGCGGAAATTGATCGCCGCCGCCGTTGCATTGGCAACGCGATAGGTTTTTAACGCGCCACTGGCGGCTGTAGCTGATGCAAGCTGAAAAAGGCGTTGCAGAATGGTTTCATCTTCAAAGGTGATAAGGCCGGAAACCCGCAACTCTTTTGCCTTAATCCCCTGCTCTGAATTGTCAGTGCTTGATGTCTGCCCTGACTGGTCCTTTTCCTGAAACTGCATGGATGGCGAGACCATCATGTTTTGCATGGCGATTCCTTCGCCATCAAGTGCGAGCAATGCTGTCTGGCTCATGGATCATTTTTCCTAAATCAGCAAGGCAATCTCCAACGAACATCACCGCAGCAGTATGCACCGCCGTAAGCCGGGGGATGTCGTTAATCATCTCAGCAGCAGCAATCCGATAGCTTCCCGTAAACCTGAACGTCCAGGCGTTCGCGCTGGCGGTTTTCAATTCATCAAGCGACTGGTTTAGCGAGGCCAGCAAATTCGCCCGCAACTGAATAAATCCAGCAATCTGTGTTTGCAGCCCAGCAACAGACATGCTCGCCGCAGCAGCCAGCTGGGCAGCGGCAACACGCTGCGCATTAATGGCTAATCGGTTGGTTGCAACAGATAAGGGCGCGGCGGCCGGTAGTGTGGTAACTTTCGCTGGCAACTGCATTTTGACTGTGCTGAGTTCTGCCGCCGCGGCCGCCATACGGCTGACCTGGGTAAATACCGGCACAGGGAAAACCGCGGCCAAACCGTTTAACGCCTGCATAAAGACACTATGGGTAGTTTCAGCAATCATCATTACGATCACATCGCCCTGCCCGCCGCTGGCGGACAGCTTTTTAGCCAGCCAAGCCAGCGCATTGGCCGGGCTCAGGTAGCCGCCAGACTCCATAGACTGTCCAAGTCCATAAATCCACGGATGTGCCGGAATAACTGAACACTCCACATCCGCCATATCATCGGCAATTTTAATCACTGAGTCCTGCCACATTACTGAGGCACCTCCGGCCAGGCGATATCGGGCGCGACGCTGGTATCAACGCGGTTCAGCAGTACGCGATATTTTTTCCAAGCGGTCAGCAGTGCGATTTCCTCATCAGTCGCCATATCAAGATCCGCGGCATCCTGAAGCGGTGCGATAGTCTCAGTGGCGTCATCCAGCAACTGACGTTTTTTACTCTCTGCCTGCTGCTTTAATTCCTCGGTTGTATATTCATACGCAGTTATTTTTTTGCCGTCGAATACCCAGCGTCCGCTGTTAAAAAAATCATCAGGAATGGCATCTTTTTTGATTTCAGCAACTGATAGTCCAACAGGCGCCAGCGCCGACGCATCAAATGATGCTGAAATAATTAATCCACTGGCATCACAGGCGATTTTTAACGTATCAACAGAAAATTGCGACTGAATATCATACCAGTCATTACCGTTTTCATCCCGATAAAACCGAATCCCAATTTCCGTTAATTCTGATTTATCACCGGGAATATAAAGCGAAAAGTTTTTAAAAAAATTCATTCTATACCCTTATGCTGATACCGCATTATGCCATGTGCCATTAATTAAATACTGCAACGGGCGCATTCGATAACTGCCATCATTGGCTCCAAAATCGCCGCCCATCGTCAGAACATAGCCGCTCTGATCGGTCAGGTTGCCATTGCCATTAGATACGTCTTTTGCAGCGCCCAGCCTGACGGCTGTAACGGCTGTTTTTTTTGACTGATACAACGAGTCGAAATTAGAATAATCTGTCGGGACAAAACGCGTTGACGACAAAACATCACGCCCATTAGACGGATATATTTTAACAGCACCGTCAGCAGCTAATAATATATGATTTCCACCCTTATAGCTTACAAAACTAACGTCAAATGTTGCTCCGCCGCGGCCTATATAATACAAATTACTTTTATCGTAATCTTGCCCCAAAATATACACCGCCTGATTTTGCGTCTCACTCCTGATAAGTAAAGGCGCTCCATTTTTAATAATACCAACGGCCCCGTTTATTGTCCCACCCACGTTACTGATATCATACCCCCACGACGACCATGCGAAATCCGTACTGGCGGTTTTGTTATAATATCGGCGGTAAACGACATTGCTCATATACGGTCTGAATTCCTGCGTACAGCCGTCCGGCCCGTTCGCACCATTTTGAAAAACTAACAGGGCGCCAGCTGAGGCTACAGGATAATTTAATTCTGGCGTGGCGTTTACAATCGTTGACTGATACCAGAACCCGTATTTTGACCCGGTAATATCATTCAAATTCATATCGTTGAGACTGCCGCGTGCCGGTACAGCGCCCACATCAGCAAATCCGATATTATCCAGTAATGCCAGTTTTCCCAGCTGCAGGTTTTCGCGGGCACGTTCAACGTCAGGCAGATCGCCCAGATTACGGTCCTGTCGTAAATAAACATTACGCGCCTGCTGCTCACTCAGCGTCCCCCGCGGACGCAGATCGGTGATATTCCCGTCGGCGTCAATGCTCGCCAGCGCAAACACATAGTGCGGTATACCGTCGATTTCATAGTCTGACAGGCTGGCAGCCACCGTAATTTTCGGCTCTACAGCCCAGGCGCTGGTCAGCGTGCCGCGCCAGCTGACGTCCAGCCAGACTTTAACCGGCCTGGTTGTCACCGTAATATTCTGATTTTCCGCCAGCTCGGCGCGCAGGCCTGCCACGTAACCGGAACCACTGGTGACGAAATACTGCGAGCCGGTTTTGCCGACCAGCCAGCCATTGCCAAAAAATGCCCCGGCGCCGTAAATATCGATGTTTTCCAGGCGCTGGCGCTCATCCATGCCCGCCATGCGGGCAGTAAAATCAATCTGCCACGTCTCCGCAGGCGTATCGATGGCCGTTTCGGTCTGCGCGCCGTTGAACTCCATCAGAAACGAGCGCGTCAGCACGTTGCCCTGCTGGCCCGCCGTGGTTTTGATTTTCTGCTGCAGCGGGGCGTGAACAATCATCGCCAGCGTGCCGCTGTTCCTGTTAACCAGACCTATCCAATTGAAGGCGAAATCGCCAGTTTCGGCACCCAGCACCACCGAATAAACCACGGCATTTTCATTCACCACGCCCGTACGGCTGACCGCCTGGCGATGCACAATCTGCACAGCATCCGGCAGGACTTCGTTACGGTCAATCGGTGCGTCGGTATCGAGGTCCGGCACGTTGGCGAAAACAAATTCGTCCAGCGTGACCGCCTCGCCGCTGACGGCCTGCGCCGCTTTCCACCGCTCAAAAGCTGTTGTAATGACTGTCTGACTCATTTCCTGCTCCTACATTTTTGCGCCGAAAATCGCGCTCGTGTCCGTGTCCGCCAGCCGTGCCGGGTAGCAGACATATTCCCCCTGGTCCCAGCCCGCGCGCAGCGCCAGCCCGCTGACCGTCATTACCTCAAACTGATAGCGGCGGCAGGTGCGGCCATATTTGCGGATGATTTCCAGCAGGAGATCGCTGTTTTCTGCAACCTGGCTGTCAGTAACGCGAACGGTAATAACGTCCCAGTCCAGCCCGTCCTGCCGCTCCAGTAACTCGACATAGCCAATGCCCAGGCGCTCAAAAATGGCGATAAATCCCGCAATTTCACCGGCCTGTTGCGCATTGATGAATGCATACGCCACGCGCTTGCGGTACAGGCTCAGCGGTTCGCCATCAAAACGGGTAATGTCACGCTCCCATGCAATCAGGTTTAACAGCGGCTCAGCACATGACAGCGGATCAAACTGCCGTAACGGCCATGTGAGCCACTCATACACCTTCGTCCAGAACGTTACGCAGGCACGCAGGAGCTTTGCAGGCTCGCCTTTATCCATCCATGACGGCAATTTCAGGCTAGCCAGCAGTCGGGAAAACTCAGTCATTGGCGATATCCACCGTTAAACCGGCAAGGCGCGGGACAGACAGTTCGCTGACAATGTCAGTCAGTGAGAAGCTCAGGGAGTCGATGACCGGAAATTCCCGGTGGATCTCACGCCCCAGATTCGAGAATGAGAAACGCGCATACGGCCAGGTTTTTTTTACGTCATATCGGGCATTTTCACGAAAGGCGCAGCGGATCAGATTTGAGACGCCGCTCTGTAGTTCGCTGAGTTCGTCAGCGGTCATGTTCTCCATGCTGGCAACATAAACGGTCACGGCCAGTGTATGGCTGGTTTCCGGCATGGCGAAACATTGCAGATCATCGCCGTGCCCGTGATGTCCCTGGCTGTTTATGAAGTCATTCACCGCATCGATAAAAGGCTGGGAGGCTTCGCCACTATCCAGCAAAAGATAAGCGTTGGCGGTGCCCGGCCCACGCGGGGCATCATGCAAAAAGAAAATGCGATCCACGCTCAGCCCCACAACGCTGGCAATCATGCTGCGATAGATGGCGTCAGTGTGATAGCTCCCCACCAGGTTAAACTGGTTCCGCGTGCGGTCGCGTAGTTCATCATCGCTTTCCTCATCAGCGCCCGGCGTTGTCAACCAGTCTTCGTCATTCACCACGCTAGAAATCCCGGCAACCGCAACGGGCAGTATCCTATAATACCCCGGCGCGAGGTTATAGCCGCTGCCGGTGCCTGTGGCGGTAACCGGAACCAGCCCACTTTCAGCACCCGCGGCCAGGGTGGTGTCTTCCGTTACGCTCAGCCCATAAATTACGCCGTTAATCCGCTCCGTCTGAACCAGCGTTCCGGCACTGACGATCACTTCATCAGCGGGATTCGTTTTGTAAAACCGCAGCACACCCGCCGCAGCGCTTGCCGGTTTGGCCTCAATATTTACCGCCCAGGCAAGCAACCGCAGCATGGGTCCGGTGGCGGTCGCAACAAACATATTGCGCAGAACATCGTTGACTAACGCATCCTTCAGCCACATGACCGGCGTTGCGACTATCTTTGAAATGAGTCGCCAGAATGGCGACATCCTGGAGGTATTGGTAACAAAGCCCTCAGCCTGTACGGTGGTTTTGAACGCCGCGATCACTTCCGCCTCTGTTGTTGGCATCCCGCTGGCCCGTAACACCGTTTCAAAATCGACGCTGGGTTTTTCAGTCATAATTCACCTCGGTAGTAATGCTGCCGAAATCGTATGTCTCCGCGGTAACGTACAGGCGCGAAATGCTTTCCTCAGTGATAAAAATTGTTCCTGGGATTAAGCGCTCATCGCTTTCAACCAGCAGTGTCAGCTGGGTAATCACATCGCCGCGCATTGTGGGGCTACGTTCCCCAATCAGGCGGGCTGTGATGCCGCTTTCCAGAATGCTGTGAATGATGTCCTGCGCGATGCTGTCCCGGTTATCGCACCGGCGCGGCTCGTTGCCGCTGTCCAGCGTAAAATCGCCATCTGCAATCAACAGGTCGATATAAAGCGGCTCGGTGTTCATCCTGCCTGCATCTCCTGCCATTCGGCCAGCTTGGCCGGGGTCATTCCGTTAGGGGCAGTGATATAGATGTCTCCCCACGTTTTCCGATTATCTACTACCGTTTTTCCGTCATTTTTCGCCTGCCCCAACAATCCATCGCGCGGCACAGACGACCCGACATTATTACCGGTCAATAATGATTTACTGCCCTGGGGCAGATCCGGAGGCGCAACACCGTTAACCGGCGTGCTGTTCAGTTCAATATTGACCCCAGGAATTTTATTCAGCTTTTCGATGATCCAGTCGTATGCAGACGTGAAGGACTTCACTACGGAATCCCACCCTTCCGTTATTGACTGCCATACGTCGCTGAACGCCTCACCGACTTGCCCGGCAACATCCATTACCCAGGCAAACGCTGACGTCTCCATGATCGCCGCTTTCAGTTCTTCCCAGTGCGTAACCACATACCAGACACCCAGCGCCAGCAGCGCCAGACCGGCAATGATTAACGTGATGGGGCTGGTCAGCAGCTGCATTGCCACACCGGCAAACATGGTCGCCACACCATAAACGCGCATGGCAATGGCACCGGCCTTTAACACTGCATTCCATGTAACCAGCGCAACGCGGCAAACACCTGTCCAGAACGCCATCAGTTTTGACTGTATCCAGAGACCGGCCAGCCCCAGGCGCGTTGTCAGAAGGGATGGACGCAACATATTGAATGTCCAGGCAAGCGCCTTCCACGCACCGCTCAGTACTTTTGTGATCCCGGCCAGACCCACCATCGTGAAACCAAAGAGTCCCATAATGATATTGGTCGCTGCGCCCGCCAGGCCCAGCGACAGCACGCCCAGGGAAACATAACCCAGCCAGCGGGCAATATTCGGGAACATCTCCAGCCAGCGGGTAAATTTGGCCCCCACATCCGCAACGCGGTTCATCAGCGGCGACAGGATGGGAAGCAGCGTGTTGCCGATAGCGACCCGCATTGCAAAAAATGCCGCCTTAATGCGTTCCCACGGCAGCGCCATCTTTTCAGCCATTTCCTGGGCTCGCTTCATGCCATCATTGCGCCCCAGCTCTGTGATGCTGCGATTTAAAATATTTTGTTGGCCGTACAGCTTCTTAAGGACGTCAGCGCCACCGCCGAAAGCGGCGTCCAGCGCCTGCTGGGCTTTGACGTTCCCTTCAATGCTCGCGCCGTATTTGTCTTGTAGCTTTTGCAGAATGTCACCCATTGGCAACAATTTGCCGGTGGCATCTACAAAACTCATCCCCAGCTTTTCGGCGGCCGCAGGCGCACTTCGCAAAAACTGCTCATAAACGCCACTGGCTTCACTGCCCAGCGTGCGCGACAGCGTACCCAACACGGCAAACTGCTCATCCATGCTGACGCCGAAGTCAGCGCCGGCGTTTTTGGTGCCCTCGATCAGTTCCTGCATGGTCTGCATTTTCACGCCGAAGTTTTGCACCATGTACGCCGTTTTCCCGGCCAGCTCCTCAGCAAAACGCACATGCCCCAGGCTGGACAGTTCAGCGTTAAACCGTGATGCCATCGCGCCAATATACTCGCCTGCTTCTTCGCCGCTGGCTTTCACGCCAGCCGCCAGGGTGTTGGCTGCGATAGTGACGCGGGGTAAATCCATATCAGCCAGCCCAGCCATTGCGCCCTTCATCGCGTAGCTGGACTTAACCACATCGACAGCGCCTTTCCCGTAACGGATGCTGAACCGCAGCGCAGCGCTGGACAACTTATCCAGCGCACTCCCGGCCACACCTTTTGAGCCTACTTCAGCCAGGGCCGCGCTCATTTCATAGGCCGGGCCCACCACTCCCTGGACTGACTGCACCACCCCCCAGATCGCCGCCGCCCCGATGCCAATCCTGGCAAAGGAGGCCTGCGATTTTTCGGCAAAGCCTGACAGCGACGACTGGGCCGTTTTAAGGGGCCGCGTTAGCTTGTCGATCAGGCTTAATGTAAAATCCAGGTGGCTCATATCATTTTCCAGCTAAGGCTATTGCTATCCCTTCCGCCGTTTTATTAGCTTTGGTCTGGGCGAAATACTCATCCAGCCACAAGGCGCGGGCGAGGCTTTCTTCGTCGTCGGCTTCGTGCGGGAGATAGTAGCGGCGCAATGCAAGATATTGCTCCAGTGCATTCCTGCGAATGGCCGCCACCCGCGCCGTCAGTTTTTTACTTCGATCTCAAGCTTCGGCGAGTAAATTTCATTAACTTTTTCAACAATCTGCATTTCACAGCCGGGATACTGATCAAGCAGCTGGTTTAATGCCTCTTTTGATTCAGCGGCAACGATTCGCCCCAGATAGGTCGCCATCGGTGCCACTTTGTTGGTCAGGGTCATTTCGTTAATCAGGTTATTGAACGCGGTTTTATTCGGTTCAAACGTCAGATCCACACCTGCGACAGTCATGGCAATTTTGTTGTTTTTACTCATCTGATTAGTTCCTTACGTTGTCGAATGATGCCCACCAGTGCGTTATGTCTGGCGGCGCAGTCGGCATACATTTGCCGATAGGCGTTTAGTGCCGCGTCAAAGTCGTTACCGGTTGGCCCCGCCAGTCTCGGCAGGTTTACCGGGCAAAGTGTTAGCTGATTTTCCTGATAAGGTTCGCTCGGTACTGGTCGCCACTTCGTTGAACAGCCGGACGTAATCATCAGAAGCACACACATTGTTAAAAACCGGTTTAATAGTTTCGGTGTGGATAACCCGTTCGGTATGGATCTCATTGGCTTTTAACTCCGCGAGTTTTTCTTCCAGCGCTGCGCCGGACTGCCGCGTTACCTCCACGACAATCTGGCGCGTTTCGTCTGCTGCTTTACTGGCGACCAGCTCCAGCTTTGCGTTATGCCAGTCGTGCGCCTGCCAGCCTGCTGACATCGCAGCAGATAACATCAGCACAAGGCCCAGCAAGTTACGCATCAGCGCACCCCGTCATGCTCAAGGCTGAAGTGGTTGCCGTCCGGGTTGCTTTTAAACCGCCCGCCCCAGCTGCCGCCGATGGATTCCCAGTATTCGCCCAGCGGGCGGTAAGCTTCGCTGTCGGTCTGGTATTCGCCGTTAATAAACAGGTTGAAATCGATGGCAAGGCGCTGCGTATGCAGGCTGTTGCTGATGCCGGTGCCGTTTTTCGCATTCAGCGCGGCCTGCTGCGGCGTGCGGTACGCTTCGCCAAACGTCAGGCGATAGCCTTTGTCCTGCGCCCAGTGAATCAGGTCCGCGATCAGCACGGTGAAAAGCTGTTGTTTCTCACTCAGTTTCATGGCGTTTGCTTTCCCTTTTTTTGAAGATAAATATCCACGACGCGCCGCAGCCCTTCCTCGATAAACGCACTACCCAGGATACCCAGCCCGCACGCCAGCCCGATAACAACCAGCTCAGGCATATCCGGGAATTTCAGAAGCGGAATAGCGGCCAGCGGGGCAACCGCCGATCCCAAAATCACGCGGCCGACCAACAGGCGCGCGGTAATGCGCTCATTACTGACCATCAGTTGACCCAAGCCAATTACAGCGCCAATCAGCAGCAGTTTTGCCAGCAATGAGGTTTCTCCGTTCGGCATGGCTTATCCTTTAATGTCTCGCGTGTCGCGTGCGGACAGATACGGCACGCCATCAATAGCGACAAAATCGGGGCTGGTTACCATGAATTTAATTTTTTTCGTGGTTTTGCTCGCTTCGCTGGGGTTGATGTTCACCAGGTCGGACAGTGTCGGGACGCAGCCAAACACCTCGATCTTTTCCTCATCGTCACCGGCATTGGCATAGAACAAAAAGTCCTTCGCCGGTATGGCACGCCACGACCCGGCCGCGCGGGCAACAGCAGTAAATTTTTTGAAATTCTGGGCATCCACCTCGATTTCCACATCTGCGGAGACCGATCCCTTCGTGTACCCGTTAGGTACACCGCGGGTTTGCGCGACAGCGCTGTTATCCGTGATGGTGACGGTTGCGTTTTCAACATGAATCATCACGCTGTCATAGTTCACATCGAACGATCCGCCGCTAATCCGTTCTGTCATATTTAGCTCTCCAGAGAAGTATCCAGTTCAATGCTGACGCCGATTTCCTTCGCGCTTTCATACGGTCGAACCACAATGTAAATCTGCACCGCAACGTTACTTGTCCAGGTGATCGTAATGTCACCGTCCCGCGGCGGCTTGACCTCGCCGGGAAACTCCACCCCGTTAATCTGGCTCGAAATCGCCATTTCACGCAGTGGTTTACCGAAATACGTAACATGGGCGGCGATGCTGCCCGGCGTGCTGTTCAGCGAGCGATCGGCGATTTTGGGAATGGCACGCAGGCGCACCCGACGCGACGCCTTATCGACAATGCGAACGTTTTCGATTGTCTGATAATCACCGCCTTCCGCATCCAGCGTCCTGCCGTCCGACCAGTAAATCCCGTCAAAATCGTGATACCACATCGGCACGCTAAAGCGGCTCGCCTCCAAGGTCTGAAGAACCGCCAGATCAATCGCCTTCTCTGTGCCGTCTGTTGGCAGGGTGTCACTGCCCAGCGCAGTAACGGCACCGGTTGCAACGCGGGCCGGGCTGTCGGCAATGGTCACGGACCGGTTACATAAGCGGCCAGCCAGGACGCCGGGTTCGTTCCCCCAGAGGCGCGGAACCAGCTGAACGCCCGGCGACGCAATCCCGCCCTGAATCCCGGTTACACGGGTCACATAATCAGCCCATGCTTCGCCGTCAGCTGGTCCGCCAACCGCCAGCGCAAACCACACAAAGCGGCCAAAATTCGCCTGCAATGTGTTTCGCATTTCAGTGGCGCGATTGATGGTTGACGGTCCCTCTGTATCGAATGCCAGAACAACGCCTTCAACCGATGCCACGCTTTGCGACAACTTAACTGCGCTCATCCAGTCCGCATCCGGCGTATAGTCGTCGGCTTCGGTATCCGGCTCCGCCATCACGTGAACGTACGCAAACCAGTTTTGCCCTGCGTTATTTGCCGCAGCTGACACAATGCGCTTTAACAGGCTGTCGTCTTCACCCAGCGCCTGATCCAGATCGCTGCCAGTATTAAGCGCCTGGGTTTTCCCGGTGTTGGTGTTGCCATACCCCACAAACAGAACGACGCGCTCAACCTCGTTTGTTGTGCCGTTATAGCGGTTTTTCTGACTGACGTTTACGTTCGGCCAGGTCATGCTTACCCCCTGATACGCTGCGCGTTGACGTCCCAGCCGAAGCCGATAGCCTGCATTTGCCGCGCAATAATTTGGTTAAATTCCTCGTTACTCACACCCAGAAAAACACGCCCCGGAATATCAATGGTCCATGTGCGCTTTGACGGTGTGCCTTTCAGTTTTCGGATCACCACGCCCGCCTGAGCCATGCTCATGGTTTCCATAATTTTTTTGCTGGACGGTTTTACCCACCGTTTGCCCTGGCGGATTTTGTATCCCAGCGCACGCAGCTTTTTTGCCTGCCGCGGCAAAGCAGCCCTGTTCGCCTGCGGCTTGCGCGGTGCATTGCTCGCTTTCATCTGTATGCGTGCGCCATCCTGCTGAACAGCGCCAACCAGACCTGCAGCGACAGGTTTCGTACCGTTACGGTAATTTCCGCCTTTGAGATAAAGTCTTACGCCCTGGATTTCCGGCATTTCCCGCACCGCCAGCAATTTAGGCAAGCCTTTCAGCATTTTGCCCTTGCCACGCTTGCGCGGTGCCCAGGGGGTGCCGTCCGGTGCTGCCTGCTGGCGTTGATGGCGCTTTGCCGCCACGACGATCCCCAGCTTTGCAATACGCCACAACAGGCGCTGGCGCTTTTTAGGCGGTAAATCAGCCCGCGCGAGCGCCTCGCGCATCTGCTTCAGCTGCTTCTGGTTCAGCTCCCCCCGGATCACGACGCATCACCATGCCGGGCAATAAATTCCGCTTCCTCAGCCGTCCATATTTCCGGGTTGACTATTTCCCACGTCTGCCCGCGAAACGGAATGGACCCGCCATCGTTGGGTTTGATGATTAACGGGTCGGCCAGTGGAACAACCACTTCCAGAATGCAGGAGCCTTCGTCGTCAAACTCCGGGTCCACGGTGGGATCGGGTAACTTCAGTTCGTCGCGCAGCTCGTTTGCATGTTCATCCACCCAAGCCAGTACCAGCGCATAGATCAACCCCGGCGAATACTTGCGAAACGGGAAGTTATCCCACGATAAATGGGCGCTGTACTTCAGCACACCGATCCGGCGCTGGTTGTTTCCCAGCGCTCTGGCGCTGCGCAGCAGTTCGCAATCGTCCATCGAACTCGAAAACATCTGCATCGCATCACGTGGCAGATTCGCCGTAATGAATGCCGTCAGGCTTTCCAGCTGACTCATATCAGATGCACCCCCACGCGTGGCTGTTGCAGCATATTGCGCATCACGTTGGCCGCCTCGGCCAGCAGGCTGGCGCGGGTGTCCTGACTTTCCTGTCCAGGATGCGACTCACGCCGTCCGATGGTAGCGAATTCACCCAAAAGGTCGGCTTTGGCGCGGGCATAGACCGCTTTTTTGTACTGGGCAGTTAACTGGTTTTCGCCTCCCAGCTTCGCGCCCGGTACGTCCGTTGCACGCTCGCAGCCTTTCCCGTTCCAGTACGCCACCACATCAGCCAGCGTTGTGTTTACCTCTGCAATGGAGGCCAGCAGGGCAACACCTGCGGTATCGGGCGGTAAATCAGCGGGCAGTGTGCGCGTTACCTGAAATTCGGCCAGATCCAGATCAGGCCAGAACGCCACACCGTTAGTAATGGCCGTCGGCGTGACCGTTAACGGCTTGCCGCTGATGCTGAAGCTGGGACCACTCATCGTTTTACACCTCGTTTTGCAGTAGAAACGGGCTAACGGGCTCCACGGCCAACAACCGTATGGTTGATGCCTCCCCCGCGCCCGTCCCGGCTTGCGGGAGTCGTTATTGCTGGGTCAGGCTGTTAATCCGGGCACGAATCTTGTCGCGCATGGTTTTAACACCGGCATTTTTGTTGAACACATGCGCCTGGGCTAACAGCGCGTCGGCCTGTTCCAGCGTTGCCACATCATCCACGGCAGTGGCGCGCGGCTGCCCCTTCTCGTCGCGCAGCAGATAAAGCCCCGCGAACTTAAACCACTTCGCGTTAATGTCTTCGTGCAAACGCCATTTTTCGCGGATGTTTTCAAACGTCCGGCTGAAATAGGGTTCAATGCTGTGACCGGCTTCCGCCTGGCTCATTGCCCACTCCAGCACCGTGTCAGCCACGAATGCGGGCATGGTGCTTTTGAAGTTTTCCGGCATAGACTGGGTCTCTGTGATAGCCACGTCCGCCCAGTCCAGCGCCTTACCCATTTCCCCCGTGTCGAACAACCAGATCACGCAGTAAACCAGGACCGGATTTGCGAAGCGGGCATCACCGGTAAGATAGGACTCAGCGGTCGGCATCCAGCGCGGCAACAACACATCACGCTTGAATTCGATGCGGTCTTCGGTGCGCGGCAGGCTGCGGAGACGTTCGACATCTTTTTCCAGCTCCAGCTTTTGAAGGTGGAAGCTGACCGGCGACGTAGCCAGGGCTTCGCGGTTATCCAGTGCCTTAACGGCTTTCATACGTGTGCGGTGGCGCTGACACGGAGACATAGCCATGATTTATTCGCCCCCATCCGGTGGCGTGTCACCGGCAAGAGTGATTTTGTCGAACGCTGCATAAAGCTCGTCATGCTCGACGGCGTAGCCTTCCATGCGTAAATAGCTGTTTTCAAACTGCTTACGGTCGTCGCTCCAGTCGGCTTTACGCTTGCGGGTTCCTGCCTGGGTGTAAATGTGAAGATTGCTCAACGTGGTAATGATGAGGCGACCTTCCGGCATAAACGGCGGGGTATAAACCTGTTTACCCGCGATCTGGCGGTTAATCAGTTGCGCAGCGACTTTTTCAGTCGGGCGGTCCACCATGTTCATCATGGTTGTGGCGTCTTTTCCGATAAGGTCGCCAGATACCAGGATGCACATATTTGGATCGTTGCGGTATTGCTCAAGAATGCAGGTATGCAGCAGGTCGGTAACGGCAGCATCCAGCGAAACGAAATCTGCATTTGCACCACCTAATGTCACCTCGTCAGTAATGATCTGCTCAGGGCTTCGGGTTTTAACGATCTGGTGCCAGCCGGTGTTAACGTCTTCGCCGTTCGGGTTAGCTTCCGGGTCTGTATTTTCCGCTACGCTGATACCGTTGAACGCGACACGCAGCATATCCAGCGCAAACTGTTCATTACTGAATGCCTGAATCAGCTGAAAGAATTCATCCTCAGAGCCGGAGTTCGCCCAGTTTGTCAGCGTGTTGTAGTCCAGAAACGAGCCTGAGTCCGTTTCGGCCAGGGCATAGGTATTGCCATCAACCCCCAGCGGACGGGTAAAGCGACCGCCTTTTTTACGCCCGGTGTAAATCCCCGGCTTGCCGGTGCTGATAACCTGGCCGATGGTCTGCTGAACGTCTTTAACGTTAACCAGACGTAAAAATTCGGAGGACTCCAGAAGCGCCTGACGCAGCAGGGTTTCCTTCGGCGGTGTGATGGCGAAAAATTTAGAGGTATCACGCACACCATAAGATTTCGCCAGTGCGGCGGTAAACTTATGCAGCAGCCCTTCTGCCTGCGGTGATAACTGTTGCGTATTAAGCATGTTCGATTCCTTTAAAAGAGCGCGTTAAACCAGTTCACGCGGCGCTTTACTGCCTGCTGGCGCGTTTGCAGGGCGGCGTGTGGTGTTACTTTCCGTCGCGGACAGCTTCGTCAGTACAGTAGTCAGTTGCGCAGTCAGCTCTGACATTTGATTGCTTTCAGACGGGCGGCGGGCTGAAAACTCACGGCGGCGGCGCTGGCGCTTTGACGGGGCAACATTGAACGCCTTCATCGCTTTTACCAGGCTGGCTTTTGCCGCGCTGAATTCTTCCGCTTTGACTTCATCATCCGGGTTCTCTGCTACATCCTGCGCCAGCTCTGCAACCTGCTCAGCAGCATCAGCAATTTCTTCCGCAATCTCCGCTACTTCCTCCGCGGCCTGTTCCGGCGAGTCCACTTCTGGCGCTTCACCTTCGGCGGCGGATTTGCCGTTTTTAACCAGCTCCAGCAGCTGTTGCAGCAGCGCTTTTAATTCATCCATCTTTTCTTCCTCTCCCTCGACGGGCTTATCAGTGTTAGGTTGCGGGGTTTGTGTAAAATCTTTCCTGGCTGAAAATAAGCGCGACCAGAAGGAGGACTCTTTTTTATCTTCCTTATTGACCTTTAATTTCCCCAGACTGAACGTTTCCAGACTTCCACGCTCTGCATCTTTTTCTTCGCCAGCCAAAATAAATTTAAGCTTTTCTGTTCCAAGACTGGCCGGAATATCGGTAACGGCCAGACCGAAAAGATATTCCCGACCGCTACCCGCAAAATCAGTGACAAATTCAGCAGACGTAAAAAGTTTCTGCCCCATTCGGTTTGCATCAATTAAAAACTGGTTCGGAATTAGCTGAGCATATAACTTCGTGACATCTCCATCCGTTTCCACTTTTAGCGCGTCAACCTCTCCCAGATTACAGGTAAACTCACGTTCGCTAATATCGTACTGTGGATGATGCGGCCAAATCATGGCGGTGTAAGTTTTACGGCTGTAAGTTTCTGCCGCATCAATCAGCCACTGCGGTTCAATAATACGCCCGTCAACAGCCTGTCCAGATGTGGCAATACATAACCAATCGGTGCGGTAATGAGATTGCGGCATAATGACCTTCGTTGATGAAATTAAAAATATATTCCGTTTGTGATGGTCAGTATTGCCAATTAAACAAAATAGCGCGACCGCTTTATTTCTTATGCATTCGGTTATAACAGATTAGCCACCCGCAAAAGAAATTTAATTATCATTTCTTTCAGATCATCCCGTCATAATAGCCTCATGGCTAAATATTCTGATGAATTAAAAGAAGCGGCCCGCACGCTTTATATTAAAAGCTGGACGCCGAAAGATATTGCGCAGGAATTAAATATTCCACCGCGCACCATTTACCACTGGGCTGACACCGGCGAGTGGGCATCACTGCTGCCGGTCGAATCCGTAGAAAATGTTATCGCACGCCGTATCGATCAGCTGTCACGCCGTGAGAAAAAAACGGCGCTGGAACTGGAAGAACTCCGCGATCTGATAGCACATCACGTCAAACTGATGGCGCAGCGCAACAAGCACGCCGAAAAGCTGGCCGAAATTCAGGCCAAAAAAGTTGCTTATGACGGCGATAATTTCAGCCTGGGCGGTGGCAGTGGCGGCGAACCATGCGAAGGAAAACGCAGGTATAAGAAAAACGACATTTCCGGGCTGACGCCTGAAATGCTCGATACTTGGGCGCGGGAACATCTTTTCGAATACCAGCTACATTGCCGCGAGCATAAAGGCGAAGACTGGCGCTTTATCCTGAAAAGCCGTCAGGTCGGCATGACCTACTATTTTGCATGGGAAGCTTTTGAAGACGCTGTGATCAGCGGTGACAACCAGGTCTTTTTCTCCGCATCCCGCGCACAGTCTGAAATCTTCCGCGAATACATTGTCCAGATTGCGCAGAACCATTTCGGCATCACGCTGACCGGCAAAAATATTCGTCTGAGCAATGGGGCAATCCTGCGCTTTTTGTCCACGAATGCCAGTACCGCCCAGGGCTTCAACGGCCATCTGTACGGCGATGAAGTTTTCTGGATACCCAAATTCACGCGCCTGCATGAAGTCGCCAGCGCAATGGCGACACACAACAAATTCAGGACGACCTACTTTTCAACCCCCAGTGCCAAAACGCACCAAGCCTACCCCGTATGGACCGGTGATGAATGGCGTGGCGACGATCCGAAGCGTAAAGGTGTCGAGTTTCCGAAAGAAGCCGCAATGCGCCAGGGGGTTATCTGCCCGGATGGCATATGGCGTTACATCATCACGATGGAAGACGCGATCAAAGGCGGTTTGGGTGCGCTCGTCGATATTGAACGCCTGCGCAATAAGTACAACCCGACCGCGTTCGCCATGCTTTATATGTGCCAGTTCGTTGACAGCAAAGACGCAGTCTTCAAATTCTCGGCGCTCGTCGCCTGTGAAGTGGATCGCGCCACCTGGGGCGATTATGACCCGACCGCCGCTCGCCCCTTCGGCAATCGTGAAGTCTGGGCAGGCTTCGACCCGTCGCGCTCCGGCGACAACTCCACCTTTGTGATAATCGCTCCTCCTATCCACGATGGGGAACGCTTCCGCGTGCTGGCCTGCTGGCAGTGGCAAGGCTTTAACTTTAGCTGGCAGGCAGACCAGATCCGGCAGCTTATGCGCCGTTTCAACATTACCTATATCGGTATCGACACAACCGGCATCGGGAAAGGGGTGTATGACCTGGTCAGCAAGTTTGCCCCACGCGAAGCGAACGCCATTCTTTACAGCGTCGAAAGTAAAAACCGCCTGGTTATGAAGATGATCGACGTTGTGGAACGTAAGCGCATTGAATGGGCCAAAGACGCCATAGACGAAACCAACAAAGAGCGCGTCGAAATTCCCGCGTCTTTTATGGCTATCCGGCGCACAACAACTAACAGCGGCAACGCATTAACGTTCGTTGCTGAACGTTCCGACGCGACCGGCCACGCGGATGTTTTCTTCGCTATCTCGCACGCCGTAATAAACGAACCTATCGATCACGAATTTGACCGCCCATCGACCTGGGCTTTTGGGAATGCAGCATGACGACAAAGAAACAGCATAAAGCGAAAAAAAACAGAGCAATGACCGGCAGCAACGTTGAAACGTTCACGCCAGGGCGCGGCAGCGTGATCACTTTTGGCGAACCAGAACCCATCCTTACGACCGGCACCGATTATCACAATATTTGGTATGACAACGAAGCGGATCACTGGCGACTGCCGATTGACCGGCTGGCGCTTGCGCAGTTGCCAAACCTGAACGGCCAGCACGGCGGCGTGCTGTACGCGCGGCGAAACATGGTCGCAGGTGGCTACATCAGCGGCGGCCTGACCCCTAACCAGGTCGAACAGATGGTGTTTGACTACCTGCTGTTTGGTGACGTCGCCATCCTGAAAATTCGTAACGTCTTCGGCGAGGTGATCGATCTGCTGCCGCTACCGTCGCTTTACCTGCGCTGCCGGAAAGATGGCTCGTTTGCCGTTCTTCAGGAAGGACCCGCCCTGGTTTATGCCCCGGAAGATATCGTTTTTTATAAAATGTACGACCCGCGCCAGCAGGTTTACGGGTTGCCTGATTACATCGGCGGGATTCATTCGGTATTGCTGAACAGCGAAGCGACCATTTTTCGCCGTCGCTACTATAACAACGGGGCGCATATGGGCTTTATTCTGTATACCAGCGATCCCAACCTCACGCTGGAAATGGAAAACGAAATCAAAGACAAGATCGCGCAGTCAAAAGGTCTGGGCAACTTCCGTAATATGTTTATCAATATCCCCAAAGGGGACCCGGACGGGGTAAAAATTATTCCAGTAGGCGAAGTCAGCGCAAAAGATGAGTTCACCAATATTAAAAGCATTACTGCCCAAGATATTTTTACGGCCCACAGATTCCCCGCGGGCCTAGCGGGCATCATTCCGACCAACGGCGCGGTAATGGGTAACCCCGACACAGCCCGTACTACCTATCGCAAAGATGAAGTTATCCCACTCCAGCGCAAATTTATGAACGGCGTGAACAACGATCCGGAAATCCCGCCACGCCTTCACCTTTATTTCGACGTTGAAAATCCAGTAATTACCATCGAAAAGGGCGAAAAATGAACGCAGTTACGCTAAAATCATCCTCATTGTTAGCAATGGCGTGCGGAGTGGTGAATATGCGAGTTTTTAAAATAAAATGTCCTGAATGCGGCGAACCGGCCATTATTCGTAAATCTGACTGGAAAGATAAAAAACTGGCGGATTTATACTGCGCCTGCACTGAAGTTGAGTGCGGCCACACATTTGTTTTTAACGCCTCATTTTCTCATACACTCAGCCCCAGCGGGCTGACCGGCAACAAGCTGGTTAAGTTTCTGATTGACCGGCTGAAACCTGATGAAAAACAGTTTGCGCTGGATCTCCTTAACAGTCAGAATGCATAAAAAAGCCCGCAGAATGCGGGTTTTATTTATCGGCATATGTTAAACACCATCTTATTTCCCTTGCGAAAAAATAGCGTTCATTATAAATGCATTACTATGAACCATTTTTCTTATATATTTTGTTAAGTTATGAAGTGTTTTAAGATTAATTTATCAATATATTTATTTCAATGGAAATCATTTTGTAGAGGAATAAAGCAACATGGCTGTTGATATGTTTTTGCGCGCCAGCGGCATTACAGGAGAATCTCAGGATATAAACCACAAAGGCTGGACTGATATTACATCGTTTAGCTGGGGAGCCTTACACCCCGGTAATATGTCAGTAGGTAGTGGTGGTGGTGCCGGTAAGGTCACATTCAGTGACCTAAGCATTGAGGCGATGATCGATAAATCTACTTCAGCGTTACTTCGTGCCTGCGCAAACGGAAAGCACCTGGATAAAGTTGAAGTTTCCGTCTGTAAAGCTGGAGAGCAGCAGATAGAATATTGCCGTATCACCCTTGAGGAAGTGCTTATTACTGCTGTCCATTTCCGTGGTATAGATAGCAACGAGAGGTTGAACACACACTATAGCTTCCAGGCAGCAAAAGTAAGACAGCAATACTATGAACAAACAGCCAACGGAGGAAAAGGCCCTGAGGTGTCTGCTGGCTGGAATATCAAAGAAAATCGAGAAATATAAAAAATAATCCTGTTCATAACATGGTTTAGGTTGAGTGTGTAATATATTACAAGGCGCATATATATGGCATTACACGGAAAGATGATTCTGAACAATGCTGATTATTCACCTCTGAGCTTCCCAGGATTAGGAACATTTATGGCGTTCTCAGGCAAAGATCTTTACCGTAACAAAGGTGGATGCGGGACAATTATCAACCGGGGTCCATTGCCTCCCGGAAAATATTATATAGTCGACAGGCCTTCAGGTAGCTGGGTTAACAGCGTGAGGGCATGGGGTATAGACAAAATAAAAAGTACATTTGCGTACCATGTTGACCACTCAGAATGGTTTGCCCTATATCGCGATGATGGGAAAATTGATGATTACACTTTTTTTAAGGGAGTTGCAAGAGGGAGTTTTCGGCTTCATCCGGGGCATGTCTCAGAAGGCTGTATCACTCTTGCCAGCCGTTCAGATTACAATATGTTAAGAAACGCACTCCTGAGAACTTCACGTGTTATTATACCCGGCACAAACTTACAGGCATATGGCACAATCGAGGTGATCAGTTATGACGAAACTTGCTCGTAGAACAGGAAAAGTTATTTTCTTTTTATTACTCATCTTTATTGTAGGCCGTACCTTGGGTGAGCCATACAGCTGGCTTAATTACGATTTCGTTTTGAAATTTGGGCAGCTTATTTATGGACCTGGTGAAATTGGCGCAGAAGCAATAGATGATATCTATTTTTATATTTTTTTTATAATTGTAATAATTATTACCATGTTTATTTATTTTATAGTCATCAAGTTAATTAAGTTAATTAAAAAATAAATAAGTAATGTAATTATCCGCGGGCTCTTTGCCACCCGCCCCCGCATAACCGACGCCACCTATGTAACAAGTTACACAGTTGACGCCGGTTGCCATCAACCCATTAATTTTAAGATTGCATCAAACGCCGCAATAATTTATCTGATGTTATTGCTTCTGTTCTTTTCTTACTGTAGATCCGACCATCGTTTCGTACGTAATAGCATCGTCCCCTTATCATTAGCTCCCCTCCGGCAGCCAGGCGACGAGCCCATAACTTTGTCAGCTCAGAATGCCAACCTAAAGATAGTGCAAAATCTGTAATCGATAAGGTCAGAACGTCATTTTCACTTGCATAAACTGCCTTATTAACTGGCTGCACGACTCTGGTTTCCTTCCATGCAGACTTAACCAAAGCCCGGCGTTCTCGATAAGAAATCTGGCTCAGGTTCATTACATCATTGGGAAGTGCGCCCATACCTTTACCGACATTTTTTTGTTCAAGGGGACAGTTATTGTCACGAGTCCAAGGGGCGCAAGCGCCCTGGTCGGCTGTCGCCTCCTGAACGTCAACGGCCTTACGAACCTTTTTCCACTTCACCGCGTGCGTGCAAATCTTGCCTTCTGCAATCGGGGACCAGATGCCATAGATGCGGATACCGTGATCGCCGTAGGCGCTCGGCTCGTCGTTAAGCTCATATGCCGTGCGGACAAGGTGATATTTGCGGGGAACCAATACACCGCCCTGCTTCATGATGTATGTGGCAAAACAGCCCGCATCAGCCGCCGCCAGTACCGCATCCAGACGCGGGTTATCCAGTACGGGCGCACCCGCTTTGCGTTCGCCCTGCACTCTCGCCGCCTGACCAGCCAGCAGGCGCAGCTCACGGTATGCCTGTCGCCCCGGAATACCAAAGAAACGGAACTGCTGGACACGATGCAGTGACGCCCAGGCGCTGACATGCTCGGCGCTGTCGCGCAGTGATCTGCCGGTTTCTCTGCTGATTTCTTTAGCCAGCCCGCGTCCGTCGATATTCTTGCTGATGTATTTGGCGATGTAGCTGGTCGGTGTGCCCTTGCGCGGGTTGATGAGCTCGGACTTGAAGCGTGGCCCCGTATTGGTGCCCAGCTCTTCGCGGTCTTCACGGATAGCAAACTTACGCAGCAGCGCGGTGATGGAGCGGCGGTCTTTCTTGTGCATGAAGCACAGAAGATGCCAGTGCACGGTGCCGTCATGGTGCGGCTCTGCTACGCGGACGCCATACCAGCGCAGCCCGGCCTTGTGCATTGCCTTGCGAAAAGCGGCGAACGTATTAACCAGGTAATCACTGCTCTGCCGGACGGTGGCGCTGGACCACTTCGGATTGGGTCTGCCGTTATTGAGGGTTGCGTGGAAGCGTGACGGGCAGGTGATGGTATAGAACACAGCGCAGTCGCCGCGCATTTCTGCGATCAGCTCCAGCCCTTTAACGCAGGCCATCATCTCATTACGGCGGTGTGCCGGGTTGCTGTTGCTGGCGTTCACCACCTCTTCCATATCCAGCGTGTCGCCGTCTTCATTGACCAGCTCATGCGAGCGGAAAAACTCCAGCGATTTACGGCGCTGCTCGCGTTTGTGGAGCACGGCTTCGTAGCTGACATACGGGGACGCTTTCTTGTTGACCAGGCAGACGGCGCGCAGCTGTTCTTCCCGCCACTCGCAGCGCATTTGCCACAATTTACGATACCACCAGTCCGCGCACAGCATACGCGCCAGCGACGGGGGGATCAGTTCATAAGGCACCGGCTTGCGGCGGTGCTTTTTGCGGCGTAACTGCTCAAAGGCAGGCGGGATGACCTCAAGGCGCATGGCCTCTGCGGCAACCCTTTCCCATGCCTGACGGATTTCTTCTGGTTTAACATCGTCGCTGACAAACAGATCGCCGCAGGCCGCATCAAGACACATGCTCATATGTGCCGCAACCAGTGTGGAAAGGCGCTTAACCTGATCCTGATTCATTTCAGGCAGCACCAGTAGCCCTTCCAGTCCGTCATGGCTCGCCATGAACCGGAAAGAGGCAGACACCTGACTGTCACGCACGCGCTCCAGGCGTTCAAGGCACGGCCTGATTGTTTCGCGCAAATAGCGGGAATAAGCTTTCGGACGGCCCAGGCCATGGAAATATTTAATCCGTTCCAGCAAAGGCTTGCTGATGTGGGGCGGCATGACGTTAACGTCAGCCAGAATGACCAAATCAGGATTAAAACGCTGCTGCTCGCGGGCCATTTTGGCACGGCTAATCTGGCGGTCCTGCTCCATTTCATGCTGGACAGGATCGCGGGATTCATTGAAGAAATAGCGTTCCCAGACCTCATTACTCAAGGCCTCGCGGCGCAGCTGTTCCTGCTCGTTATCCGCAGCGTAAAGAGCAATCAGGTTTGAAAGCGCAGACTCTGGCGCAACTTCCACCGGGTCCAGATAGGGGTTAATCGCTTTTTTTGGTGCGTTCCATGGAAAGGCTGCGGCGGCCTCATCTGAGCCGCCGTAGTTTTTAACCTCATGATGGCTCACGGGCGCACCTCATAAACGACTGAACAATCAGAGCCGCCAGCTGGATCAACGCCAGCCCAAACTTTCGGTTTCAGTACAGCAATCAGTTCGCCTGCGCTTTTCCCGTCACCCGCAGCAACACCGATGCTGCGTTTTGCATTGATGCGGTTATGGGTGAAACTGCGATACAGGGAACGAGTCAGAAAAGTGTCGCTGTTAGAAGCGACAACCGGATAGCCTTCTAATGCACAGCGTTCAAGAATAGACGCCAGATGATACTGATCGTCTTCTGTAAAACCGGCAGTGTGGTAACCGCTAAATGTGCCATCGTATGGCGGATCACAATAAACAATATCACCAGCCTTTAGCTGCGCCAGCGTTTCTTCATAGCTGGCACAGATAAATGTTGCGCGCTGAGCCTTTTCTGCAAAAACGCGTATTTCACTTTCAGGAAAATACGGATTTTTATAATTACCGTAAGGAACATTGAAAATTCCACTCAGGTTATAGCGACACAAACCACGATAACAATGGCGGTTTAGATATAGAAAATATGCTGCCTTCTCTACCTCATCAGAAATGGAGTAATTGAATTGCTGACGTACACGGTAATAACGAATATCTGTATTAAAATATTTAAATAAATCCTTCGCCATCTGAATGACTGCTTCATGGTCTTTCTGAATCATCAGATAAAGATTAATCAAATCCGGATTAATATCAGCGACAAGATAATGAGGGTAGTCTGTTGCCATCATCACAGCGCAGGAACCCGCGAAAGGCTCAACCAGTCGCAGACCAGCAGGAAGATGCTTAATCAGTTCCGGCATGATGGCGGTTTTATTACCCGCCCATTTTAGAATGGTAGCCATTCAGCACCCCCTGTAAGAACATATACCAGTGTTTCAGCGGGGGTTAACGGGCGAATTGATAACATTACCCAATGACCGGGAATCCAGTTGCCGGGCATAGGAAGAATGTCATTTACAGGCAACATATGGGTAATAATTGCCGCACACACTTTACCGGTGTACTTGCCGTCGTGGTTCCATTCACATAAAGAAAGAACATCACCGACTTTATAGCCCCGGTCATTTCTCCTAAGTTCGGCCTTTTTTTCTCCTGTAACAACAGCATTGAAATAAACAGGGGCAATCTTTAACTGATGAATGCGCAAGGTCATACAGTACCTCCGTTGTAATGCTTGCCTTTCAGCTCTGCGATTTCCTGGCACGTGATGCAGCACTGCACGCCAGGAATGGCGCGGCGGCGAGCTGGCGGAATTGGAGCATCACAGTCAACACAGAGCACACGGGAAGCACCAATACCGGGCTTTTTGCTGCGGGCAGTAAGGATATTGCGCTGAAGTTCATCAGTGACACGCTGTTGTACGAGATCCATTAAATCAGCCATTAATGCCAGTCTCCCCGTGATTCAGCTTCATAACGCGCCGCTTCACGGCGTAGCAATTCTGCGGCCTCTATTGCGGTCATTTCCTTTTGCTGAATGTGGATCGCCAGCGCCTCCATTCGGATTGAAACGGCAAAGGCACAGCTTTTCCGCTCATCCAAGCGGGCCTCTTGAAATAGCTGGGGCAAGCCATCTGGTTTGATTTTGTTGGCACAGGTTTTAATATTTCGCATAGTTGTTCTCTTAAATTTGAGCAATGGGAAGCCTGGCGGGTTTACGCCTGTTTCTTTTTGGTGAGCAGTTATTTGTTAGTTAGGTGCCGTTTCTGGCTCTGGCGGTTTGTCACGAGCTGCCTGCAACTCAGCACAGGGCGCGACATAATCTTCAAATTCCCACGGTATTGATGCAGCGACCTCTGAAAGACGCTTAATACCCATCATTACGCAAGTTTTTTCCGCGTTACTAAGATCGTCATAGGTTAAATTCAGATGTCGCCGGGTTAGCTGTGGTAAACCAGCCACGCGACTGGCAGCTTCGTTCGCAAGAATGAAGATCACCTTTTTGCGCGTTTCATTCAGGCTGTTAAAACGGGTTGCTGTATCGTTAACGCGCGATGCCTTCAGGCTGGCTTGCAGCCGCGCGCGCTGCGCAAGGAACTGGCTACGCCCCGTTTGCCCTAGTTGCTGTTTGCTTTGTTCTGAAAACATAATCACCTCCAGCGATTAAGCGAAAATGCCCATTAGGCGGGCAAACCAGCGACGTTTGTTGCGTGGGCGAGACATAAACGGCAAGCGGCAACCTTTGATAAATTTCACCTCTGCCGCTTTTGGCTGAAAGAAACGGCCGTCCGGTGTTTCAATCCAGCCACGGATGTGCGCCCGGTGTGTTACCTGCTGGCCGTGGTTCAGCAGACTGGCGAATGATGGGCATTGCATCATAGACATGGTCTTCTCCTTACAGACCCATCCACAACAACCATGCGTCGCGCTGTTCTGCCGGGCGGTTATAAAACGCCTCGCGCACTCCACGATTGAACTCAGGAATAAAAACCAGCTTGTCACCAGCTCTGGCCGCTGGTTTTGTCGGATCGCGCAACTCAATAACCGGCAATTTATTGGCTTTAAGCATCGCTTCGACAGCGGTCTTCGGCTTGCCCAGCAATTCCGCAAACTTATCAGGGTGAATTGCGTCCAGCGGATACTGGATAACGTAATCATTCGCTTGCATAACCTTCTCCATTCTCACGTAGTTACATGCTAACCTTGTCGATCCAGCCTTTTTAAACTCGCTCAGGAGCATTCCTGAGAGGGCTGGCCACACCCTCAATGGTTTTAAAAGTAAAACCATTGAGGCGATTTTAGTTTTAGTTTTGGAACCATGTCAAATGAAAATGGGCGAGAAAGTGAAAGCTATACGCGCAGCGGAGAAGATTACGCAGATTAATTTCTGTGAAATCACCGGGATACCACTGAGCACACTTAAAAACTATGAAGGGGGGCACTCTGAACCAAGCCTAACGAATATGTTGTTAATCACCTCACAACCGCGTTTTAAGAAATACACCCTATGGCTAATGACTGACGAAACGGCACCAGAAGCCGGACAGGTTAGTCCGGCCCTCGCACACTCTGGGCAAGAAGAAACAACCTCGCAGCACTCCGGCCGCAAAACTGGCTAAATATTCACCAATGTTACGTTAAGCATAAGCTGGCGTTATTGGTGTCTAAACTTTCAACACATACTCACAAAGGGTTAATTACAAAGAAAACACGCATCCATCGGAGGGTTTTATGACCATTAAACGACTCGATGATGGACGTTATGAAGTGGACATCAGACCACGCGGGCGCGAAGGACGTCGCATTCGCCGGAAGTTTGAAAGGAAGGCTGAAGCAGTAGCCTTTGAACGTTACACACTGGCGAACGCCAACACTAAAGAGTGGGCGGGCCAACGGGCAGACCGGCGCACCCTAAATGAGTTGTTGGACGTTTGGTGGAAGTATCACGGCCAGAACCATGAACACGGCGTCAAAGAGCGTAGGCATCTGATCAAGACTGTTGATGGCCTGGGTAATCCGCCTGTCAGCAGATTGACCAAGCGATCCCTGATGGATTATCGATCTCAGCGTCTGCGCGACGGCATCAGCGCAGCAACAATCAATCGGGAAATTTACCGGCTATCGGGTATGTTCACGCGTCTGATCGCGCTGGAAGAAATGTCAGGGGAAAACCCCATTCATGGGCTGTCGCCGCTGGCGGAAAAAAACCCGGAAATGACGTTTCTCGAAAAAGCGGAGATCGCAAAATTGTTGAACGCTCTGACGGGTGATGCGCTGTTGGTAGCGCTGGTTGCAATCAGCACAGGCGGGCGATGGACAGAAGTTGCGACGCTAAAGCCATCACAAATAGTTAGGGGCCGCGTCACTTTCCTGAAAACAAAAAACGGGAAAAAGAGAACGGTACCCATCAGTGATGAACTTGAGAAGAAAGTTAAGCGGGAGGCCAGCGGCCAGCTGTTTAAAGTGGATTATGACAAATTTTGTGCGGTGCTGCGTAGCGTCAAACCGGATATGCCAGCTCAACAGGCTACCCACGTCTTACGCCACACGTTTGCGAGCCACTTTATGATGCAGGGCGGGAATATCATTGCATTGCAGCAAATCTTGGGGCACGCGAATATTCAGCAGACCATGATGTATGCTCATCTATCTCCTGATTATCTGCAAAATGCAGTCGCGCTAAATCCGCTGGGTGGAGGGGTGTCACTATGATCCTGAGTGTCCACATTGTGTCCACACTCAAAAAATTTTAAGCCCGCCCCAGAACGTTACAGCTTTTTGTAAGCGTCTGTTTTTAAGAAGTTTGTGAGGTAAGTCCCTGATAAAAAAAACCCCGCCATCATGGCGGGGAAGACAGGGATGGTGAAGGAATCCAGTCAGTAACACAATGGAATAAAAGGATTTATTTCAATCTTCGTCTACATTTTGACTACACTTCGACAAAAAGCCCTGTATTTGCAATGCAGGGCTTTCCTTGATTTGATGGTGACGACTTTTTTACTGGTGTGAATTTGCACAAACTAAAGGAGCGTCATAGATGACAATGACTACATGCAGGAAGTGCGGGAGCGAAGTCGCTCGCAAAGAAAAAAAATGCCCGTATTGTGATGTTAAAAAACCAGGGGATCGATGGTGGCACCCTTTAGCTGCCCTGGCTGTTCTCATAGTGGTTTTAGGGATTATTCCGAAGGCGTGTTCTTATATACCAGAAGCACCAAATGATACATCGTCTAACTATAAAAACACCTCACTAAAGCAATGGCGTGGCTTAGATAAAGGTGAGCGCTCTAAAATTATTGAAAGCTATTTATCTCAATCTGGCTTACCTCTAAGCGCATCAACCGATTTTTACAAATGTATTAGCCAGCACTCATATACGAAAAATGATGATATCAAGGCTTCCGAGGCACTCGATTGGTGTAAGCAAGATTATCAGAAGGATCCGTCTTCTTTAGCCAAGATGGTAGATTTTGACGTTTTCAGAAGTAATGTCAGATTGTTTGATAGCTCATACCAACCGCTTATTGCTGCAATAAAAGACGACATGAATGATCCGTCTTCATTCAAACATTTGGAAACTAAGTATCGGTTTATCCTGGATGGTGCAGCACCTTACGCCATTGCCACAACCACTTATCAAGGTGCCAATAGTTATGGCGCAACGGTGAAAAATCAGTTATCCGCTAAAATCGATCTGAAGACTGGTCATATTGTCGAATACTTACGATGAAACAAAACCCCGCGATTTTCGCGGGGTTCTTTTATAACGCAAGATTCAACTGATCCCTTCCATAGTGGGACGCCGGGAAGGCATCACGAGGGATGAAGTCAGGCGGTAGCGGTGCAACACCTGCGCGTTTTGTTACTTCCCTTTCCACGCTGTTAAGCGTGGTGAATGACCGGCTACATTCAAGATTCTGACACTGGTGATATTGACGGATTGTCATATCGGTTATTTTACGGCTGGTACGGGTGCGGGCCATAGCGCCGCAAAATGGACATCTGAACATAATGATGGCTCCCCTGTGGGAGTTGAACTCCATTTCATTTTATTCAGTTTCCGCGATCCAGTCAGGTATTTTTGCTTCCAGCTCCAGCCGGGTGGTAAAACCGCTGTCGTCTATGACGTGCTCAGCACGCGCAATGATCCAGTCCTGATTGTCTATTTCATCCTTAAAACCGCTAACCGTGACGTGCATTTCGGGATAAAGCTCAGCGCGGCCACGCGCCAGGGTGATCGAAAACTCTGCTGCACCACGCTGAAGCTGTTGCCACTTTGCCGCCGCCGCACGTTTCGCCGCCTCTTCATTCTGGTAAGTTTTGCGCAGCACATAGACGTTACCGTCTGCACCCTCCATGTAATCGCCCTCACGGCTGCTGCTCTTCTCTTTTTTGGGCTTTGCAGGCTTGCGGCGCTTAACACTGACCTTTTTCTTTTTGCCGAAATTGAGATCCAGCCAGTAAGCCCTGACACCGGTATACGCATCCCGATCGGCAATACGAAAGCGGTGCCGGTCGCCACTTGTGCGGTCAATACTGGCAGAGGGTAGCGCCTTCCCGTCAGCGGTCACACCACCACCCGGCAGGATAAACAGCAGACTGCCGTTCTTGACGGTGGCAATTGCACCCAGCATGTCCGCCATGCGGGTAAGGAAAGACATATCGCTTTCCTGCGTCTGGTCGGCGTGATCAATCTCAATATCCATGAGCATTTCACTGATCTGCGCCTTCAGTCCGTAGCGGTGCGCTATTGCCGACACAACACGCTCTACGGTCACGTCATGCCATGAGACTTCGCGCTTTACGTTGAACTCTTCACGAAAATCAGCGCTGCGGGCAGTAACGCCAATGGTATCTGCCGGGCCTTCATGGGATACCTCGTCAACCGTGTACAGTCCCTTGTAAATCAACGGTTCACCCAGCCAGCCAAATGATACGGCAAGCTCGGCCCCGCGCGGCGGCAGTGCAACCTTACCGTCACTGTCATCAATGGAAATAGATAGCTGATCAGCATCAAAGCCTCTGTTGTCCGTCAGTGACAACGACATGATCCGATCATCAAGCTGCGTCAGCACCTTGCCGCCCATCGTAATGCTGAATCCCGGACTTTTTACCGCCTCGGTAAGTGAATCGTTATAACTGCTGACGGCGTCATTAAGTGATTTGGTCAGGTCTGTAAGTGCCATGCTTTCCCCCTTCTTCCGGCGAAGGATCCCACGCGCGCGGGAGAGACCAAATCGGTTTTTGTTGTCACCGTCCGGCCAGACCCGCAATAGCGTGAGTGACGGTCGAACATGGGGGATTATCACTGCGAACTCAATAACGTAATGGTGGAAACTATGGCGGAAGATCGCTTTCATGGTGCCCGCATCCGGGAGAATACCGACCTTGTGGCGGCTATCAATGACATTGAATCGAATGTCATTGGGGTTGTCGCCGTGGCGGATGATGCCGACGCGGAAGCCTTTCCCCTGAATACTCCCGTGTTAGTGACACGGGTTAACAACGTGCTGGGTAAGGCGGGTAAAACCGGCTCCCTGTACAAAACACTTAAAGCCATCGCTGACCAGACCAGCCCAAAGGTGATTGTGGTGCGCGTGGCAACGGCTACGGAAGAGGAAGGCGGTAAAACGCAGGCACAGCTTATCATGGGCGGCACGGCAGAAGATGGCAGCTATACCGGCATGTACGCATTTCTGACGGCTGAACAGAAGGTCGGCTATCGTCCGCGCATTCTGGCTGTGCCGGGATACGACACGGAAGAAGTGACCTCCGCGTTGTGCGTCATTGCGCAAAACCTGCGCGCGTTTGTCTATGCCAGTTGTTACGGCTGTAAGACGATGGCTGAAGCTACCGCCTACCGCGCAACCTTCGCCTATCGTGAGCTAATGCTTATCTGGCCTGATTTTATCGCATACAACCCGCTGACCGGAGAGAACGAAACCTTCCCTGCCCCGGCGTATGCCTGCGGCCTGCGTGCGCTGATTGACAACAATCAGGGCTGGCATAAATCGCTTTCCAACGTGTCAGTCAGCAACGTGCTGGGTATTTCTCAGGATGTTTTCTGGTCGCTTCAGGCTGAAGACAGCGACGCGAACGAACTGAACAACAAGGAGATCACGACGCTCATCAAGCGTAACGGTTTCCGGTTCTGGGGAAACCGCGTCACGGATACCAAAGATTACATCTTTGAGGTTTATACCCGTACCGCCCAGATTCTGGCTGACAGCATTGCGGAAGCGCAGTTTGAGGCCATTGACGAGCCGCTTACCCCGGCCAACGTCAAGGACGTGGTCAGCGGTATCAGCGGGAAACTCAGCTCATTGGTGACGCAGGGGCGGCTAATCGGCGCTGAATGCTGGTTTGATATCCTGGATAACCCGACAACCGGTCTCCGTCAGGGTCAGGTGCGCATTCGCTATAAATATACGCCGGTTCCGCCGATGGAGGATCTGACGATGTACCAGACCTTCACTGATGAATACTTTGAATCGGCGTTCTCTTCGCTGGGAGGTGCATAAATGGCGGTCCCTCACAAACTGCGCCTGTTCACCTGCTTTGTGAACGGCAGCAATTGCATCGGCAAAGTCTCTTCCGTGACGCTGCCAAAGCTGACACGCAAGACGGAAGATTTTCAGGGCGGCGGGATGATTGGATCCGCAGCTGTGGATCTCGGTCTGGACAGTGGCGCGCTGGATACCACGATGGTGGTTGGCGGTCTGGTTCAGTCGCTTCTGCTGAACTACTGCGGCGATATCGACGAGACCCGCTTCCGCTTCGCCGGTGAGTATTACACCGATGGTGAAAGCCTGCTGGTTGAGGTCGAACTGCGCGGCCGCATCACCGAAATGGACGGCGGTGAAAGCAAGCAGGGAGAAGACACCTCCGTCAGCTACACGATGAAGAACACCTATTACAGGCTCACCATCGACGATAAGCCGTTGTTTGAGTTTGATCTGCTGAACTTCATCTACAAGAAAGACGGCAAGAATATCTACCCTGACCGCATTACGTCTGCGCTGGGAATGGGTAACTGATTAACCTGATAAGTGGCGGCACACCCGTGCCGCCCGGAGTATTCAACAATGAGCAAAAAAAACGATAACGCCATTACTTTGGCAAAACCCGTTGTTCGCGGCGATGAGAAAATTACTCAGGTAACGATCACGGATGAGATCAAACAGGCTGGCTCCCTGCGCGGGCTGAAGCTGGTTAACGTGATGAATATGGATGTGGATTCGGTGGCGATACTGCTGACTCGCGTCACGTCACCACGCCTCAAGCAGACCGAAATCAACGAAATGGATACCCGCGATTTTGTCAGCCTGTCAGAAGCGCTCGTCCCTTTTTTGACGCCTGCGGGGTCTGGAGCATCGAGCGAGGCGGAGACGGAGAATCAGTAACACTCCTGCGGTTCGACCTGATCGACGATCTGGTCGCTGATATCGCGGTTGTTTTCAACTGGCCGCCCTCTGAAGTCTTCACGATGGAACTGGGCGAAGTCATAGCCTGGCGTGAGCGGGCGGCTGTCCGAAGTGGAGCCAGTGACAGTGAAAAGCCTTAATATCCGCGTCGCGTTCAGCGCGATCGATAAACTTACCCGCCCGGTCAATGCCGCCCGCCAGAGTGCGGGCGGTTTGTCTGAATCCCTCAAAAAAACGCAATCCAGCATTAAAGATCTGGACAGCCAGTCCCGCACGTTCAACCGCCTGCGCGACAGCGTGCAAAAGACCTCCCGCAAAATTGACGACGCCAGCCGGACGCTTGAAGGGCTGAATCAGGCGCAGCGGGAAGGTACACAGCTTACAGACAAGCAAAAAGCACATATGGCAGCACTGGCCGCAAAGCTGGAGCGCCTTAACTCTGCACGCACGCAGGAAATGGTTAAGCTGCGTGCTGCCTCACAGGCGCTGCGCAGCCACGGCGTTTCGCTGGTCGGCAGCGATCGCACCATTCAGAGCGCCATACGTCGAACCGAACAGTACAACCAGACGCTGGAGCGTGAACGGCGACAGCTTGCCGCTGTCACGCAGGCACGGGCGCGCTATGACCAGATGCAGCAAACAGCGGGCAAACTTCGCGGCGGTGGCACGATGGCCGTTGCCGGGGCCACTGCTGCCGGTTATGCAGCGGGACGCTTTTTATCCCCCGCCGTTGGGTTTGACCGTGAAATGTCCCGCGTGCAGGCGCTGACCCGCATAGACAAAAGCTCCGTTGACTTTTCAGCACTTCGTGAGCAGGCCAAAAAGCTGGGCGCTGAAACACAGTTCACCACGACTGACGCCGCCAGCGGGCAGGCGTTTCTCGCTATGGCCGGTTTCACTCCGCAGGCCATTCAGGCCGCACTGCCCGGCGTGCTCAATATGGCGCTGGCCGGTGGTATGGATTTAGGCGAAAGCGCCGATATCAGCTCAAATATTCTGTCTCAGTTCCGCCTCGACCCTAAAGAAATGGATCGCGTCAGTGACGTACTAACGGGGGCGTTTACCCGCACCAACACCGATCTGCAAAATATCGGTGAGGCGATGAAGTACGCCGGGACAGGTCTTTCTAATCTTGGCGTCAGCGTTGAACAGACAACAGCCATGATCGGCGTAATGGCGAACGTAGGCCTGCGCGGGAGTATCGCCGGTACAGGTTTGCAGGCCACAATTTTCACGCCTTGCCGCGCCAACCGGCAGGGCAAAAACCGCGCTTAAAGAATTGGGCGTAGAAGTCGCTGACGCAACGGGGAAAATGCGCCCTGCTGAAGTGGTTCTAACCGATCTCTATAAAAAGATCAGCAAGTACGGGGATACCGATAAGCTCTCATTTTTCAAAGATATTGCCGGTGAAGAGGCGTCAAAGTCATTCCAGGCTCTGGTTATGTCGGCCGGGAGCGGCGAACTTCAGAAGCTGCTGGGTGAACTGAAAAACGCCAAAGGTGAGGCACAGAAAGCCGCCAAAATAATGGCGGATAACCTTGACGGCGATCTCAAAAATCTGGACAGCGCCTGGGAAGGCTTCCGTATCCAGATTAACGATCTCGTCGATAATCAGCTTCGCGCCCTGACTCAGGGACTGAGTGACGTTGTGGGGAACATGACGCAGTGGGCGAAGGAAAATCCAAAGCTCGCCCAATCCCTGCTGGTTGTCGGTGGTAGCGTTCTGGCACTGACCGCCGCCATTGGCGGCACATCGCTGGCGATCGGCCTGCTGATGGGGCCACTGGCTAAACTTCAGTTAGGTTTTACCCTGCTGACAGGAGGCAGGGGCATAGCCGGAACGGTTGCCGCTCTGCGAACACTCGGCACAGCTTCTGGCCCGGCAATGGCAAGCGTGCGCGGATGGGGGCCAGTTCTCGGCTCGTTAGCAGGGAAAATGCGGGGAGTTTCAACCATCATCCCCGCTATGCGTGGCGCACTTATGGGGGTATTTCTTGCCCCTGGTGCCGCACTGGGAGCACTGACTAAAAACCTCGGAATGCTCGCCCTCCGTCTGACAGGTTTACCGGCCATATGGAGCATGATCACTACTGCGGTGTCTATGCTGGGTACAGCGCTGTCACTGCTGTTTAGTCCGATTGGCCTGTTAGTAGCGGCGTTTATTGCTGCCGGAGTGCTTATCTGGCGGTATTGGGAGCCTCTTAAAGCATTTTTTGCAGGTGTATTCACCGGCATCATGGAAAGACTCGCACCATTACGCGAGACCTTCGCGCAGTTCAGCCCCATCTTTGATGCAATGAGCAACGGTATCAGTCAGGTCTTTAACTGGTTCAAATCTCTGCTTTCCCCAATGGAGTCCAGCAAGGAAACGCTGGATAAATGCGCCAGCGCCGGTGAGGTGTTCGGTAACGTTCTGGGTGGTGCGCTCCAGCTTGTTCTTACGCCTGCGAAAATGCTGCTGGATACGCTGGCATGGATACTCAAAAAACTCGGCGTTCTGCCTGATGAAGCCGAAAAAGCCAGGAAGAAGATCGAAGACGCGCAGCGTATGGCCGTTCTTCAGGACAAAATAGCTTTTCTTCAGGGTGATATTGCTAAGGTTGCACCGAAAAAAGCTGAGGTGAAAAACGTTCCGCCTGGCACACCACAACCCACATCACCGCTGACCGGCGATAACGGCACTATGCGCCGATTGCAGAATATCGACAGCAACACCAAAGCGACAGCCGACAACACGAAGAAGATCGGCCCCGGCGATATCGTGTTTAAAAACCTGCCGCGTGCGCTGGCCGTTCGTGGGGAATGGAAGGAATCGCAGCTGGCCAGCACGGTCAGGAACAACGGGTTAAGCGCACGTCCCGCAGTGGTAGCGGCATCGCTTCCCGTTAAACAGGCGGAACTTCCGCCAGTCAGCCGCAGCGCCAGCAATATACCGGTTGCCGCTGGCGGCTTTACAGGGGAAATCCATGTACATCTTCACGGCGTTGACCGGCAGGACGCGCGCGAAATTGGCAGGATTGCCGCCGACGCAGTGAATGCCGAAATGGCCCGCCTTGCGCGGCTCAATCGCGGCAGCTTCAAAGACAGAGATTAAGGGGAGGCAACATTATGATGATGATATACGGAATGTTCGTTTTTGAACTGAAGACACTGCCTTACCAGCAACTGCGGCACTCACTGAACTGGCGTCATGTGAAGAATGATCGCATCAACCGATCAGCAAAATGGCAGTACATCGGCGCGGGTGAGACGCAGATCAACCTTGACGGGGTGCTTTACCCGGAAATTACGGGCGGAGACGTATCTCTTACCGTGCTGGCAACGCAGGCATACACCGGGCGTCCGTGGCCTTTAATCAGCGGCGCGGGGCAGATTTACGGGATGTATGTGCTGACCGGACTACAGGCCACGCATACGGAATTTGACCGCTACGGAAAGGCGAAAAAAATAGAGTTTTCAATCAGCTTCCAGCGCTGCGATGAAGACCTTCGCGAACGCCTGCAAGCATCGTCCGTTGGCGATCTGCTTTCAGGGCTGAAGGATAAAGCCACGTCTGCCTACAACTCTGCCAGTAGTACGCTGTCTGGCCTGTTCTGACGGCATCCACATAAAACTAAAGCGGGCATTTGCCCGCTTCATCTTCCGGAACACACCGCCATAGCTGACAGTGCTGCAGCACCGTTAAAAATGACTGTACTCGATACACATGGCCAGCACGGTTAGAGTCGGCAGTGCCTGCCGGAATGAAAACTTATTCCGGCTTATCCGGCCAACTGATATCCGGCGCTTTCGAAGTATCCACCGCCTGCACAGCTTTGATGTATTTCATCCAGGCTATCAGACTGGCTTTGTCTTCATCGCTGATAATGCCTAACTGTAATTCCGTCTGCCACAGGCTGATCGTCGTTTGTGCCTCTGCAAGTAACGCAGCTTTCTGTTGCTCTGCCGCTTCAACGTTCGCCGCGCGCTGTGCTTCGGTATCCGTCACCCACTCGCTACCGTTCCACGTATCGTAGGGCGTAGACGGTGCCAGCGTGGTAGTGCCCTCCGGGTAATCACCTGGCGCAGAAATAATCACCGCCTCACCTGTTTCAGTGCTGTATACCGTTTCACCACGGTGATCTGGGACATATTCCCACGCGGTAAAATCTGCTGTCCGGCAAATGGCAAAACCTTCTTTACTTTCGCCCGGCTCATCGGTGCATGAGTTGGCTGGAATGCCAACACCAACAGCCAAATACTCAACAGATGCAGAAAGATATTCGCGTGTTTCACTGTCGAAGTTAAACACGGTGATATCACCAGCCACAGAGGCAACTAACTCACTGTTTAGCTTTGCTTTTGCCATTATGCGGCCCTCACGATGTAATTAAATGCGATGTTTCGTGGTCGGTTTTCTGATGCGGTAGGAACAACGTTAGCCGCCGAAAATAAAACATCCTGCCTGATTATGCGGGAATTATCCCAGCTCAACGCAGTGCTGATATTATTTCTAACACCCTTATCTCCGTAAAATGCTCCACTCACGCTTTGAACATCAATAATTGCGTTAATTTCGCTGTTAACACGTTGCTGCCCAAAACCACCTGTAATGTTCCTGATTGCATCGCCTTGTGCTGAAAGCATTTCACGTCCAGCATCAACCCCGCGCCCATCATCCCAGCCACGCAAAAACTCACCACGGAGATCAGGCAAAGCACCGGAAGAATAAACCGCCGCCAGTTTGGGATATTTTGCTTTATCAAATACTGAGCCGTTGCATTTTAGCCATCCCGTTGGTGGTGTCGCCGCAGGCCACGGAAGCGGGAACCCGACAGGGATATATTTATCAATATCCGACTCAAGCAAATATTGCGTATGAGGATCAGCCGCGGCAACATGCGCAGCCAGTTGCTTATCCACGTATGCCTTAACTTCAATAACAGCATCATCAACATATTTACGGGTTGCCAGTACCACGGACGGATCTATTTTCAGCGTTACCGCTTCGGTACTGCTGACAATCAGGATCACGCGAATCACCTGCACGCGCCCGCTGCCTTCCTGCAACTGCGGTTTATAGGTCTCTGCGCAGTTGGCAACCGCAATCATATCGCCGTCTTTATCAAACAGGCCGATCTCACGGATCCACCACCCGCCTACGTCTTCCGGTATGACCTGTTCAGCAATAATCTGGTTGGTGTTTACCGGGTCAATAGTCAGCATGTTCAGTTGTGCGCGGCGCAGCTCATGCGTCAGCGCGGTCTGTGCCGGGTTCGGTGTCGGCAGCGCACCATTGCCATCACCCACGGCCATCTGGGTGATCTCAACCTGCGCACCCAATGCCGTGGCGTTTGCCAGTTTTGCCGCCCCGATGTTGGTTAACAGGGCAAAATATTTAGTCGCCACTTGCGATCTCCACGGTATCAATTAAATGGACTGCCGCGCCGGTGTAGTCGCCACCGCCCACGGATATGGTTTCAGGAAAATAGGGATATACGGTCAGCGTATCGCCGATATAACATCCCGCCCCGGCCTGGATATAGCCCTGCGACTGAAGCGAAAGGGACAGGCCAGTCAGGTGGCGACTTCTCGGCTTGGCGTCGTCAATAAGGCGCTCAAGCTCAAGATAGGTTTCCTCCGTAATCCCCTGTTCCTGAATACCGATTTCAAGTTTGAATGTTCCCGGCTCTTCACCGCTCTGCCACCACTCGATCACGCGCAGCAGAAAGCCGAACGGTTCAACGACGCGGCGCAAAGCAGAAATAGTGCCCTTCTGACGGTGAACCAGCCAGGAGGCTTTAATCACCTGCCTTTTGGTCTGTTCTGACCAATTCTTATCCCAGCGGTCAACAGACAGCGCCCAGGCGAGATAAGGCAGAAGATCAGCGGGGCATTCGTCCGGGTTCCACAGCTTGCGCAGATCAACAGGAATATCGGTAAGCCGTTCCGTCACCTTCTCCGTACTGCGCATAAAACCGCTGGCCGAAGGCGGCAGCATGTTGTTATTCATCTGTGCCCCCGGTCTCGATCGTGAAGGACTCACACCGCGCCGCCTGCGTATCGGCGATCACAATATCGCTGGCAGGCTCCAGCAGTTCCACCCTCTGCACGCCCTGAACATGCAGCGCCGCCATAATGGCTGAGCGGGCAACATCACGGCCAATCTTGCCCTGTTGATTCAGCCAGGACTGAAGCGCGTCCTGCGCAGCGCTATGGATAGGTTCAGACTCAGGGCCGGGGTAGAAATACAGCAGCGCATTGATCTGATAATTCACTATCTCCGCAGCCTGAACGGTCAGACGATCGGCAACTGGGCGCTTATCGTCAGCAGACAGCGCTTTATCCACCGTCGCCAGCAGTTCCACACTGGCAGTGCCGTCGCCTTCGGTGGACAGCACAGAGACCACCACCACGGCAGGCGACGGACTGATCGCTTTGGCGTCCGCCACTTTTCCGCTGGCACTTTTGGCAAAATATTCATATGCGCCAGTTGGCCCCGCCACGCTTAGCCCTTCAAACGCAGCCTGCGCCCGCAAACGCAGTGCGGTATCACTTTCCGTTACCGCGTCAGTAGTTGCCGTCTCTGGGGTGATGATCAGGCGTTCGGTGTTCAGGTTGCCCGCGAGATTATCAAGATCGGACGATACGGCATGGCTCAACATGCACGCCGCCGCACCGTCATTAATCCGCTGCCTGAGCATCATTTCACGGTAAGCAACTACCTGGGCGATCACGTTCAGCGGTTCGGATTCCAGCTCCAGCGCGGCGGCAACAGAAGCCTGCTGTTCCTGCGGGAATGCCGCCAGCATGACGGCTTTGACCTCGCTGAGAATGACTTCAAAGTCCAGAACTTCGATAATTTGCGGCTGCGGTAGCTGCGATAAATCAACTGTTGCCATTGCTGCCACTCCTGAGCGTCAGCGCAGTGCCTGCCGTCTGCATGGTTTCGGTAATAATGCCGACCAGTTCAGCGCTGACAGCGCCATCCTTTGAATAACTGATATTGATGCCGTTCAGGGCAATACGCGGCTCCCACATCGTCAGGGCGATCACCGCCGCACTCATACATTGCAGGCGCGTCACTTCGTTTTGCGGTTCATCCAGCAGATCGGGGATCATGCTGCCGTAATCACGCCGCATCACCCGGCTTGCCAGCGGCGTGGTCAGTATGTCGCGTACTGAATTCCACAGCTGATCGGTATCGGTAAGCTGGCCCGTGGCGTCCGGGTTCATGCCGGTATAACGGACTGTCATTTCGGCCCCCCGGTGTTGCTGCTGCCACCCTGCACACCACCATGCACGTGCGAATGAACCGTCACCCCGTTAGACGAAAGCGATCCGCCAGAATGGGTAATATTGCCCTTCATCGTGCCGCCCTCCGACAGTTCGAACGTCCGCGCTTTCAGATGGTCGGTGCATTCTACAATCGGTGTTTCAAGCGTGACGCTGGCAGAGGCTTTGATATGTGCTGTCTTCATGCCCTGCGCTTCCAGCGCGCTGGCTTCTGCGTCATAGCGGAAAGAGGCTCCGTCTGGCGCTGTCAGCACAATCTCTTTCAGGCTGCTGCCCGGCGCAGGGTTGTCACTGCTGTAGAGACTGCCGATAATGACCGCCGTTTCAGGGTTGCCACCGATACAGCCCAGCCAGACCTGCTCACCCACGGAAGGCGGCACCCAGATACTGAATG
The DNA here is from genome assembly GCF_009914055.1 of Mixta intestinalis. Taxonomy (NCBI): domain Bacteria; kingdom Pseudomonadati; phylum Pseudomonadota; class Gammaproteobacteria; order Enterobacterales; family Erwiniaceae; genus Mixta; species Mixta intestinalis. The sequence goes on from NZ_CP028271.1 coordinate 3,605,388, forward strand.
CCCCGGCGCGCGTGGTGTTCCAACGCAGCCAGTCTGTCTGAAGCTCGCCGCTTTGCACACGTACGCGCCAGCTTTCTTCATCAACGGCAATAACGACGCCGACGCGGAGGATATTTTCCAGCAGGCGGATCAGTTCAGCGCTCATCGTGCGGCACTCCCCAGGCTGTTAATCACCTGTTCCGTAATCATCTGCTCATCGCCAGCGGTAAAGCCCAGCAACTCACGCACAGGATATTTAGCAAAGGCACCCGGCCCAACCTGATCGCGCTGGCCGTATTGGTGCACACGCGCAATGCGTGCCGCCACGCCTTCATAACCCACGGATGTGCCGCTTGCATCAGCGCGCATTTTGAGAAAGCGATAACTGCGCAACCGCTGAAACATCGGCACCTTCTTCGCAGTGCTGCGGCGCACTGAGCGCGTATTGATCTCGATGTAACGCTCAATATCGCTGCGGTAAAACGTGCGAATATCGTTGCGCTCTTCGTCAAAGCCAGTAATGGTGCGCCCGTATTTTCCCCGGCCACCGTGCCAGTTTTTGAGGCGGCGGATCTCCCCCTGCCAGACAAACACAATGCCCTGTTGAGAACGCAGCACCCGGCGACGGCGGGCAGGATATGGCGAACCTTCCGGGTTTTGCTGGGCTTTAATGCGCTGTTGCTGGCTCTTTCGCAGTGCCTGACCAACAGTGCGGGCGGTGCGAACACGTCCGGCCTGCGAGGTGCCCGCCAGTATGTCGCTGAATACCTGATCCAGCTCACGGAAGAGATCGTTACTCATGCGCGTCTGCCTCCCACGTCACATCTTCAAAGATGGTGCTCCAGTCGCCGTCCGCTGACGGGATACGCGGTTTAGGTTCCGGTAAATGCTCCGCCCTGGGGATGCCTTTTGCGTCCAGAGTGACCTTTACGCGCTCGTGCAGCGGCATTTCAAAAAGAATGTCGGCGGTATCGTCGTTGTTGATAAGGGTCGTAAATTTAACGTTCCGGTTCTTCTCCGGGTTCAGCAGCAGATCAGGCTGGTTGTGCCAGAGCCATGCCATTAACGGCAGCGTGAAATCATCAATATCACCGGCAAAGTTCATTACAAACAGCACCAGGGTATAGCGGTACATAAACGACGGCGTTTCGCCGGTCGTCTCGATATTCCCTTCTTCCACAAAAACGGAGAAGGCTTCAGGATTGGCCCTGCACCATTTGTTAGCGCGGGTCAGGGTCTCGCGCAGTGAGTCAGCTTTCAGCATGGTGATACCTTCTTAACGCCCGAAACGTTCAATCGCGCCCGCAATGATCAGCAGATAAATAAGCGTCCAGTAAGGGTGAGCGCTCAGGTAGTCGAATAAGGTCATGGTGTGGCCCTCGCGTGGTCAGTCAGTCTTTTCAGGCGGCGCAGATCGAGATCGGCTATCGCCGCCTTATCGGCGTTGCAGGTATCCAGCGCATCGCGCAGGCGATCACTCCAGATAGCTATTGCGCCCCACGTTACCGGGGCGGTCAGTTCCGGCGCTGGCGTTGCTGCCGTCAGGCTTTCCGGTACCGGCTCGTGCACGATTTTCATTTGCGGCTGCGGCGGTACGGTGTTGCAGGCTGTTACTGACAGAAGCAGGCACAACAGTACTGGCACACGTATCGTCTTTGATGGCATCGCGCATGTATTCACGTCGCTGTTCTCCCAGGGCGTTTCTTTGCTGTTCGGTTGCCCGCAACTGTGCAAGGACTTCGCGGGCGTCAGCAGTCAGCGCCCGCAGCTCATCCAGCACCTCACCATTACTCTTCACCTCGCGGGAAAGTGCTTCATTGCGCACGGAGTCTTTACCGCGCTGATGTGTCTGCCAGAGCAGGCCACCAGAGGCCAGCGCTAGTAGCGCACATAAAATGGCTGTAATCTTCACTTTTCAGCCTCCACGTCACGCAGGCACCATGCCTTAAAATCCGTTCTCCGGTTAACCAGCCCCTGGCTACGCTTGCCGCCGCTGTTTACAAAATCCGTCAGACGGTTACACATCGCCTGCCACTCATGTGCCTGCGCCTTCTTCCAGATGGTCGTGCGCTGTTTTCTCTTCTGGCTGTCCGTGAACCACATCAGGCCAGTACACCCTACATTAAGACCGGCATCGGTCATGGCCTCAAAGGCGGACTGTGGCATATACCCGCCTTCAAAATTCTGGTTGATACAGTTTTCAGCGTGCCGCATATCGTTAATCCAGCGACCGGCGATCTCGCTGTCGCTGTACTCCCGCTTTTCAACGCGGCCCGTCGAACCAATCCCGACCGTCAGCACGCCAGCCGTACAGTAGTAGGGCGTGTTCCGGCAGTCTTCCCAGCCAGCAATCTTTTGTTGGCCTTCCGGCGTGGTGCGCAACGCGCCCGGACTCAGCGTAATACCCAGCGCAACAATGGCCGCAATGGAGCATTTTTTAATAAGCTGTTTCATCTTCCGGCTCATTCTGTTGCAAAAGGTCAAGCGCCCGGCGCTCTGACTCACTCATTTGCCTGTGTTCTGCCTGTTCCAGAATCTGGTTAATCAGTTCGTTGCGACGCTTTTGTCCCCGTTCGATGCGGGCGCGATAGAGCCATCCACGGGCACCAAAAACCATCCCGACGAGAAGACCGGCCAGCGCAATCTTTTCGCTCAGCGTCATTACGCCGATACTGGTGACCATTGCTGACATAGTGAATGTCAGCCAGTCATTCAGGCGCTGAAAGAAACTTAACCCCATAGCTGCACCATCTCCTGTGTCGCTTTACGCGCGATTTCTGGCAGTTCAATCTCCTGACCGGCATCAAGAAAAACCTGCTGGCTCAGTCCGGGATTGGCAGATAACACTTTTTCGGTCACGCCCTGCGTGGTGCCGTAGTGACGCCAGCAAAGCAAATCTACCGTATCCCCCTGCAATGCCTTCACTTTCATCAGCAAAGCTCCGCATAGAGGCGAGGGGTGTCGCGAATGTCCGCGATACTCCAGCGGGCATCCCGCCAGAGATCATCCCGTTGCAGGTCAAGTGCAGCGGCATCTTTGTCGCCTTTCGCCGTGGTATCAACGTCGCGATAGCCTTCAAGTACCAGCGCCCTGGCAATCGAATAGACTGCGCGGCGGAAGCGGTACACCTTCACGTTTTCACCGTTGATAACCAGCTTTTCCGTATCACCTGACGGCAGGACTGAAGGCACATCTTCCAGCGTGTGAAAACCTGCTTTGACCTGACCGGCACGCCAGTCAAGTAACTGCGCGGTGACATGGGCTACCGCTTCCGTGGTGACGTGCATCAGCCTGGACGTAGTGATACCGCCAGTGATACGCGCGGCCAGACGGAGATCGGCCAGTTTAATCACCGGCCAGAAGTCCCCGGCGCTGACGGTGGCATCACCATCATCAACGTCGGGCGTATCGCTGTCGGCAGGCAAAACGCGCTTATTTGCCACAAGGCTGCTCATGCGCTTATCTCCCATAAATCAGGCGGTGGGCGGGTGGTTAAAAGACCGTATACGGGCAGATATCCACCCGCGCCGCCTGTCGGACGGGGCCGAAGTCGTTAATTCTTTTTCTGGCTGGCAGGCTTGCACTTTGTCGCTTTGCCTGTTGCCGTCTTAGTCGTGGTTTTACGCGCCGTCGCTTTACCTGCTGCGCTGGCGGTGTTGGTCTTTTCAGGAACAAACCCTGCAGTACCGTCAGTTTTGTCGGTGCTGGCCGCGTCGCCTTCACCCGTGCCGCCATCCGCAGACAACTTCTTAACCTCACGTGCAAGCGTGGCGATCTCTTTTTTCACCCCGGCGCTGGGGTTTCGCGTCAGCGCCTCACGGAACAGCGCCAGCGCTTCAGCTTTGGTCGTGATATCAGTCGCACCACGGCGGGCAAGCGCACGGGCCTTGCACAACTTGGCGCGCACTACATCCGGCATATCACTGTCGGCGACAATTTCCGCCACTTCGTCAAGCACGGCGACACCAGACGATAAATCGGCGTCGGCATCAGCGGCCGCGAGCGTCAACAGTGGTTTGCTCACTTCTTCGGTAAGGAATGTTGCTGCCGTGCGGTTGAAGTTATCCGGCAGCGTCAGTCCGTGGCGCACCACATAGCGCCCCAGCCTCAACGCAAGCGCATAGTCACGACAGTCAATCGCCCAGACCATCAGCCTGGTGATGACTTCATCCTGCCGCCCGTTGTCACCGTCGAGCGTGCCTTCAATCCATCCCTCATATTCAGGCAGCATGGATTTTTTCATTTCGGCTTTGGTTTCTTCGGACTGCACGCCGCTGAGGCGGGACAAGTCCATACGCAGGCGATGCAGAATTTGCTCATGCGCGGTACGCTGGATATCGGATTCTTCATCCGCTTGGCCCCGGCGTTCTGCCATGACCTTCTGAAAATGTCGTTGTGCCGGTGTTAACATCGTCACTTCTCCCCGTCATGGCGGGGCAATGCCCCGCCGCTTCTGTCACTCGCCTGCCGGTTCGGCCTGGGCGAACTGAATGCCGTCAATGAACGCAACATTGCCGTAGTCTTCAATGACGAAGTCATCGTTTGACGACTGATACGTTGCGACACGGTTATATTCCGGCTCTTCTTTAATCGTCCGGCGCAGACCGCCACGCTGGTAGTACACCGACAGGTTTTTGAACGGCGTGATCAGCACGCCATTTACCGGGAAGTAAGGCGCGATAAAGGTCGGCATATTGCCTACGCGCTCCTGCGCGACAATCAACTGACCGGCCAGCATTTCGGTATTCGGGTTGGTCTGGCTTAACGCGTTGATAGCCGAGAAATTGCTGGTCGTCAGCAGGTCGCCCGCCAGAATCACCACGTTATCCGGGTTACGCTTGTGCCATTCATCCATCAGGGCGTTTTTGGCGTCGTACACCGCAGCGCCAATGTTGCCGTAGGTGCCTTTCGCGACAACCTTGTTATCTTCATCGCGCGAGGTGATCGTCACATTAGAAATAACGCGGTGCGGCGCTTCCTTACGGATTTTTTCCAGCCAGCCAATGCCACAGTCCTGCAACAGCGGGTTAGCGGCGCGGTCAGACGGATCGCTGTACTTCACGCCGTTAAAACCAATCATGATGCGATCGAGCGACATCTGACGGGCCATTGCCTTGCTGATCAGCGGCTGGAACTCCGGCATGTGCGCCCACGCATCAAGCTGTTCATAGCTGATGCCGTAGTCATAGTTGACCTTGCGGCACATGTAGTCGAGCGGCTCCATTGAATGATTTGAGCCAGGGTTGCGACGATTGGTAACACTGTTGTTTACACCTGCCATCGGGCCTTTGCTGCCGATCAGAACTTTCTGGCCGATCTGCTGGTTTACGCCAAACACATTAATTTTGCTCAGGAAAGAATCATCCTGCTGTGCGGCCTGTTCAAGACGCTGCTGACGCGTCGGATCTACGGCAAATTTTGCAGCGACAGCGGCGGTTGATACGCCGTTGAGCTGGGCCTGCCGGGCGATGTACTGATCAAACAGCTGGCGGGTATTGTTATCCATGTTCTCTGCTCTCTTTGTGAATATCAGTAATCAGCCAGTTGCGCGTTAGCGCCACCGCTGGCGGGTTCCCGCTGGCTGAAATTGGCGTCAGTGCTTCCCAGCTTGCTGGTCAGCGCGGCAAGATCGGAAGTCAGCTTCTGGATGGCCTGGCTGTCCTGCTCGCGGGCGCGGCTCAGGTCGTTGAAGCTGTCCAGCAGATCGGCATGGGACTGAGCGACGTTCTCCACGGCATCACGCACCTGGCTGAACTGTTCACCGTCAGATTTGCGGCCTTTGCCGATAATCCCCATGACGCGCCCGAACCACTGCTTACCTTCATCGCTGCGCTGCTCTGCCAGTTCGATAATTTCAGCCTCAATGGCATCGGTGAACAGCGGGGCTTCACCCTGCTGATTGTTGAAGGACATAACCTGCTGACGTTGCTGCGCGGCAAACTTCAGGCGTTCGGTGCCGAGGCTAGCCGGGGTATCGGTCATCGCCAGCCCCATGACATACGCCTTGCCGTTAAGCGCAAACTGAGGGTGCAGCTCAATGCTGGAGTAAATTTTCTTACCTTCTTCCGTCAGCTTCTTCATGCGCTCGGAAGGTTCAATCTCAGCGTAAAGCGCGGTGCGTCCGGCGAGCGGGCCTTCGCTGATATCTTCCGCACTCAGTGCTGTCACATCCCCCATCGCGCCGAAATCGCTGCCGGGGAAAGGCGAAAGATAGTGCTCCACGTTGACGCGTGCGCCGTACACGTCCGGGCTGTAGTTTGCTGCCGCATCACGAAGGTGCTCAGGGCGAATTTCGCGCCCGTCAACGGTGGCACCGGAGACGGCAACGCGGAATTTCTTACGGGCTGGTTTAGCTGCGCTAGCCATGTCGATAATCCTGTTGAGTGGTTTCTGTACGGCCATGATGGCAGAGCGTAACTTGCTGTCTCAACGAGGTTTTGTTGTCTGAGGAAGGCCAGACCATAAAGGGGGCGATAGCGGGATCGCGCGCGGGGTAATCTTCACTCCATAAACGGTGGAGGGCAGATGATACAGGACGCTTTTGTACGTCAGAGGGCAAAACAACTTTACTGGCAGGGCTACCCGCCAGCGGAGATCGCGCGCCTGATGGGGATCAATCAGAACACAATTTACGCCTGGAAGAAACGCGATGAATGGGATGAAACACCGCCCGTCCAGCGCGTCAGCCAATCTATGGATGCACGCCTCATCCAGCTTACGGACAAGAAAGACAAGACCGGGGGAGACTTCAAGGAGATTGATCTGCTGACCCGGCAACTGAAAAAGCTATCTGACGGACAACCGGCAGGGGCTGGCACGGGCAAAAAGCCCCGCAAGCGCAAGCTGAAAAACCACTTCACCGAAGAACAGATCGTCGCGCTGCGGGAGAAAATACTTGATTCTCTTTCGTGGCATCAACGCGGCTGGTATGAACAACGCCACCACCGAAACCGCATGATACTGAAGTCCCGCCAGATTGGCGCAACCTGGTACTTTGCCCGCGAGGCGTTGCTTGATGCGCTGCGCGATGATGTGAAATACCCGTACCAGCGCAACCAGATATTTCTGTCTGCATCCCGCCGTCAGGCGCACCAGTTCAGGGGATTCATTCAGAAGATGGCGGAAGAGGTGGACGTTGAGCTTAAGGGCGGCGACAAAATCGTACTGAGCAACGGCGCAGAGCTGCATTTCCTCGGCACGTCTGCGGCGACAGCGCAGTCATATACAGGCAACCTGAAGTTTGACGAATTCTTTTGGGTCAGCAACTTCACCAACTTGCGAAAGGTTGCAGGGGCGATGGCAACGCTGAAGGGGCTGACGCGTACTTACTTTTCCACGCCGTCAGGTGAGACCCATGAGGCTTACCCGTTCTGGACGGGCGATCGCTGGAATGAGAAACGCCCGAAGGCACAGCGCAAAGCGTTTGATGTGGGCTGGAAAACGCTGAACAGCGGACTGCTGTGCCCGGATAAAACCTGGCGTCAGATCGTCACCCTGAAGGATGTGATAGACCACGGCTGGGAGTATACCGACCTTGAAGAAATTCAGGATGAAAACAGCGAGGATGAATTCCGCAACCTGTACATGTGCGAGTTCGTTCGCGATGGCGAGTCCGCCTTCAACCTTAACGCCCTGATTGGGTGCGGGGCAGATGGTTATGACGAATGGCCGGACTGGAAGCCTTTTGCGTCCAGGCCGATGGGTAATCGTCCGGTCTGGATCGGTTATGACGCCAACGGCAGCAGCGGCAACGGTGATAGCGGCGCGATTTGCGTTGTGGTTCCACCACTGGTGCCGGGCGGTAAATTCCGCACGGTAGAAACGGAACAGGTGCGCGGTCTTGAATTTGAAGAGCAAGCGAAAGTTATCGAAAATTTCACCTTCAAATACAACGTCCAGCATGTCGGTATCGACGTAACGGGCGGTAACGGTGAGGCCGTTTACCAGATAGTGAAGAAGTTCTTCCCGATGGCAATGCCCTACACCATGTCAATGACGTCAAAGCGCGCCCTGGTGCTGAAAATGCTACAGCTGATCCGCGCCGGTCGCTGGGAATATGATCGCAGCGAGCGCGCCCTGATCAACGCCTTTAACTCTGTTCGCAAGGTAAAGACGCCTGGCGGATTCATCACCTATGACACTGACCGCTCGCGCGGCGTCAGCCACGGGGATTTAGCCTGGGCGAATATGCTCGCCATTATTAACGAACCGCTGGGCCAGGAGAGTGGCAGCGGCGGGTTTGCTATGGAGTTCTGATGAAGAAGCGCACATACAAAAACAACCACACCGCCAGCAGTGGCAGTGTCGGACAGCCTGATATTTCCGACGCACTTAGAAGCGATCCGGCACTCAGCGCCTTCACTTTTGACGGGCCATATTCAGTAACAGACGGCTATGATCTGCTGGACAGCATGTGCTGCGTCGATAACGGCCGGTACTACGAGACGCCAATAGACTGGAAGGGGTTAACCCGTGCGTTCGCACAGTCCCCGCTGCATCAGTCGGCGCTTTACTTCAAACGCAATGTGCTGACCGGGTGCTATATCCCTCATCCGTTACTCTCGCGGCAGGCCTTCTCTGCGTTTGCGCTGGACTGGTTTGTCTTCGGCAATGCCTATCTTGAGCGTCGGTCTAATCGCCTGGGCGCTCCGCTCAAACTCCAGCATGTTCCGGCCCTGAACACGCGACGCGGGAGCGACCTTGATACCTACTGGTTTATCCGGCAGTGGAAAGATGAATACGAGTTCAGGGCGGGCGAGGTCTGCCACATCATGAACCCGGATATTCATCAGGAAATCTACGGTATGCCCGAATATATAGGCGCGCTGTTGTCCGCCAGTCTGTCACATTCTGCCGATAAGTTCCGCAAACTCTACTATGACAACGGCTCTCACGCCGGATGTATTCTCTATGTCGGTTCGGAGAAGGTGGATCAGGAAAGCATAAAAGTGGTGCAAAAGACGCTGTCACATGCCAGAGGGAAAGGCTCCTTCAAAAACGTGCTGATCCACGCACCGGGTGGCGGCAAGGACGGCGTGCAACTGTTGCCGTTCAGCCAGATATCGGCAAAGGATGAGTTTCTTAACATCAAATCAGCAACGCGCAACGATTTGCGCGATGCTCACCGCACCCCTCCGCAGCTGATGGGCGCAATGCCGGAAGGCAACGGCTCACTCGGTGATGTTGAGAAATCCGCGCGCGTATTCTTCATCAACGAAATGTTGCCTGTGATGGAAGCCATGAAAGGCGTCAATGACTGGCTCGGCCAAGAAGTGATCCGCTTTAATCCTTACGCTCTGCTCAAAGACGAATAACCCGACCTACCCGCCGCACATCCTGCGGCGATTCTCCTTCAGTAATTTTCAATCCTCGTATGACCGGCCACCACCTTAGCACCACTCAGCACAACCTTTAACGCCCCTCACTCAAAGCGCATGAGCGCCATTCTGACAGGCGCAATCTGCAATTTACCCCGCACAAACCCGGAAGCGAGAAAACGCGCTGAGAAGGCGGAAAAGGCCGAATAATGGCAATTAAAGGCACCCCCCTCCCTACCCCCTGTCGCGTGGGCTGTTCCCCCGTCACCTGCGCGCGACATTTGCTTCGTTTTTTGTGCATTTGCCGATCCTGAGCCAGACCGCACCACCACAGGGCGGAAGGGGCATAAATAGCATCAAAAAAATTGTGCAAATTTGTGCACTATTGTGCAGCCAAAAAATGCCCATATATTTGACTCCAGATTACCTTTGAGGTAATTTTCAGCTACGCATGACTACAAAGCGTAGTCACCTCGGTACACCTAAGGGGGTTAATATGAAAAGAGCATTTGACGAGTTTGACGGCTTCTAAGCCGCACTAACCTCTACGAGGCGGGGAAATTTACCCCGCCTTTTTTATGGATGAAAAACATGACATTAGACGCCAACACCCTGCAAATCATAAGTAACGCTATTGTGCTACTCGGCGTTATCGTTGCCATCTGGACGATCGTCTACAACGTCCGTACCGCGAAGAAAACGCAAACCGCTAATTTTCTTTTCGAAAGCCGCCAGGATACGCAGTACATAGAGTCGCTACATGTCCTTAAGCAAGTGCATCGTTCAGGAAAATCTTTCCGCTCTTACGTCTTTCCATGCGACGGCAACAAGATCACCGAAGAGGAAATGATCGAACGCCGCAAGTTTCAGTACATCCTGAACTTTTACGAAAGGGTTGCCGTAAGTATCCGCGAAGGTATTTATAACGAGCAGATGATCAAGCGGACGTCATACACCACCGTGATAGAAACCTACGATATTGCCGAACCCCTGATCAAAGCCATCAGGGAACACATCAAATCAGAGACCACCTATCAAGAGTTCGAATGGCTGGTGAAGCGGTGGAAAGCTAAACCGCTTAAGAAAAATAAATAACCATCGTCATTGAAGAAGCCGCCAGCCAGGCGGCTTTTTTTTACTGCCCTGCATCGACCTCGTTAAGCGCCACCATGATCGCCAGCCGTTCAGCAGGTGGAAGAGCTGCATATTTCGCGCGCCAGCGCTCAACCTTGCGCTTTATCCGGTGCCTGTCGTTGTAATCTTTTCCGGCAAACGCGTGGGAATACGCGCGTCCCTCTGGGTAATTCATCCAGATTTTTTCTGTTCGCACCCCGCCGCGCGTCATGGCCTGAAATTCTTTGCTGCGCCACCCCGCTAACGTTTCGTCATAAAGCTGCGACGGGTAGCCAGACAGGATAACGCTGACATTTTCCGGTAGGCTCATAAGGCAGGCCAAAAGACGCTCATGATCGGCAACGGTATATTCATGACGGTAGCGGGCGCGACTGGTGCGCGTTTCAGGCAGATAGGGAGGATCGGAATAAACCAGCACGCGGCCATGTTGAGTAAAGTCTTCTCTTTCCAGAAAGCCTACCGCATCACCGTGATATAGATTCCACCGAGGCGGCGTTTTCCCCATCTTTGACCAGCGATCCCGCGTTAATTTGAAAGCATTTTCATCCACATCAATTCCAATCGTCCTGGCTGCAAGCGGCTTGAAATACATCACCGCACCGCTGCCCAAGTGTGTTTCAATGTAGGTATCATGCGGGGGCATTTCAGCAATGATTTTCTGATAAACACCGCTACCGCCTTTACTCCCTAAATAACTCATCCGTAAAACCTCACGTTGCAGCTGCACTGCTAAAAATGACTGTGCTCGATGTGTATGGCCAACATTGCCAAATCTGACAGTGCGGTACCCAATGAGCGCCACTTAGTGGCGCTAGCGGACTCTTTGCCGCCCGCGCCCGCAGAATCGCCACTCCCCGCGCAACAAGTTGCGCAGGTCATAACGATTGTCACCAAACCCATTGGATCAGCACCTCAAATAGCGCCTCACCAACGGCCCGAACACAGATCCAGGCGAATAAAGTCACCGCTGCCGCAATCCATGCCGCCCGGCGCTTTGCTGGTACGTTTGTCCGCATCCAGTCATAGGCCGAAACCGCCAGCAAAAAGCCGATAACATCCAGAATCGTTTTCATTTTTCCTCTCTTACCCCTCGTTATCTTCTGACTTAACCGCTGCTTTCCATCGGTCAACCAGCTCACCAACCTTGTGTTTGGATATGGATTTACGCCACGGCTGATCGGTACCGGCGATAATCAACTCACCTGTAACCGGATGCGCGCGATACACGGTATCGAGTACCGTCACTTCATTACCGCGCGCCAGTTGAATGGCCTGCGGTTTACTGATCTGTACCTTCTTAACCTGCGCCCATGACTGAACCAGCCCAGCCAGACCAGCAATTGCCGGTGATAAAACTTGCTCTTGCTGCCTGATCGCATGGGCTGCTTTGAGGTAACTTTCCGCCCGCTGGGTGTCATATTCGGAACAGTCGCCGCTGGTAATGCTGCGCGCCAGCTCCTCAAACTCATCAGCAGGCGATTTCTGCCGCCTCGGTTTGTGGTTATGAAGGCTTTCACGTACCTGTTTTCGCTGTTCCTGGGTCAACTTACCGATCTCAAACTGTTCCGGCCCTTCCCGCTCAGCTGGCACTGTCATTAATGACGGTGATCCGGGCGGTGAATTTGTTCGTTTTTTGACCTCAGTACAGTTATTGACACGAGTCCTAGAGGGCGCGGACGCGCCCCGAAGGTCAAAATCAAAGTCAACGGCCTGCCCGGAGTCGTCCAGAATCTCCGGTTTCTTACGCACGATGCGGTAGGAATGCAGACGGGTTTCAATCGGTGGCAGGAAGGTGTGGGGCATCACCAGCCCTTTGATAAGGTTCTGATACTCGCCGTGGTCGTTTGGTTGGTCTTTCTGTTGATACCAGATGCGAAGCGGTAACTTACGCCGGGCAACCAACGCCCCGCCCTGCAATTGGGTATATTGCTGCCAGTCGCCAGCATCCGCTGCGCGGTGCAGCTCAGCAAACAGCGGGTTTATCTTGTCGGCCTGCTCCTGATTGCGGAACCGGCGCAGCTCACGCCAGACAGATACCGGCGCACCGCCCAAAAACTGAAACTGACGGATGCCCCAGCACGATGCCCAGGCGGTAGCGTGTTTTGATGTTTCTTTCAGCGGCCTGCCGCTCTCGTCGTCGGTTTCACCGTCGAGCGCGTAGCCGTCAATATTCTTACTGATGTACTTCACCACGTAACCGGTGGCGCTGCCGATTTCCTGATCGATCGGCTTCATATCAAAACGAGGCTGATTGCCGTGCTTACCCTGTAACTCTTCCGCATCCTCGCGGGTGGCATAGTCTTCCATCACTTCCAGCAGTTCGGCGGAATGTTCCGGCAGGGAGAACAGCAGGCCGTGCCAGTGCGGCGTACCATCGTGGTGAGACTCAGCCACCCGCAAACCAAAGACCGGAATTTCACGGCGGGCCAGCTCAGCGCGGATCTGTTGCCATACCCGATTAAGATAACGCTGCGTGGTTCTTGGGCTGGCACCATTCCATTTGGCATTACGATGACCGAATACGGTATATGCGTGGTATTTGGATGGTGCTGTCAGAGTAAAAAATTGGCCCGCGTAGCCGCTTTCGGTGGCAACTTTCTCAAAGCCGCCGATACGGGTCATAAGTTCAACGCGGCGCAATGCCGGGTTAGATATGCTCTTATCGATCTGCTCAATAAGCGAAATACGCTCTTTGGTGTCCTGGTCTTCCAGCTCAAGACGGGCCATGATCGCGCGGCTGCGCTTGCGTCTGGCATCCCACTCATCAACGTGGTGCTTACTGCAATACGGCGCAGCACCTCGCTTTACATCACCAAAGGCAATATGCAGGTGCTCACGCCAGCGCGCGGCGTACTTTTTCAGGTTACGGTGCCAGTAGCGATCATCCAGCATTTTGCTAATGCCAGTAGTTGCCTCATCAATAAACAGCGCACCCCGGCAATACTTTGCCCAGCTCGGAGGCGTCAGGAAGAAAAGCCGCGCGAGGATAGCCGCTTCGGTGTAAAGGTATCCGGCATATTTCCTATCACTCTGAGTCTCTACCGTTTCGTGAACTTCACTCAGCACAGACCGCATATAGATAGCGATATCCTGCGCCAGCAGCTCAACATCTTCCGGCGTGAAGTCCGGCAGGTGGTTAAAGCGCTCAACCAATCCATGCAGAGTGTTAAACGTGTGGTAAAGCGGGTTTAACCCTTTGAATGCTGTATCAGCCTGAGATTTAGCCTCATCGGTCATCGCAATAGCGTATTGCTCATTCACCATGTTGATAGGTGGCAGATCCCTGCGGATGATATCGCGCAGCGCCAAACGGGCTATGTGCCTGCCCTTCATGGTGTGAATGCTATCAATGCGGGAAGCCAGACGCAGGCGAATAAAGCGAGGTAGCGGCGCAAGGGTGACTTTCACCCACGCCAAAAACTCCTGTTCTTGACCCAGCTCGACTAGATCAACAACGGGAGTTTTATCAACACAAATAGCGGGATGGGGCTTGCTCCAATCGCAGCAATCAACCGCGCTTTGGTAGTCTAAAGTGACTTTATCCCCAGCCCTTACTGCATTGGCTTCGCATTCTGAATAACGCACCAAATAAGTTGGTGCAGCGCCTGCTTTTCCGACCAGCTCAACGCCGATTAGCCACGACTGCCCAACCTTTTTTTTATTCAGTACACGCCGAATCACAAAGCATGATGATTTCCGGGCGGCGTCTGGCGCGCTACCCGGAAACGCAGGGGGATATGAAGGTGAGCAGCGCCCACTTGCTGCGGTGGTCATCGAGCACTATCCAGATATGCAGCTATGAACGCTTCCGCGACCGGCGCAACGATGGCATTACCGTAGGCGCGCAACTGGCCCACTCTTCCGGCAACCCCATCAACCAGCGGCTTAAGTCCGGGTTTAACTGGCCTCCACTTTCCATCCCGGCAGAAAACCCAGTCAGAACCTGCCCAGAATCCACCAACCGCATTGGTGAGGCCATCCGTGCCGCACCGCCCAGAGTTGTGCCCCTCGATGGGTGGTTTGCCGCCGCCCCCCATCCCTGCAACCTGATTGTTGCCTATCGTTGTCGGTGTAGGCCAGCCCGCTAATTGTGCTGTCACATCCAACCGATCCGTTGACAGTTTCCCGTTGCGAATCCTGCCACCCAGATAACCGCCCTTCCCGTCCGTCGCTGTTGGTGTCGGCCACCCGGCTAATACAACTGCCGTTTGCAAATTCAATCCGCCCTTCCTCCCCGCATTCGACGGGTGTTTCCATGAATTGGCTGTCGGCGTCGGCCACCCAGAAGAGGCGCTGTCTGATGTGCGGGGCACCGAAGCCCGCAGCGCAGAGATCGAAACCTGCAAAGGCGTAAGCCGCGTTTTCCAGCTTAGCTTGTACATCGTCGAGCCAATCAAGGCCGTCTTTGCTCGCAACCTGTTCGCCAAAGATAGCGTTAGGCTGGCACTCCGAAATAAGACGAAACCATGCGGGGAAAAGGTGGCGTTTATCGCTTTTTCCTTTTTTTGATCCACAGACACTGAAAGGCTGGCATGGGCATGAGCCTGTCCAAACTGGTCGATCATCGGGCCATCCTGCCCGGCGCAAGGCGTAAGACCAGACGCCGATACCGGCAAAGAAGTGGCATTGTGTGAATCCTTTAAGGTCATTTGCGGTTACTTCCTCAATAGAACGAGTGTCAACGACGCCGGGGGCAATATGTCCCGCGTCGATCAGGTTGCGCAGCCACTGCGCAGCGAAGGGATCGATCTCGTTGTAATAAGCCGTCACAATCACGCCCCCTCAGCACACTGCCCGCAGCTCTCACAGTTCCCGCAACCACCTGCCGGGCATCCTTCAACGATGCCCAAAGTGCCGATCACCTCTTTGGCCTTCTGGCGGTTGCTGGCGTCAGTGCTAACGGAGCGTTGCACATCGATTTCATGCAGGCGGAAGCGGTGGTAAATCTCGCGGGTGGTTTCGGTGTCGCTATTGGAAATGACAACCGGCGCGCCATATTTGCGGTTCACTTCCAGCAACTCCGCCGCTAACTGGCGGTGGTTCTTCTCGGTGAATGGCTCGGTGTGGTATTGGGTGAAATTGGCGGTTTCGCTGGCAGGCAGGTACGGCGGATCGCAGTAGATGGCTTCATCCGTTCCAACCATCACTTTGAGGGTGTTTTGAAACGAGCTGCACAGAAAAATAGCTTTGGTGTCGTTGGCCTTCTCAGCAAACTGGCGGATCTCCGCCTCCGGGAAGTAAGGCGCGCTTTTGTGCTGACCAAACGGCACGTTATAACCGCCGCTCTGGTTGTAACGCACCACGCCGTTGTAGCCGTGGCGGTTGAGGTAGAGAAACAGGGCCGCGCGGGCCACATCAAGCAAACCTTTTGTACCGTTGAAAATGCGGCGATTCTGTAAATATTCCTCTTTGGAATTGCCGGTCGCAAAGAGCGGGCGCGCAAGATCAATCACCAGCTCAGGATTGCTTTTGACCTCACGATAAAGGCGGATCAGATCTGGGTTGATATCCGCAAGGATGTAGCGGCGATAATCGGTATTGAGGAAAACGGAAGCGCCGCCAACAAAAGGCTCAACGAGGCAACCAGCCTTTGGTAAATGCGGGAGTAATTCAGGCATCACGCGGCTTTTGCCACCTGGCCATTTGAGGAGGGAACGGATCATAATGCCGCCCCCGTAGCGTCTTTTGCTGCGAGGCTTTTTAGATTGTCTGAGAGCTGGGCGATCTGATTCAACACATCGGCGGCAGCATTGTGCTTTGCACAGTCAACAATGCGTTTTGAAGAATATCCGCAGACAGTTAGAGCTACCTCTTCAACCGTTCGAACGTCGCGGACATTCCAGAAATTCCAGACCGGGCTTAAATCTACACCGCGCAGGGCGTTGTAGATGATCGGCATATCGTAATCAGTACCGCGCGCCCAAACTTTCGCGCTCGCCTGATCACAATTTCTCAGGATAAACATATTTAATTCACTGAGAGCTACAGGGAGGGAGTCAGCCCCTTCTTTCGTTACCTCCGCTCGTACTTCTCCCGACTGCTTAAACCACCATTTAATTGTTTCAGCGCCCAGCGTTCCGCCGAATGCTTCACTACTTTCAATAGCAATGCGCCGGTACATTGAGGCGAAAACTTCACCTGACATAGGGTCAAAGATTGCCGCAGCAATAGACGCAATCGCCGCAGTCGGCTTGTTATCCATGGCTTCAATATCAATCATTACGTGCTTCATCTTGCTTTCTCCTGGGTGCAGGAAGCCCGGCGCGGTGATGCGCCTGACTACTGGTTAATCATTCAGTGGTTAATTGACTGCGCCATCCGGCGCGGGTGGTGGTGATTCGCGTAACGCCTGCATTTCAAGACGCGGCGCAGCATGATCGGGGAACTCCCACGGCAACGCCGCAGCCAGCTCGGCAAGGCGTTTAATGCCCAACATCAGGCTCACTTTGTCCTGAGAGCTGAACTGTTCGAAAGGCATGGTGAGATGGGAGTGAGTCAGCGACGGCAGATCTTTAAACCGCTGGGCGGCTTCGTTTGCCAGCAGGATGATCGCCTTTTTCTGAGTCTCGCCCAGGCGGTTGAAACGGCTCGCCGTGTCATTGGTGCGGGAAACTGAAATGCTCGACTGCAAGCGGGCGCGCTGCTCAAGGAACATCTGACGCCCGGATACTGGTTTTTCTTGTCCGATACTCATAATCCTATCCCCCATCACTACCGCTTATCAGGCGCGCTACTCGGAAGTAACGCCCCGGATAAGCACCGGTTTCCCGGTGCCTCTCTTACTCGTCGCCCTGCCGCTCTTTGGCTGGCTTAATCGCAGGCCATACCAGAACAACGAGCGCCCCCACGAAGAACAGATCGCCAACTGCTGAGAGCAGATAACTGGTGAAGTCCACAGCTACCACCATGAAAGCCAGCAGCAGAACCAACGCAGGCCGCAACATGCTCAGCATCTGGCTCATCAGATGTAATCCTCAACGCGCAGACCCAGAAGACGCCCAACCTCTTCCAGCACCTTCTGCTCTTCCGGCTCGATCTCGCCGTCAGCTTCGGCAATGGTCAGCATGTTGACGAAGACCTCCTCCGCCTCTTTCGGGTCGTTTTTGATATCTTCGATTTCACGCAGGATATTCATGCGACCAATGCGAAAACCTGCCTCAAGCTGTTCAGTGAAGCGGGTGATCAGCGAGGTGATTTCGTTGCCGTAATGACTCAGGCGGGGATTAGAGCGCAGCAGCTGATCGAGCTTTGCGGTTTCCTCTTTTTCAATTTCACCATCAGCAGCAGCAACCAGCAGACAGCCACCGACAATGGCCTCCATCAGATCGCGGTTTTCAACTTTCTTTAATTCAACTTTTACAGCAGCGGTTTTTTTCTTGAACATGCCAAACATAATTAACCCCTTTTTTGGGTGAGTGAATGCGCCATCACTTAATAAGTGACGACAGGTAGAAAAAGTTTTATCTGTTACTTAATTACTAAAGCAGCTTTCTAAATAACCCTACTAAGGCACTAAATAAACCTTTGTTTATCTTCTTCGTATAAACAAAAGGCTTACTCATACCTTTAATAAAACGCACCTTATTCGGTTCCGGCTTAAAGAAACGCCCGTCCGGGCATTCAATCCAGCCGCGTGTATTGCGGTAATGCGTGACCTGGCAACCGTGCTTTAACAGGCTGGCAAGTGATGGGGCGTTATCGTTCATATAGTATACCTGCTACAGTTGTCTACGGGCCTTGCGCTCTACTTCTGCGCGGCGAGCTTTAAATTCAGCAAACGCTTTAGCTCTCTGCTGTTTTACTTTTTCGCTTCGCTGCCGGATCAGGAATTGAATTAAATACAAAACCAGCACAGCAAAAATAGAAAGGCCGATAATCATTTCAGCTTTCATAACTTTCACCGCTCTTTAACTTATCAATGGTTTTCATTGCTTCGGCTAAAGCAAAATCACGCCCTAAATAGTTCCCATTATTTAAAACGCTATATGCCGTTTTCATCGTAATGGCATTGCGCGGGCATTTATGAATTGTGAAGCCACGATAAATATAACTATGGCGACTTAATTGTATTAACTGGCCCGTCATATCATCGACTCCTTACAAACCAATCCATAGCAGCCAGGCATCACGTTGCTCTTTCGGGCGGTTGAAATAGGCGTCGCGCATCGCGCGGTTGAATTCTGGAATGTAGATCCAGTTCTCTGAACGACCTGTCAATGCCTCTGGGTTCTTCTTCTGAACTACTGGCAGCTTGCCATCACGAACCATGTCACCCACTGCGTTGGCGGTTTTACCAATCATTTCAGCAAATTTTGGGGTAGGCACTGCATCTACCGGGTGGCGCAATTCGATGTAGCCCTCTGGGTATTTGTCTTTCATGTGTAATAATCCTCTTCAATGTTCAGCCGCCTCTAGCTGGCTGTAGCCGCTTCTGGCGGCTGTTCATTTGGCTCAGGAAGTTCCACATACGAACTTCTTGGTTGTGAATCTAGTTCGAAAACGGAACCATGTCAATGACCTTTGAAGAGAAACTAAAGCTAATTCGTAGCGCCGAAGGGCTGAATCAGTCACAGCTATCTGATATCTCAGGGATCCCATTAAGCACCCTCAAAAAGATAGAGGCCGGGTATCAAGACCCCGGCTGGAATGTTCTTAGCAAGATCACTGAACACCCCCGATTTCAGAAATACACACTTTGGCTAATGACTGGAACTACCGCACCACAGGCCGGGCAAATAGCCCCGACTCTCTCCCCTGATGGGCAAGGGAGAACAACATCACGCCAATCAAGGCCGAAGGCTGGCTAAAAATCTGGTTTTTCTTTGCGCTAGAACAATCAGCGCAAAATGACAATTGCACTGGAGGGCTTCGCTATGTCGATTAAGAAGCTCGAAGGTGGTCAATACGAAGTAGACGTTTACCCGCGTGGGCGTAATGGAAAACGCATCCGCAGGCGGTTCGATAAGAAACAAGAAGCTGTACTTTTTGAGCGTTATGTATTGGTAAACGCCGACAAAAAAGAATGGCTGGGGGCAAGCGTAGATCGCCGCACTTTAAGCGAGTTATTAGAGGCTTGGTGGTTGCTGTACGGGCAGACGCTGGAAAATGGCGAAATAGAGAAACGGCACCTGAACAAAACGATCAGGGCGCTGGGAGATCCAGCCGTTAACCGTTTGAGCAAACGCACAATAGCGCAGCACCGCAGCCAGCGCCTGGATGATGGGATCAGCGCGGCAACGATAAATCGTGATATATACCGACTTTCTGGCATGTTCAGCGCACTGATCAAACTGGAAGAATTCAGGAAGGAAAACCCCTGCAAGGGGCTGGAACCACTGAAAGAAACACCGCCAGCAATGACCTATCTCACGAAGTCAGAGATCAGCAAACTGCTGGAAACCTTATCCGGTGACGATCGGCGCGTAGCGTTGGTATGCCTTAGCACTGGCGCACGTTGGGGCGAAGGCAGTGCCCTGCGAGGTGAGCAGGTTAACCATGGGCGCGTGACGTTCCTTAAAACCAAAAATGGGAAAAAGCGAACGGTTCCAATATCGGCAGAGCTGGAGGAAGAGATCAAGACCAGTGACACCGGGCCATTGTTCAAAGTTGATTATGAAAACTTCTGCGAACAGCTCAGGCAGGTTAAACCAGACTTGCCACGCGGGCAGGCTACGCATGTGCTTCGGCACACGTTCGCGAGCTGGTTCATGATGAACGGCGGCAACATTATCGCGTTACAGCAGATTCTGGGTCATGCGAGCATACAACAAACGATGGTTTATGCTCATCTTGCCCCTGATTACCTAAAGCACGCGGTAACGTTAAACCCGCTTGGTGGAGGGTTGGCAATTTGACTACACGTTGACTACGCCGACAAACACTATAACCCGTTGTAGCCGCTTCTGGCGGTTACACGGTAGCTTGATTTAAAAGGGATTTTTTCTAAGTACCTGATAAAAAAAACCCCCTCATCATGAGGGGGAAGACAGGGATGGTGTCTATGGCAAGGAAAACAGGGATACTATGTTACTGGTTACTGCCGGTACTACTCGCTTCATGCAGCAAGGGAACCCGCTGCTGATTCGTCAGCCTGCGCAACTCGTTCATACGTTGCTCATGCCGTGTTTGTAAAACAGCCTGCTGCTGCGGCGTTAGCAGGTGATACATCTGGTTGCGGATGCGGGACATTTCGACCTGCCGCATAACCTGTTCCTGTGCTAACTTTTCTGCCTGCGCCCTGACGGCTGCTTCATTAAATTCATCTGCAATGATTAAATTATGCAGGTTTTCAATGTCATTAACGTTTACGAGCGGACGCGCATATTGCGTTTGCTGCATCAGATCTCGCATCTGCTGACGCTGCTGCTCCGAAAGCTTGATGCCATCGAACATATGGCTTTGCAGATTTTGCGCTATGCTGCCAAACATCGCTTCGCCTGGCTGTTGCATTACGCTGACCGTTGTAACATCTGCCGCCCATGCGCTGGAGTAACTTAAAACCACCGAGGCTGAAGCTAAAACGGCGGCGGTCACTTTGCGCATCGTTCACTCCCACTTTCGTCTACGTCATTTGATTCAACGAGGTTCAGACTACAGGGATGGCTGCAAACTAGCGTCAGGGGGTGTAAAACTACGTAAAGCGATGGAATGGGGTGTGCGATCACGCTATTTTGCCTGCGGAGGGCTTAAGAAAATGAATAAAATCCTGTTGGTAGATGATGACCGCGAATTGACTTCGCTGCTGAAAGAACTGCTTGAAATGGAAGGGTTTGATATCGTCGTTGCCGCCGATGGCGAGCAGGCACTGAACCTGCTTGATGACACCATCGACCTGCTATTACTCGATGTTATGATGCCGAAAAAGAACGGTATCGATACGCTGAAGGAGCTACGTCAGCAATATCAAACGCCGGTTATTATGTTAACCGCACGCGGCAGCGAGCTGGACCGTGTGCTGGGCCTGGAACTGGGCGCTGATGATTATCTGCCGAAGCCTTTTAACGATCGCGAACTCGTGGCGCGTATCCGGGCAATTTTGCGTCGTTCCAGCTGGAGCGAGCAGCAACAACTGCATGACAACAGCTCTCCTACGCTGGAGGTGGACTGCCTGCGCCTGAACCCAGGACGTCAGGAAGCCAGTTTTGATAACGTCACGCTGGATTTGACCGGCACCGAATTCACCCTGCTTTATCTGCTGGCGCAGCACCTGGGCCAGGTAGTATCACGCGAACATTTAAGTCAGGAAGTGTTGGGCAAACGCCTGACCCCGTTCGATCGCGCTATCGATATGCACATCTCTAATCTGCGCCGCAAGCTGCCGGAACGTCGCGACGGTCACCCCTGGTTTAAAACGCTGCGCGGGCGCGGATATCTGATGGTTTCCGCATCATGATAAGCAGTTTGACCACCCGCATCTTTGCCATTTTCTGGTTAACTCTGGCGCTGGTTTTGATGCTGGTATTGCTGCTTCCCAAGCTCGACTCACGTCAGCTTACCTCACTGATGGAAAGCGAGCAGCGTCAGGGCACCATGATCGAGCAGCACGTTGAGGCAGAGCTGATGCAAGATCCGCCCAACGATCTGATGTGGTGGCGCAGGCTATTCCGCGCTATTGATAAGTGGGCGCCACCGGGCCAACGTCTGCTGCTGGTTACCAGCGAAGGTCGAGTGATCGGCGCGCAGCATAATGAAATGCAGATTATCCGTAACTTTATCGGGCAATCTGACAATGCCGACCATCCGCAGAAGAAGAAATATGGTCGTGTCGAACTGGTGGGACCATTTGCGGTACGCGACGGTGAGGATAATTATCAGCTCTATCTGATGCGCCCAGCCAGCAGTTCACAGCTCGATTTTATTAACCTGCTGTTTGATCGCCCGCTGCTATTGTTGATTGTTACTATGCTGATCAGTTCGCCGTTGCTGCTCTGGCTGGCATGGAGCCTGGCGAAGCCAGCCCGTAAGTTAAAACATGCGGCGGATGAGGTGGCGAGCGGTAATTTGCGCCAGCATCCCGAACTGGAAGCAGGCCCGCAGGAGTTTCTTGCCGCCGGTTCCAGCTTCAACCAGATGGTGAGCGCGCTGGAACGGATGATGTCGGCACAGCAGCGTCTGCTATCCGACATCTCACACGAGCTCCGCACGCCGCTGACGCGTCTGCAGCTGGCAACGGCGCTAATGCGCCGTCGCTACGGCGAGGGTAAGGAGTTAGGACGTATTGAACTGGAAGCGCAGCGTCTCGACGGCATGATTAATGATCTGCTGGTCCTGTCGCGCACCCAGCATAAAAATGCACTGATCAGTGAAGCGATGAAAGCGAACCATCTCTGGAATGGCGTACTGGAGGATGCCGTTTTCGAAGCAGAACAGATGGGTAAAAAGCTGGAAGTGCCCTATCCACCTGGCCCCTGGCCGCTGTATGGCAACCCTCATGCGCTGGAAAGCGCGCTGGAAAATATTGTTCGCAACGCACTGCGCTACTCACATTCGCATATCTGCGTCAGTTTCTCAGTGGATAAGCAGGGCCTGACGGTGCATGTGGATGATGATGGTCCCGGCGTTAGTCCGGAAGATCGTGAACAGATATTCCGTCCCTTCTATCGCACCGATGAAGCACGCGACCGCGAATCCGGCGGCACAGGCCTTGGTCTTGCCATCGTGGAAACAGCGATACAGCAGCATCGGGGCTGGGTAAAAGCCGATGACAGTCCGCTTGGCGGCCTGCGTCTGACGATCTGGCTACCGCTGTACTCTGCGCGTTAATTTGTTATGCTTCGGCCCTCGTTATCGGGGGCCTTATGCTAAACATCGTCTTATTTGAACCTGAGATTCCGCCGAATACCGGCAATATCATCCGTCTGTGCGCCAATACCGGCTTCCAGCTGCATCTGATCGAGCCACTGGGTTTTGCCTGGGATGATAAACGTCTACGCCGCGCCGGGCTTGATTATCATGAATTTACCGCTATTAAGCGCCATGCTAATTTTGATGCCTTCTGCGCCAGCGAGCAGCCGGAGCGCCTGTTTGCGCTCACTACCAAAGGAACACCTGCTCACAGCGCGGTAAGCTATCAGGTTGGCGACTATTTGCTGTTTGGCCCGGAAAGCCGTGGATTACCGGCGTCAATTCTCGATGCGCTGCCGCCGCAACAGAAGATCCGCATTCCGATGCTGGCACAAAGCCGCAGCATGAACCTCTCTAATGCCGTTTCCGTTGTGGTATATGAAGCGTGGCGTCAGCTGGAGTATGTCGGCGCCCTGCTGAAAAGCTGACGCCGATAGCGTGATACTGATTAGATGCCATCACCGAACTCGAAGCCCGGCACCATGCCATTGAAGTGCTGATCCATATCCATCGAAGGTTTATCGCTGGCAGGCTTACCCACGATACGCGCCGGGACGCCAGCGGCGGTAGTATGCGGCGGCACCGGTTGTAGCACCACTGAACCCGCGCCAATTTTTGCACCGCGTCCAACTTCGATATTGCCGAGAATTTTCGCGCCAGCGCCAATCATTACGCCTTCGCGAATCTTCGGATGGCGATCGCCGCTGGTTTTGCCGGTACCGCCCAACGTGACCGACTGCAAAATAGAAACGTCATTTTCTACTACCGCCGTCTCGCCAATTACGATGCCGGTGGCATGGTCAAGCATGATGCCATTGCCGATACGGGCCGCCGGATGGATATCAACAGCGAACGAGACAGAGATTTCATTTTGCAGATACACAGCCAGCGCGCGTCGCCCCTGCATCCATAGCCAGTGACCAATGCGGTAAGCCTGGAGCGCGTGAAAACCTTTCAGATAGAGCAGCGGCGTGGAATATTTATCGATGGCCGGGTCGCGCAACAATACAGCCTGAATATCACGGGCGGCGGCAGCAATCATAGAGGGGTCCTGACGATAGGCCTCTTCCACAATCTCACGGATGGCGATAGCAGGCATGATCGCATTAGCCAGCTTATTAGCCAGCATATAGCTCAGCGCGCCCCCCAGGTTTTCATGCTTGAGCAGCGTCGCATGGAAAAAACTGGCCAGCATTGGTTCACAATCTGCAAGGGCGCGCCCTTCCGCTTTGATGTTATTCCAGACCAGACTTAACTCTTCATCCGACATTGCTCTCTCCCGATAAAAAAATAGCGTCCGGTTAACCCGGAACGCCACAGGTATGACAGCCGGGCACCGCCTCAGCGACTGCTGTTTTCATCCTTACGGGTACGCCCCAGCAGCGTTAATGCTGCCTCGCGCGCCGATTTTTCGCAATACAATACCTGATAAATTTGCTCGGTTATCGGCATTTCCACACCGTAGCGGGCCGCCAGCGCTTTTACCTCTTTGGTATTGCGATAGCCTTCCACCACCTGTCCAATCTGAGTTTGCGCACTTTCTACATCAACGCCCTGCCCCAGCATCATGCCGAAACGACGGTTACGTGACTGATTATCGGTACAGGTCAGCACCAGATCGCCCAGCCCCGCCATCCCCATAAAGGTAGTGGGATCGGCACCCAGCGCGGCCCCAAGACGGCTCATCTCCGCCAGGCCACGGGTAATCAGCGCGGTACGTGCGTTAGCGCCGAAGCCGATACCGTCAGAAATACCGGCACCGATGGCAATCACGTTTTTTACCGCTCCACCCAGCTGTACACCGATAAAGTCCGGGTTGTTATAGACGCGAAAGCTTTTGCCACAGTGCAGCAACAGCTGTAAATCGTCAGCAAACTGTGGATCGGTAGCGGCCAGTGCAATAGCAGTCGGCAGACCCGCCGCCAGCTCTTTGGCGAAAGTGGGCCCGGAAATGACCGCCAGCGGCAGCGCGTCACCGACAATTTCACGCGCCACATCCTGCAACAAACGTCCGGTTTCTCGCTCCAGACCTTTGGTTGCCCAGACGATGCGCGAATCGGGACGCAAATGCGGCTTAACCTGGGTCAGCACGTCGCCAAAAACATGGCTTGGCACTACGATCAGCAGATCGCGGCTGGCAGCAACGGCTTCCGCCAGGTCTGGCTCGGTTGAGAGGGTATCGGGAAAGGAAACATCGGGCAGGAAAGCGCTATTGCAGCGATCGGCTTCCAGCTGCGCCAGATGCTGCGGATTATGGCCCCACAACAGCACGGAATGGCCGTTGCGAGCCAGGGTAATCGCCAATGCGGTGCCGTAAGATCCGGCACCCAGCACGGTAACTGAAGCGTTACGCTTATTCATCAGGCATCCTGACGAGGTTCGCCGCCTTCTTGCTGCTGCAGATAGTTCATAAACAGCGCATCGAAGTTAACCGGCGCAAGGTTAAGTTGCGGGAAGGTGCCGCGCGAAACCAGGCTGGTGATGCACTCACGGGCATACGGGAACAGAATATTCGGGCAGTAAGCACCAAGACAGTGGGCCATCTGGGTGCCTTCGATACCGGCAATGGTAAAGATACCCGCCTGCTGTACTTCACACAGGAAAGCCGTTTCTGTACCCACGGACGCCGTTACGGTTACACGCAGTACCACTTCGTAAACCCCATCCGCCAGCGGGCTGGAAGCGGTATCCAGATCCAGTTTAACTTCCGGCTCCCACTCTTTCTGGAAAACCTGCGGCGCGTTAGGCGCTTCAAAAGAAATATCTTTGGTATAGATACGCTGGATCTGGAATGACATCTCGCTGGTGTTCTGTTCTGACATTATTATTTGGTCCTGTTAGTTAAAAAAATCCATCGTTACGCCAGTTGCCGTTATTTCAGCAGAGGATCGAGCCCTTCACGACTATCCAGCGCGTAAAGATCGTCGCAGCCGCCAATGTGCTGCGCATCAATAAAAATCTGCGGCACGGTGGTGCGTCCGCTGCGCTTAATCATCTCTTCGCGCTTGTTCGCATCGCCATCAATAGGAATTTCCTGGAAAGCAACACCCTTCTGCGCCAGCAGCGCTTTTGCCCGATGGCAATAAGGACAGGTTGCTTTGGTATAAATCTCTACGTTAGCCATATTCAGTACCTTTACGGTTATTTACCACGCACCAGCGGCAGATTTTCGCTGCTCCATCCGGCGACGCCATCTTTCAGCACGCTGACATGCTCGAAACCAGCCGCGTTCAGCTGAGCTGCCGATTCAAACGCAGAATTACCCGTCGCGCAAACTACAATTATGGGCTGTGCCTTATGCTTTTCCAGCTCGCCAAAGGTGCCCTTTTTAATATCTGCCGCCAGAATATTATGGGCGCCAGAAATATGACCTTTACGGAAATCGTCGCGGGAGCGGATATCCACAACAACCGCATCTTCCTTGTTAATCAGACGGGTGGCTTCTCCACGGCTGATGGCTTTAACTTTGGAAAACATGCCCTTAAATGTGGTCATGATTACCAAAACCAGCAACACGACCCATGCCAGACACAGAATGGGGTGATTGCTTGCGAATTGCATAAATTCTTGCATGAGGGGTAACAACTCCCGACAGGGTTAATAAGCGAAAATAAGGTTTCTGAGTATACCTGCGCCACCTCGCATGTACAGACGTGAAGCGGTCAGAGTTTCGTTTTCTGCCGCAGAAAAAGGAAAAAAATTGCCGCAGCGCAAACAAGACGGGAACGAAAGCCGAAAAAGGCACGGCAGAGGCCGCAATTATCCGCTAATGTCCTTTCAGGACAGAATTCAACCCACTCCCGGTATAACCATTGTGTTATTACAGCGCCTTTTGACATGAACAGAAACGGAAAAGCGTCGTTGTTAACTGGCAAGCCGCTATTCATCGTGGAATAATCGGTTCTTATGAGGGAAAAAGCATCAATTTCATATTCATGGACTTCAGGTAATTTTATGGACAGTTACGCGCCATTACGCAGCAGCCTCTCTGCGCTTTCCGTCAGCCTGTTATGCGCTGGCGCGTTGCTGTTGCCGCTGTATACGCACGCAGCGGAAGATAATAAATCCCAGCTTAAGTCTATTCAGCAGAGTATTGCGGAAAAAGAGAAAAGCGTCCGCCTACAGAAAATTCAGCGCAGCAAGCTGCTGGATCAGCTGCAAAGCCAGGAGAAAATCATTGCCGAGGCGAGCCGTAAACTGCGGCAGACAGAGCAGTTACTGAGCCGCCTGAATAAAGAGATCGCCACGCTAAACCGTTCTATCACCCAGCTGCAAAAGCGACAGAAACAGCAGGAAAGCCTGCTGGCCCAGCAGTTGGATGCCGCGTTTCGCCAGGGCAAGCACAGCGGACTGCAACTGTTGCTGAGCGGCGAAGAGAGCCAGCGCAACGAACGCATCCTGTCCTATTTCGGCTACCTCAACGAGGCACGCCAGAAAACCATCGGTGAGCTACAGCAAACGCGGCACGATCTGGCAGCGCAAAAAGCCGACCTGCTGAATAAACAAAATCAGCAAAAATCCCTGTTAACAGAGCAGCAAACCCAGCAGAAACGGCTGGAGCAGGCGCGCACGGCACGGAAAAAAACGCTGACATCTCTGGAAAACGCGCTGGAGAAAGATCAGGCCGATCTGGTAGAGATGCGTCAGAACGAAAGCCGCTTGCAGGATAAGATTGCACGCGCCGAACGCGAAGCAAAAGCCCGTGCCGAACGCGAAGCACGAGAAGCCGAGCAGGTGCGCAAGCGCCAGGCGCAGGCGAAAGCCAAAGGCTCTACTTATAAACCTACCGAAAGCGAACGCTCTCTGATGTCACGAACCGGCGGCCTGGGTCGTCCGGGTGGGCAGGCATTCTGGCCGGTACGTGGGCGGATTGAGCATCGTTTTGGCGAAACGCTACAGGGCGAGCTGCGCTGGAAAGGGCTGGTTATTAACGCCCCGGAAGGTGCAGAAGTGAAGGCCATAGCCGACGGACGCGTCCTGATGGCCGACTGGCTACAGGGATATGGTCTGGTAGTCGTGGTTGAACACGGTAAAGGTGACATGAGTCTGTATGGCTATAATCAGAGCGCGCTGGTTCGCACCGGCGATCAGGTCAGAGCCGGACAACCTATTGCGCTGGTCGGTACCAGCGGCGGGCGCGGTACACCGTCGCTCTATTTTGAAATTCGTCGCCAGGGACAGGCGGTCAACCCACTCCCGTGGTTAGGAAAATAAGTGTTGTTTTCAGTAAAAAAAATCGCGGTGCTGCTGAGCGGCCTTCTGCTGGCTGCCTCGGTACATGCCGCAAAACTCGCTATCGTTATCGACGATTTCGGCTATCGCCCGCAGCAGGAAAATCAGGTATTACAAATGCCGAACGCGATATCGGTTGCGGTGCTGCCAAATGCTCCCCACGCACATGAGATGGCGACTAAAGCCCACCAGCGCGGTCACGAAGTGTTGATCCATCTTCCTATGGCACCGCTCAGCAAACAGCCGCTGGAGCGTGACACCCTGCAACCAGAGATGAGCGCCGAAGAAATTGCGCGCATCATCCGTAATGCGGTGAATAACGTGCCCGGGGCCGTTGGTATGAACAACCATATGGGCAGTAAAATGACCTCCAGCCTGCCGGGTATGCTGAAGGTGATGCAGGTACTGGATCACTACAATCTCTACTTTCTCGACAGCGTGACCATCGGTAACAGTCAGGCAACGCGCGCCGCCGCAGGTACGCGGGTAAAAGTAATTAAGCGCCGCGTATTTCTTGATGATAACCAGAACGAGGCGGAGATTCGTAAGCAGTTTAACCGTGCGGTGCAGCTGGCACAGCGTAACGGCTCTGCTATCGCCATCGGTCATCCGCATCCCACTACCGTACGCGTATTGCAACAGATGCTACCTGCCCTACCAGCTAACGTCACGCTGGTACGTCCCAGCCAGTTACTGAACGAGCCGCAAATCGATCGGCCTGCGCCAATACCGGCACAGCCAGCGTCAAAGCCGCAACCAAAACCGCATAATCCGTTCCGCGGTATCGGCGTGTGTCGTGTAACGCAGCCGCTGGCACCGGTTCCGGCAACGCGCGCGATCGCCGTAGTGGCTGAGAGCATCCAACAGAGCCCACTGGTACAAAAAATAAGCAATCTGTTCTGAACGGTTCAGCATCGTCAGGGCGACAGTTAATCTCTATAATGTTGCCCTGATCACTCCACCTTCGTGGGCGTAAGGATATCGCGCGATGACGCAACCTCGACAAAAGATCCTGTTGCTGGATAACGGTAGAGAATGGGGCGGTGGCACCAATAGTATGCTGGAGCTGCTTAAGCGAATCGATCGCGCTCGTTTTGATGTTACCTGCTGTTTTTATTACAACTACCAGCGTGGTGAAGGTGAAACTATTCAATCGGTGCTGAACAAACTTGGCATTCCGGTCATCTTTATTCCGCAGCCCACGCAGCCGCGCTCTGCCAAATTGCAAAAAGAGCTGCTGCGTTCGCTGCTGTTTTTCAGCCGTGCGTTGAAAAAGCGCGTTGTTGATAAGGTCGATCGCCACTGGCGCGTTGAACCAAACGCGCGCAGACTGCGTGAGCTTTTGCAACAGGGCGGCTATGATACGCTTTATATGAATAACCAGCCCAGTACCAATGTCGAAGGCTATCTGGCCGTGCAGGATCTGCCGGTTGGCCTGGTACAGCACTGCCGTATTGAGCCGCAGCTGGATAAACGGCTGGTCAAAATGATTAATCAGCGCGCTGATGTGGTTATCGCCGTCTCCCACGGCGTTAACCAGACGCTACGCGCCCACGGCGTGGATGCGGCACGCTGTTTTACCGTTTCTAACGCCATTGATATCCACCAGCCGCTGCCCGATCGCAGTACGGTACGTGCTCGCCTCAATCTGCCGTCAGACAGCTTTTTGTTTGGCAGTATCGGCTCGCTGATCCCGCGTAAGGCCACGCATCATACTCTCCAGGCACTGAGCGCCTTTCGTCGCGCCTGTCCGCAGGTCAACTGGCATATGGTGATCGTTGGCGCTGGCCCGCAGCTGGAGGACCTGCAACGGCTGGCAGCGCGTGAAGGTATTGCCGATCGCGTGATTTTCACCGGCTTTCGCAATAATGCGCTCGATTATCTGGCGGCGATGGATGTCTTCGTCCTTGCCTCACGCAGTGAGGGCCTGCCGCGCGTGGTGCTGGAAGCAATGCTGGTCAATACGGCAGTGATCGGCTCAAAGGTGGTCGGTACCACCGAACTGGTCGATGATGGGCGCACCGGGCTATTGTTTAACTATGGCGATACGGCACAGCTCTGCACCCATATGCAGGCGCTCAGTCAGAATCACCAGCTGCGCCAGCGGTTGATTGCCCAGGCTAACGCCAATGTCAAAGAACACTATGCTATTGAGCATTATGTCGCAGGGGTTGAAGCCCTGCTGCACAGCGTAACCAGGAAAACTGAACCGCATGCTTAACTTCCTTAATCCACGATACCGTTATATTCAGTCGCGCCATAATATTCCCTATACCAGGCCAGAGTCGCAGGGCGACGTGCCGGTAACTTCGGTAGTTATTCCCTGTACCGGCACCGATTTTATCGAAGAGGCCGAGCTAAGCGCGCAGTTTGCCGCACGTTATACCGATCGTGTCGAAGAGATTGTTATCGTCAGCGATCAGCCCGCCGAACGGTTTTGTCATCTGCCGGAAAAAGCGCGCGTGGTGACATTGCAGGTCGCGGAACGGGAAGAAAGCTATCGCTACAAGCAGATTTACCGCAGCCGCCTGATTAAACTTCAGGCACCGTTGCAGGCTCGTACCGAAGGGATTTTGATGATCGATTCCGATCTCAACCTGTTAAAAATGCCGGATATCCGGATGAACAATGACCACATTTACTCCAGCTTCCGTCAGGGGAAAATGATTGCCAAGCTGGATAACGCCCCGGCGGAAAACCGTCCCGCCTACTATTCCGGTACGGTGCGTCCTTACCTGATCGATCATGTGAACGGCGCATTTCTGGCCGCGACGCGCCAGACATGGAAGCGTATCTGCCCGCTCTGGCTGACGCTGTTTCAGGATACCTGGGAATTAATGGATGATTCACAACCGCCAACCGATCAGCTACCGCTGGCCGCCCTGCTGGATCTGCTGGATCTCAAAACCATCAACCTCGGTGAGTGGATGAACTGGCCGGTTTCCAAGCGGATCGGCGGTCATGAAGCGGTTATTCCCAAAGAAGTGATCGGCGCGCACGGCGGTTTCCCGCTGTCCGAGTGGCAGAAATACCTGCAATCCCCCGACACGCCGCTGCTGTTTAAAGGCCAGGATTACACGCGCAAAGTGCGCTATCTGACCGACGCGGAGAAAAAGCAGTAATTATCCGGTAGCCCGCTATGAACAGCGGGCTACCGCTACAGGGATTAATCCCAGCTCAGCACGACCTTGCCGGAACGCCCGGAACGCATCTCATCAAAGCCTTGCTGGAACTCATCAATATGGTAGCGATGGGTAATCATCGGCGTCAGATCCAGCCCCGACTGAATTAATGCAGCCATCTTGTACCAGGTTTCAAACATTTCCCGTCCATATATTCCTTTGATAAACAACCCCTTGAAAATAACCTGATTCCAGTCAATCGCCATATCCGACGGCGGTATTCCCAGCAGCGCGATACGCCCGCCGTGATTCATCGCCTCCAGCATTGAACGGAATGCGGACGGCACGCCAGACATCTCCAGCCCCACATCGAAGCCCTCCGTCATGCCCAGCTCATTCATCACCTGCGACAGCGATTCCTTGCTGACATCAACCGCACGCGTAACGCCCATTTTCCGCGCCAGCTCCAGACGCCAGGCATTGACATCGGTAATAACGACATGACGTGCGCCAACATGCTTACACACCGCTGCCGCCATAATACCGATCGGCCCGGCACCGGTAATCAGGACATCTTCACCCACCAGATCGAACGAGAGCGCGGTATGTACCGCATTGCCGAAGGGATCGAAAATGGCCGCCAGCTCATCGGGAATATTGTCGGGAATTTTGAACGCGTTAAATGCCGGGATTACCAGATACTCAGCGAAGCAGCCCTGACGATTGACGCCAACGCCTACGGTGTTACGGCAAAGATGGGTACGTCCGGCGCGACAGTTGCGGCAGTGCCCGCAGGTAATATGGCCTTCACCAGAAACGCGATCGCCAATGGAAAATCCTTTCACTTCCTGACCAATCGCCACAACTTCACCAACATATTCATGCCCAACGATCATCGGCACCGGAATCGTTTTTTGTGACCATTCATCCCAGTTATAGATATGAATATCGGTGCCGCAGATAGCGGTTTTGCGAATTTTAATCAGCAGATCGTTATGGCCAGGTTCCGGAATGGGCGCATCGGTCACCATCCAAATCCCTTCTGCCGCCTTGAGTTTTGCCAGTGCTTTCATAACCGTTCTCCTCAGGCGATAACGCCCAGCTGTTTGCCGATGCGCGTGAACGCTTCTACCGCACGCTCAAGTTGCTGATGCGTATGGCCCGCTGAAATCTGCGTACGGATACGCGCCTGCCCTTTGGGCACCACCGGATAGAAGAAGCCGGTTACGTAAATACCTTCATCCTGCAACAGGCGGGCAAACTCCTGCGCTACTTTTGCCTCGCCCAGCATCACCGGAATAATGGCGTGATCGGCACCCGCCAGGGTAAAGCCCGCGTTGGTCATCGCCTCGCGGAAATAGCGTGCGTTTTCCCATAGCCGCTGGCGTAACCCGTCACCCTCGCTCAACATTGTCAGCACGCGCAGCGATGCGTTGACAATCGCCGGGGCCAGCGAGTTAGAGAACAGATAGGGGCGGGAGCGCTGCCGCAGCCATTCCACCACCTCTTTTTTCGCTGCGGTATAGCCGCCGGAAGCGCCGCCCAGCGCCTTGCCCAGCGTACCGGTAATAATATCGACGCGCCCCATAACCCCGCAGTACTCATGGGTACCGCGTCCGTTGTCGCCAACAAAGCCCACCGCGTGGGAATCATCCACCATCACCAGCGCATCAAACTCATCGGCCAGATCGCAAATGCCACGCAGGTTGGCGATAACGCCATCCATAGAGAAAACGCCGTCGGTAGCAATAAGAATATGGCGGGCACCGGCACGGCGCGCCTCTTCCAGCCGCTCGCGCAGCTCTTTCATATCGTTATTGGCGTAGCGATAGCGCTGCGCCTTACACAGACGTACGCCATCGATAATCGAGGCATGATTCAATGCATCGGAGATCACCGCATCTTCCGGCCCCAACAGCGTTTCAAACAGGCCTCCGTTGGCATCGAAACAGGAAGAGTAAAGAATGGCATCTTCCATTCCAAGAAACTCGGCCAGCTGCTGCTCCAGCTGTTTATGGATATCCTGCGTGCCGCAGATAAAGCGCACCGACGCCATGCCAAAACCGTGGCTGTCCATGCCTTCCTTTGCCGCCAGCACCAGCGCCGGATGGTTCGCCAGCCCCAGATAGTTATTGGCGCAGAAGTTAACCACTTCCTGTCCTTCGCCGATGCGGATATCGGCCTGCTGGGCCGAGGTAATAATTCGTTCCTGTTTAAACAGCCCTTCCTGTTGCGTCACCGCAAGCTGTTCATTAATTTGACGATAAAAATCTGCAGGCATTTTTATTCTCCGTTACCGGCTTACTGTCGGCACATCATACTGAACACCCGCCTTTCACACGATAATCTGCACAACAGAATGTGAATTTTGCAGCAGATATCACGGCTGACCAGAAGTTACATTCCGTAACGGACACCTCTGGCTGCCTGCACGCCAATGAAATGTTATGATAATGCTTATTTAGGCGTGGAGCCCTTCGCTCCGCCTCACTGTTAAGGTTAAACACATGATTATTGTGACTGGCGGCGCCGGTATGATCGGCAGCAATATTGTTAAAGCGCTGAATGATGAAGGCATTACCGATATCCTGGTGGTGGATAACCTGAAAGACGGCACCAAGTTCGTCAATCTGGTCGATCTCGACATCATCGATTACATGGATAAAGAGGATTTCATCGCCAGTATTATGGCCGGTGACGATCTGGGCGATATCGATGCGGTATTCCATGAAGGTGCCTGCTCCGCCACTACCGAGTGGGACGGCAAGTACATGATGGATAACAACTATCAGTACTCAAAAGAACTGCTGCATTTCTGCCTGGAACGCGAAATTCCGTTCCTCTACGCTTCCTCCGCTGCAACGTACGGCGGGCGTAACGATAATTTTATTGAAGAGCGTCGCTATGAGCAGCCGCTGAATGTTTACGGCTACTCTAAAATGCTGTTTGACCACTACGTGCGCCAGATCCTACCGGAAGCGAATTCCCAGGTTTGCGGCTTCCGCTATTTCAACGTTTACGGGCCGCGCGAAGGTCACAAAGGCAGCATGGCAAGCGTTGCTTTCCATCTCAATACCCAGCTCAATAACGGTGAAAATCCCAAGCTGTTTGAAGGCAGCGACGGCTTCAAACGTGATTTTATTCACGTTAGCGATGTGGCAGCAGTGAACCTGTGGTTCTGGAAAAACGGTGTTTCCGGTATTTTCAACTGCGGTACCGGGCGTGCCGAATCTTTCCAGGCGGTAGCGGACGCCGCGCTCGCCTTCCATCAGAAAGGTGCTATCGAATACATTCCTTTCCCGGAAAAACTGAAAGGACGCTATCAGGCCTTCACCAAAGCGGATCTCACCAAGCTGCGTGCGGCGGGCTACGATAAACCGTTCAAAACCGTAGCTGAAGGCGTGGCTGACTATATGGCCTGGCTCAACCGCGACGCATAATCACAAGGAAGGCGCACCGGCATGAAAATACTGGTAATCGGCCCCTCATGGGTCGGCGATATGATGATGTCGCAAAGTCTCTATCGCACGCTAAAGGCCGAACATCCTGATGCCGTAATCGATGTGATGGCACCGGCGTGGTGCCGTCCGTTGCTGTCGCGTATGCCGGAAGTTAACGATGCGCTGGCGATGCCGCTGGGCCATGGCGCACTGGCGCTGGGCGAGCGCTATCGTTTAGGCAAGGCGCTGCGCGATAAGCATTATCAGCGTGCTTTTGTGCTGCCCGGCTCGTTTAAATCAGCGCTGGTGCCCTTCTTCGCCGGTATTCCACGGCGCACCGGCTGGCGTGGCGAGATGCGTTACGGCCTGTTAAACGACCTGCGCAAGCTGGACAAACCGGCGTTTCCTCTGATGGTGGAGCGTTACGTTGCGCTGGCCTATGACAAAACCCGCATTAACAGCGCGCGTGATTTACCGCAGCCCCTACTGTGGCCGCGCCTGCGCGTTGAGCAGTATGAGATGCTGGATACCGCCGCGCAGTTTGCGCTCTTATCCGAGCGTCCCATTATTGGTTTCTGTCCGGGGGCAGAATTTGGCCCGGCTAAGCGCTGGCCGCACTATCACTACGCTACGCTGGCGCAGCAGCTGATTAGCGCTGGCTATCAGATAGTGCTGTTCGGCTCCGCAAAAGATAATGAAACTGGCGAGCAGATTCGCCAGACGCTGAGCGAAGCCGATCGTTCCCACTGCCGTAATCTGGCAGGCAAAACGCAGCTGGAGCAGGCAGTGATCTTACTGGCGCATTGTGCAGCAGTGGTCACGAATGATTCAGGTTTGATGCATGTCGCCGCCGCGCTTAACCGCCCGCTGGTAGCACTGTACGGCCCCAGCAGCCCAGATTTTACTCCGCCGCTGTCACAGCAGGCACGCGTGATCCGCCTGATTACCGGCTATCACAAAGTACGCAAAGGTGATGCGGAGCAGGGCTACCATCAAAGCCTGATCGATATCCAGCCCGAACGTGTTATGGAAGAGCTGCAAACTTTACTGAGCCAGCAGGAGCACGCATGAAGGTGCTGATTGTAAAAACCTCCTCAATGGGGGACGTGCTTCATACGTTACCTGCACTCACCGACGCGATGCAGGCAATACCCACGGTGCGTTTTGACTGGGTTGTGGAGGAAAATTTCGCGCAAATTCCTTCCTGGCATCCGGCCGTCGATCGCGTCTTACCCGTTGCTATACGTCGCTGGCGTAAGCACTGGTTTGGCAACCAGCAGCGAGAAGAGCGTGTACGTTTCAGGCAGGCATTGCAGTCACATGAATATGATGTGGTCATTGATGCACAGGGGCTGATAAAAAGCGCGGCGCTGGTAACGCGTCTGGCAAAAGGCATTAAGCACGGGCAGGACAGCCGCAGCGCGCGCGAGCCATTCGCCAGCTGGTGGTATGACAAGCGTCATGAAATCAGTAAACAACAGCATGCGGTAGAGCGTACCCGCGAGCTGTTTGCTAAAAGCCTCGGTTATGAAAAACCGCAGACGCCGGGCGACTACGCCATCGCTTCCCATTTTCTGGCGAACCCGCCAGCCGACGCTAATCGCTATCTGGTTTTTTTACACGCTACCACGCGTGAAAATAAACACTGGCCGGAAGATCACTGGCGCAGGTTGATTGAACTACTGGCACCGAGCGGATTGCAGATTAAACTTCCCTGGGGAGCCGAGCACGAACACCAAAGGGCTCAGCGCCTGGCGGCAGGCTTTAATCATGTAGAAGTCTTGCCTAAGCTAACGCTGGAGCAGGTTGCACGCACGCTGGCGGGTGCAAAAGCTGTCGTCTCGGTAGATACCGGGCTGAGCCATCTTACCGCCGCGCTCGATCGCCCAAACATTACCCTATATGGCCCAACAGACCCGGGGCTGATCGGTGGTTATGGCTTGAATCAGCAAGCGCTTCGCGCCCCTGAGAACGGCAATATGGCCACGATAAGTGCTGATATGGTGCAGCAGGCGCTACAGCCTTTATTACATGCGGAAATTTTATGAACTCCCCCCGCCTGAGTATTATTGTTACTGCTCATAACTGTGAAAAATGGCTGCAAGGAACACTTAACAGCATTGTCGCCTCAGCAGGCGACGCTCTGCCGCGTTGTGAGATTCTTATTATTAATGATGCTTCAGAAGATAATACACAAAGCATTATTGAAAGCTTTGCCGCGGTCTATCCTCAAATTCGTCATCAACAAACCCAGCTACGTAATATTGGTAAAGTTCGCAATTATGCTGTCGAACAGGCTCACGGCGACTATATACTTATGGTTGACGGTGATGATAAGTTACTTTCTGGTGCCATTTGTACACACTTGTCGATATTAGAAGAGACAACGCCTGATATTTTTTTAAGCAGACTGATTGAAGACAGGGGCAGTAAAGCAAGCCGCACCGTTGTATGGCATAATTGCCTTCCCGAAATGCTGAGCCATGATGAGGCGATCGCTCGATTTTTGGTACATCGAGATATTCAGGCTCATTTTATCGGCCAGTACTTTCTTCGCAGCTTATTGCTGGATTATCCTTTTCCTCCTTTTATTTGCTATGAGGATGCCTGGCTTTTTCCTTTACTGTTAACTAAAAGTCGGAAAACTTTATATTCTAAAGATGGATTTTATCTTTACAATAAACATGCTTCCAGCCTGTCAACAACTGTCCATCCTGACAAAATTTCCTGTTTGCTAACGGCTACCGGGCATATGGATGAAGTCCTTCCGTCTCATTTTAACTCGCTTATCACTTGCCACTGGATAGATATTGCTAACCGATATAAGGAAATATTAAAGTCGACCGGTGAGTGGGAAAAAGTAATAAGAAGAATTAATCAGCAAAACTTATTTTCTTTTCTCTTTAGTAATAAAATAAGGTGGAGTTATAAGCGTAAGATGTTAAAAGTAAGGCGGCTGAAGTAGCCGCCCATTGATACGATAGCTATCGCTTCTGCTGTATAGTAATTAGGTCTTTCCATATAACGCTCAGGATAAGCAGAAGCGAAGTACAAACCGTCAACTCGCGGCTGATAAAAACAACGTCCGTCAGGCCACTTATTATTACTATGGCTATCACAGAAAGTAGCAAAGCGTTTTTTCTACGCAGCGCGTTAATCAAAATTATCATGTAAAACAAAAGTATCGTCAAAGCACCAAGTATACCTTGCAGGGTCGCGCTATCGATTAATTCATTATGCAAGTGCACGGAGACATAGGGCAGCGCGCTGGCATCACGATGATGTTCTTTAACATAGCGCTTAAACCACGTTTCCCTTTGTTCCATATTCATTCCCAGCGGATATGCTCTGAAACAGGCTATACCTATATTCCACATAGCAAACCGGCTGGTTAACGATCCCATTTTGTTTCCCTGATCCTGACTATAGCGATCAATTTCAGTAATCGTTTTGTCCAGTCTGGGTTTAATCATCGGCTGGTAGCATGCTGCGCCAAGCAAAAGTATAGCGATAAAGCTTCCCACAGCAGCTCTCCAGCCTAAATACTTAAACTGGAGCAAGCCAATAAAAAATATAACAACCGGAAACGCTGCCATCATATTACGTGTACCGGTCTGAATAATAATAAACCATGAGATAATAAATAAAGCCAGGCACCATAAAATCTGGTGTTTTTTACTTTTTTTTGCCGCTACTATAAAAATAGTAATCGCTGATAACATCGCATAGCCATAAGCTGAAACCGTAGCGCGATCCAGACTAAATTCCACTCGCTGAGAACCACTTAAAAATTGATAGAAGCCATAACCCGTCGCGCTAATAAAAGCAATAAACAATCCCCACTCTACAATACGCTGACTGAGTAAAGGAAAATGTGCATACTCTTTAAACAGATAGTAACCTATAACGGCAGCTATCAATAAACGTTTCCCGGCATTAAGATAGTCATTAAAAGGATTTAACTCTGGCTGCCCCAAATAGTGCCAGTAGAACCAGATCACTTTACTGGCACCGAGTAAAACCAGCGCTCCTACCAACCAAATATGGCTGCGGTTAATTTGTCGCCAGCTTACGATAATTCCTGGGATTGAAAAATAAAATGCCCAGTAAAAAGCTACCTTTGCTGATTTTTCATCAATAAAGGTGCATATAACGGAAAGCATAACGGTTGACAACGCAAAAAAATATAACAGTTCTCGCCAGTTTAATTTCATTTTTGAAATCTTTATCCAGCCTGTAAAAGGTTGTCCCTTAATCATTCTTACCACACCTAAAATATTGATAATATTCCGCCAGCGTCATGCCGCGCGTACGCGCCTGTAGCCAACTAAATAGCCCTTCTAAATCCTCATACAGCCGTTCAATATCCGCTTCGTTTTTAAAGGTTGGGCTGCCATCCGGCATAAATTCTGACGAGTGCAGCATAAACTCCACATAATCATTTCCCTCCGCCAGACTTGCCTCCACAACCTGTTGCATCGCGACCAGATTGCCGCCTGATGGACGCAGCCAGTTAACCGAAGGGCCACGTGTTTTGCCGCGCAGTCGATGGTAACCCTGCTTCAGGCGGTTCACCAGGGCGGAGTGCTTATATTGAGTGCTCATCGGTACCTCCAGCAGGGTTGATGCGCCGCTGCGTGAGATATCGTCCGGATCGAGAAAATAAGCGTGATGGGGAAAATGAGTATAATCCGTACCGCCCTGTCCCTGCGGTACACCCGGTGAATTACGCCAGCTTACGCGCGGCGTCACCGAACAGTCCACCTGATAGCCAAGCTCACGCAGCACAGCGGCATAACGCTCATCAAACGCCCATCGACCAGCACGATGACTTACCATTTTCGTCTGGAATTTCTCCTCCAGCAGATCGGTCATAAATTTGACCTTAGCGCGCAGCACGTTATCCGGGTACTCAATAAGATAAGGCTGCCAGCGCCAGTCATCATCCGTTAACGCTACTTCTGGTGGGCTGTTCCAGGCATGCAGATGCATACCAACCTCTGCCTGACCGCGTGTAATGGCATCACGTGCAAACTCTACGTAGGCGGGATCGCCAGCCATTTCATAGTTAGTCAGCCACGTTGGCTTAAAACCATATTTTTCACAGAGCGCCTGAAAACGCGGTAAAAAAAGCGTATTCCGCGTTGTAATGGTTCGATGATTGCGCCAGAGATTGTCGCCTTCGGTATCAATTGTGATGAGAAAAGCTGGTTTATTCATCTTGCGTCTAACGCTCCACAGGTTAAGCCGCCATGTTACGCAGCCCGTTTCTTAAGGGCAAAATTATTTCATCCTCAGGATTTTATCCTGTGCAGTTAACAACTAATTAAATGTGTATTAATTAAGCCTTTATGAACGCATCTCTGGGTTTGTTTAGCGGATACGATGGAGTAATCTTCACCGACAATGTAGCGCTATGCCAGTAAGCTTACAGGAACATATTCCCACTTACATTTGCTTATCGACGTTAAAAAACGAATAACTTAACTAACGACAAGATTGCTTTTACACTTTTATCAGTGCGTAGTTGTTGTTGTTACACACAGAAGGATTGGAAAATTGTCCAGGCGTATTTTGATGATCATTGATGGCTTACCTGGCGGGGGCGCAGAAAAAGTCGTGCTTACGCTGGCTAAGGGCCTCCTGTCGCTAGGACATCACGTTTCGCTGTTTTCGTTGCGCAGCGTATGTGATTATCCCCTACCGACAGGGCTGGATTATCAAGTGATTCAGGATAGTTGCGATAAGCCATGGCGTAAGCTTACCGAATTGCACCGGCGAGCTCATTTGTTAGACCGGGCGATTATCGATGCTGAGCAACGTAACGGCGCTTTTGATCTGGTGATCTCTCATCTGCATAAAACAGATCGTATTGTCAGCCGCTGTCGCCATCTCGACGCAGCCAAAACCTGGTACTGCCTGCACGGCGTTTTTTCTGCCTCTTATCTGGCTCGACGCAAAGGTTTTTCCCGCTGGCTTAAAATTTACAAAACTCGTCGCGTCTACCAGCATCGCAACATTATTGGCGTATCGCCATTCGTTATTGACGATCTAAAGCAGCATTACGGCATCCAGCCCGCACGGGAAGCGGTAATATTTAATCCGTTCGATGTCCAGCTGATTGTTCAACAGTCCAGAGAACCGTGCGAACT
The DNA here is from genome assembly GCF_009914055.1 of Mixta intestinalis. Lineage (NCBI taxonomy): Bacteria > Pseudomonadati > Pseudomonadota > Gammaproteobacteria > Enterobacterales > Erwiniaceae > Mixta > Mixta intestinalis. The sequence goes on from NZ_CP028271.1 coordinate 3,646,607, forward strand.
CTCCGGTCAGGATTATCTGCTGCACGTTGGGCGTTTTCATCCAACCAAACGTCACGATCGATTATTAGAAGCTTACGCTCAGAGTGGATTACAGGCACCGCTGGTATTGATTGGTCAGGGCAATCCAGCGCGTATCGCGACACTAAAACAGCTGGCCGAGCGATTAAATATTGCCGAACGTGTCATTTTCAAAGGTTTCACCCATAATCCCTATGCATGGATAAAACATGCACGTATGCTGATTGTCAGTTCAGATAGCGAAGGGTTTGGCAATGTATTGGTTGAGGCACTCCTTTGCCAGACGCCGGTGGTCAGTACCCGTTGTCCAGGCGGCCCGGAAACTATTTTGCAAGGCGAGCTGGCGCGAGGCCTGGCAGAAATGACCAGTGAATCGCTGGCGGAAAGAATGCGAGATATCTATCATCGACCGCCTGAACTTCAGCAGCTTGATCTTTCAGCCTATTCTCTTGAGGTCATTTGTCAGCGTTACCTCACACTGATTGAGCATGAAAAACACTAATGGAATATATTTTTTAACAGGGGATTGTTATGTTTTGCCTCGTTGCCAGTACCGCTGAGGAAACGGTGTGAATTATATTTTTATTTTTATTTTACTACTGCCGATCAAATGGATAAGAAAGCTTTTCCATAAAAAAACCGGGCGTAATCTGGTCATTCAGACCGCCAAGATTGGTGACTTCATTAATATTACACCGCTATTGGCCTACCTGCAGCGCAGCGATGCACTGCTTAGCCGTACCGTCGCTCCCCTCGCACAAAACGACGATACGCTGCAAAAAATTTGGTATATCGAAGATTACAAAAGCAGCCTGTTCGCTAAGATTCGTCTGGCGCTGCTGCTGATGAATCGTTATGACAATGTTTATCTGTTGCATCCCAACAATATCAACCTTTTTTATGCTGCCTGTTGTAATGCCAGAAATAAGCGTTTCCTGTCGAGTTACCGTCGCAAATGGTATCAGGCAGTGTTCTACTGGACGGCCAGCGGCACCGTAAAACATGAAAAAAATACGCTTACGCTAGAAAACTACCTGAAGCTGGGTAATCCACAGCTTACTAAGGATAGCTATCCAAAACATGCCACCCGTCCGCTCCGTCCGCTTGCTACTATCCCCACGGCGTTGCAGCGTCAGGACGGTATTAAAATTGGCCTGAGCATCTCCGCAGGTAATCAGGCAAAAACCATTCCCCCTGTTATCTGGAAACATTTTTTTGATCGGCTGGCCGACCTGCCCTGTCTGTTTTATGTATTCGGCTCGCCTTCTGAAACCGAGCGGCTACAGGCGCTTTATCAGGAGGTGGGAGAGCGTGATAATATTATTAGCCTGATCGGTGATATTCCGCTGGAGGGGCTGCCGCATGCCATCAGCATGATGGACTTTTACGTTGCCTCAGATTCGGGTAATGTTTACATCGCTGATGCCGTTGGTGTGCCGGTGATTTTGATCTACGGTCCCTGCTGCGTAGAAGAACAGCGTCCTTTAGGCGATGTCCTGTTGATTGGCCCCGATAATATCGCACCTTCCTCGTTTGTTTTCGCCGCGCAGTACCGCTTTCCTTACCCGGCAGAACAGCTTTACGCGCTTGATCGGCACAGGCTCGACGATATCCATGACTTTATTGCCACACGCCAGCCGCACCGGCTGCGCCAAACCAAATTCCATTAAACATGACTCAACATTCTGACACCGCTTCTCCTTTACTGAGCGTTATCGTCCCAATGTATAACGCTGGCGATCTGTTCGACAATTTCATGGCGTCACTGCTGGCGCAAACCTTTACCCGCCTCGAAGTTATCATCGTTAATGATGGCTCAACAGACGGCAGCGGCGAACGGGCAGCGGCGTATGCTGCACGCTATGAGCATATCAGCGTAATCGATCAACAGAATGGCGGCGTTTCTCTGGCGCGTAACGCTGGTCTGGCTGTCGCGCGGGGTAAATATGTGACGTTCCCGGATGCTGACGATACGCTATCGCCGACGCTCTATCAGACGCTGGTAGAGATGGCCGAGCAGGATGAGCTGGACGCCGCCCAGTGCAACGCAGAGTGTTTTTATACCGGCAGCCAGCGCGTCAGAACGCTGATTCCCCACGATCGGCTTACCTCAACCGGCGTGCTGGATGGCGCGGCATGGTTAAGCAAGGCGCTGGCAACCCATCGCTATTTACACGTGGTCTGGATGGGCATCTATCGTTTATCGTTGATCAAATCCTGTAATCTGCTGTTTGAGCCGGGACTGCATCATCAGGATATTCCCTGGACAACAGAATTTATGCTTAATGCGCGCCGGGTACGTTATACCGACATTGCTTTATATCGCTATCACGTACATGACCAGTCAATCAGTAACCGCAAACGCACCGGTCAGCGCAACGTAGAGTACCAGCGCCATTATCTGAAAATTGCACGCATGCTGGAGGAGATAAACCAACGCTATCGTGGGAAGGTAAAAATCTATCCAGAGTTTCACTATCAGATTACCCATGAAGCTCTGAGCGTTTGCCACTCAGCGCGTCGTGAGCCGGAGGCCGCTGCGCGTCAGGCTATTATTGCTGATATCTTTGCCACCCAAACTCACCGCCGAATGTTACGCAATGCGCGTGGTCTGAAGCAGTGGTATCAGCTACTGCTCTGGCTCTGCCGACTTTATCGCTGGCGCCAACGTTAAACGGGCAAGACCTGGGGAAAGAAGCATGTGCGGTGCTTTTCCCCCCGCCAGCTTTCCCCTAGAATCGGCTCACTTGATCCTGAGACAGGTTTTGTATGGCAACTATCCCTGCATCCTTTACACCGCGTAATATTCTGGTGATTAAACTACGTCATCATGGCGATATGCTGCTAACGACGCCGGTCATTAATGCGCTGCATCAGCGTTATCCCGACGCCTCGATTGATGTACTGCTCTATCAGGAAACACGTCCGATGTTACAGGCGCATCCCGCCATACGCCATCTGCATCTGATTGACCGTAAATGGAAAAAACTGGGTGTCTGGCAACAGCTGAAACATGAACTGGCGCTGGTCAATGCCGTCCGAAACAGCCGCTACGATCTGGTTATCAACCTGGCCGATCAGTGGCGTAGCGCGTTGATTACGTTAATTTCTGGCGCGCCGGAACGTATTGGTTTCGCCTACAGCAAGCGCGATACCTGTTTCTGGCGCGTCTGCCACAATTGGCTGGTGCCCACGGCAAGCTTTAATCAGCTGCATACCGTCGAACAAAATCTACTGGCGCTTTCCCCACTTGATATCCCGGTAAAGCATATTCCCGTCTCCATGCATTATGACAAAGAAGACTGGCTGGCAGCCGAGCAGCTACTGCTCCAGCAGGGCGTTGATGGCCCCTATGTGGTGATTCAGCCGACGTCACGCTGGGTATTCAAATGTTGGGACGATGAGAAAGTGGCAGCACTGATCGACCGACTAAATCAGCCAGGCCTGAATATTGTCTTAACGGCCGCGCCAGATGCGAAAGAAATGGCGATGATCGAGCATATCCTCTCGCTCTGCCATAACCCACATATCACCACCATTGCCGGTCAGCTTAGCCTGACACAGCTGGCAGCATTGATCGATCATGCGCGACTGTTTATCGGCGTCGATTCCGCACCGATGCATATGGCGGCCGCGCTACAGACCCCTTGCGTAGCGCTGTTTGGCCCGACCAAGCTTCAGCACTGGCGTCCCTGGGGCGAAAACAATCGGGTCATCTGGGCTGGTGATTACGGCCCGCTGCCCTCGCCAGACTCCATCAATACGCAAACCGAGCAACGCTATCTGAGCGCAATTCCGGTTGATGATGTAGTTGCAGCCGCAAGGAGTTTTCTGGATGCGTAACATTCGTCTGGCAATCGTCCGCCAAAAATATCGCCCTGATGGCGGTGCCGAGCGTTTTATTTCACGCGCGCTGGAAGCCCTGAACCATGAACAGCTCGATCTGAACATCATCACGCGCAGCTGGCAAGGCACGCCAAATCCAGACTGGCACCTGCATATTTGCAACCCGCCTAAATGGGGACGCGATATCACGCGAGCGCGGTTTTGCCGCCGCAGCCCGTGCCTGCTGGCTGCGTGAACACTTTGATATCGTACAGAGCCACGAACGGATCGCTGGCTGCGATATTTTTCGCGCCGGAGACGGCGTGCATCGTGTTTGGCTGGAGCAGCGGGCTCGCATCGTCTCACCGCTGCAACGCCTGAGCGCCACACTCAGCCCCTATCATCGCTATGTATTGCGTGCAGAAGAGGAGATGTTTCACTCTTCGGCGTTGAAAAAGGTAATCTGCAACTCGGAGATGGTGAAGCAGGACATCATCCGCTGCTTTAACCTGCCTGACGATCGCATCACAGTAATCTATAACGCTATCGATGCAGAACGTTTTCAGCCTGCGACTGAGGCTACCCGTCACGCAACACGCCAGCAGCTTTCTATCCCTCAGCAGGCCGTCGCGCTGATCTACGTTGGCTCAGGCTTCGAACGTAAGGGATTAAAAGCGGCGATCGAGGCAATAGCCAATAGCGATCGCTATCTGATCGTTGTCGGACAAGATAAGCACCAGTCACGCTATCAGCAGCTGGCTAATCAGCTTAACTGCCTGGATAGGCTACGTTTTGTTGGTGTCCAACAGGACGTGCAGCCTTTTTACCATGCGGCTGATGGTCTGATTCTGCCCACGCTTTATGACCCTTTTCCGAATGTCATTCTGGAGGCGATGGCCTGTGGCCTGCCGGTTATTACCAGTACCGGCTGCGGCGGTGCGGAATTTATCGTACAGGGCGAGCAGGGTTTTGTCTGTGATGCATTAGATATCAATGCATTGCACCAGGCAGCAATGGCGATTCCCGCTAAAGTAGAGAATTCAACGATGGGAGACGCGGCACGCGCCAGAATTTTGCCTTATACACCACAGCGGCTGGGCGCTGAGTTAAATTCGCTTTATCAGCAGCTACTGGCGACCACGGCGGAAGATAGATGAGCGCAGGCGCGTTATCTGCTAACATGCACATTCCGCATATTTTGCCCAGGTTTGACGCATAAGTGTCGTAAAGATCGGTATGACGACGATTTACACCACCCTGCTTTACCTTATACAGCCTCTGATTTGGCTGCGCCTTTGGCTGCGCGGTCGTAAAGCGCCTGCCTATCGTAAACGCTGGGCGGAACGCTACGGTTTCTGCGCAGGCAAAGTCAGTCCTGGCGGCATCTTGCTGCATTCGGTTTCCGTAGGGGAGACGCTGGCGGCGGTGCCGCTGGTGCGAGCGCTACGTCATCGATACCCGACGTTGCCGATTACCGTTACTACGATGACGCCAACCGGATCGGAACGCGCGCAGTCAGCTTTCGGTAAAGATGTCCATCATGTCTATCTGCCCTATGACCTGCCTGGTGCCGTTCATCGTTTTCTTAATACCGTCGATCCCCGGCTGGTAATTATTATGGAAACCGAGCTGTGGCCGAATCTGATTAAGGCTCTGCACGATCGCCAAATACCGCTGGTTATTGCTAATGCGCGTCTGTCGGCACGCTCGGCTGCAGGTTATAAAAAGCTGGGTAAATTTATGCGTCGCCTGCTGCAACGCATTACGCTGATTGCTGCGCAGAATGAAGAAGATGGTGCGCGTTTTATTGAACTGGGTCTGAAACGTTCTCAACTGGCTATCACCGGCAGCCTGAAATTTGATATTTCCGTGACGCCAGAGCTGGCGGCGCGTGCAGTAACGCTACGTCGTCAATGGGCGCCTCGTCGTCCGGTCTGGATCGCCACCAGCACCCATGAAGGGGAAGAAAGCATGATGCTGGAGGCGCATCGTCGTCTGCTATCGCACTTTCCCGATCTGTTGCTGATTCTGGTACCGCGCCATCCGGAACGCTTCGAAAGCGCGCGCGAAATGACGCAAAAAAGCGGCTTCAGCTATACCTTACGCAGCAGCGGTGAAATTCCCTCCAGCGGTACTCAGGTTGTGATTGGCGATACCATGGGCGAACTGATGCTGCTGTATGGCATTGCCGATCTCGCTTTTGTCGGCGGTAGCCTGGTAGAGCGTGGCGGCCATAATCCGCTGGAGCCAGCCGCCCATGCGATTCCCGTGCTGATGGGGCCTCACACCTTCAATTTTAAAGATATTTGCAGCAAGCTGAAGCAGGCAGATGGCTTGATCACCGTAACGGATACCGCCTCGCTGGTACATGAAATTGGCAACCTGCTGGTTGATGATGACTATCGGCGCTATCACGGACGCCATGCGGTTGAGGTACTGCATCAAAACCAGGGCGCATTACAGCGTCTGCTTCAGTTGCTCGAACCTTATCTGCCGCCACGGAACCATTAAATGACCACCCGCCAACGCCTGTCTGTCGTGATGATCGTTAAAAACGAAGCTGAGCTGCTGCCAGCATGTCTCGCCTCGGTTAGCTGGGCAGATGAGCTTATTGTGCTCGATTCCGGCAGCAGCGACGATACGCTCGCTATCGCACAGCAGCACGGCGCAAAGGTTTTTCAGTCACAGGAGTGGCCGGGCTATGGCAAACAGCGTCAGCTGGCGCAATCTTACGCCAGCGGCGAGATGATTTTGATGATCGATGCGGATGAACGCGTAACGCCTGAGCTGCGTACCGCTATTGAACAGGTGCTTAACTGCGCGCCGCAGCCGAACAATGTCTACAGCCTGGGGCGATTAAACCTGTTTCTGGGCCGTTTTATGCGTCACAGCGGCTGGTATCCCGACCGCGTAGTTCGCCTCTATCCCCGAACTTACCGCTACAACGATCATCAGGTTCATGAATCGCTGGAGACCGGAAAGGCACAGGTGATTCCTCTCTCAGGTCATCTACAACACCTTACCTGTCGTGACTTCCCGGCTTTTCAGCGTAAACAGCTGGCCTATGCCGAAGCCTGGGCGCAGCAGCGGCATCAGCAGGGTAAGCGCTGCGGCGTTTTTTCTATTTTTAGCCATACGCTGGGCGCTTTTTGTAAAACCCTGCTGCTGCGCGCCGGTTTTCTTGATGGATCGCAGGGCTGGATATTAGCTGTGGTAAATGCGCAATATACTTTCAATAAGTACGCGGCGCTGTGGGCGCTGGGTCAGTCAGCGAACGGAGATAAATCATGAGCACTAAAGCTATCTATCCCGGTACTTTTGATCCCCTGACGAACGGGCATCTGGACATTTTAAGCCGCGCCGCAACGATGTTCGATCACGTCATTCTGGCTATTGCCGCCAGCCCATCAAAAAAACCCATGTTCAGCCTCGAAGAACGCGTTACGCTGGCGCAGCAGGCAACGGCACACCTGGCTAACGTAGAAGTAACCGGCTTTAGCGATCTGATGGCGAACTTTGCCCGCGAACGGCAGGCAAATGTGCTGGTACGCGGCCTGCGGGCGGTGTCTGATTTTGAATATGAATTGCAGCTGGCCCATATGAATCGCCACCTGCTGCCTTCGCTGGAAAGCGTATTTTTAATGCCTGCTGAAGCCTATTCTTTTGTCTCCTCCACGCTGGTAAAGGAAGTGGCGCGCCACGGCGGCGAGGTAAAAGCTTTTCTGCCGGAGCCGGTTTACCAGGCGTTGCTGGCAAAGCTGGCATAGTTAGCATTCTGTCGGCGCGCCGAAACCGCGCCGTTATTCCCTTTTCCCTACTGCTTTATTATTTCCCGACAAAAGTGCTCTCCGTTTATCGCTATATAAATTACTATATTTCGATTTTAGTTAATAAATAATAATCAATGGCTTCTTAACATGATGAAAGCACGATAGTACATATGGTAAGGCATCAAACTCATCGTTATCGCATTATCTGAGGAGGGAATGTGCTGATTAATAATATCGATTTTGCTGATCTCTATCGCCAGCAGTGGAAACTTAACCAGCGTACGGAAAAAGCCCCTGAACATTGGGATAAGCGTGCTGAAAAATTCGCCCTGAGCTGTGACAATCCCGATAATGCCTACCTGAAACAGCTGCTGGAAAAGATCGACCTGCAAGACGCTGGCACGCTACTGGATATGGGCTGTGGCCCCGGCTCTGTCTGCCTGCCGCTGGCGGATAAATTGATACACGTTTATGGCGTTGATTACAGTCAGGGCATGCTACAGGTAGCCAGACAACGGGCGCAACAGGCCGGTATTGATAACCTCACGCTGATACGACGCGCCTGGGAAGAGAGCTGGGATGATTTACCGATATGCGATATTGCCGTGGCCTCGCGATCGACACTGGTTGCCGATCTCAGACAGGCGCTGACTAAGCTTAACCAAAAAGCGCGGCTGCGGGTCTACACCACGCATCTCGTCACGCCATACTTTATCTCGCCGCTTATTCAGCGCGCGCTGGGCCGCGAGGTTACAACTCATCCCACCTACATTTATGCCGTTAATCTTCTTTATCAGATGGGCATACACGCCTGCGTTGATTTTATTCGCGACGCTCGCCTGCCGCCCGATCCGGATGATTTTGAGCGCTTTGCTGAAAGCGTAAGCTGGTCAGGCGGCACGCTCAGCTCTGAGGATCGGCAACGTCTGTATGAACTCTGGCAGGAGCAACGCCGCCTGGGCAGGCTCTCTACCCTGCTTCCACCGCGCGACTGGGCGCTGGTCTGGTGGGATACCTCTTCCACTGCGGGCACATAACCCTGATATTTCACGCCGCCGCTCAGATGCAACGGCTAACCTCTGCGCCCTGGTTCGTACCCTATTCAGTTACGCCTGTTTCTGCTCTTTACCGCACAGAACGCCGTTTTAGTGCTGGCAACAACGACAGAAGAAGGTGCTGCGCTGACCATGTTTGGCGCTCTCAATGGGTGTTCCACACACGCGGCAGGGTTCACCCGCGCGCCCATACACCTGTAGCTCCTGGGCAAAGTAGCCGGGCTTACCGTCGCTTTGCAGGAAGTCGCGCAGCGTCGTACCGCCCTGCTCGATAGATCGCAGCAATACCGCCTTGATAGTTTTCACCAGCAGCGCCGCTTCTTCTTTAGTCAGGGACATGGCCGGACGATCGGGCAAGATCCCGGCGGCAAACAGCGATTCGCTGGCGTAGATATTCCCCACACCGACCACCAGCTTATTATCCATCAGCCAGGGCTTGACGGCGGTGCGCTTACCGCGCGATTTCTCAAACAGGTAGTCGGCACTGAAAGCTTCACTAAGCGGTTCCGGGCCAAGGTGCGCCAGCACGTTGCTGCCCTGTAGATCATTACTCCAGAGCCAGGCACCGAAACGACGCGGATCGGTGTAGCGCAGCACCTTGCCATTGCTCATCACCAGATCAACATGATCGTGTTTTGCCGCCGGGATCTCTTCCGGCAGAATGCGCAGGCTGCCCGACATGCCAAGATGGATAATAATCCATCCCTTCGGCAGCTCCAGCAGCAGGTATTTCGCACGACGCTGCACGCTCAATACTGGTTGATCGCTCAGGGCATGAATTTCCTGTGAGACAGGCCAGCGCAGCCGCGAATTACGTACCACAGCATGCAGAATTGTCTCTCCAACCAGGTGCGGTTCAATACCGCGACGGCTGGTTTCTACCTCTGGTAACTCAGGCATGGCAGCTCCTCACGTTTTACGGTCTCATAAAAACAAAAAACCCGGCCGAAGCCGGGTTTTCTGTGGAAGCCACAATTATTTAATTTTGGCTTCTTTGTACATCACATGCTGACGTACAACCGGATCGAACTTTTTCAGTTCCAGTTTTTCCGGCTTAGTACGTTTGTTCTTCGTGGTGGTATAGAAGTGACCTGTACCAGCAGAGGAAACCAGCTTGATCTTCTCACGAATACCTTTAGCCATGATTCAGTTCCTTAGTACTTCTCACCACGGGCACGCAGATCGGCCAGAACCGTATCAATGCCCTTTTTGTCAATTACACGCATACCTTTAGCAGATACGCGCAGGGTAACGAAACGCTTCTCGCTCTCAACCCAGAAACGGTGAGAGTGCAGGTTCGGCAGGAAACGGCGTTTCGTCGCGTTCATTGCGTGGGAACGGTTGTTACCGGTCACCGGACGCTTGCCAGTTACTTGGCAGACTCGTGACATGTCAATTCTCCAAAAATCAAATCAGCTCGAGCTTTAAAAATTAGGTCTTGGCCGCCTCGTCAGGCTGGTAGCCCATCCAGGCGAGTTCGATGCGAACCCGCTGAGCAGGCCGAAACGCCAAACCCGAGATTCTCAAAGGTGGCGTAGTATACGCCTTGTCGCGTCGGTGCTCAAGTCCCGAACAGATAAAGATCCCTCTGGATCGCCGCAATAGCGCAGGAATGAGGCAATTTTACTCATTAAAGCCAGCCTCTTTCGGCAAAAGAAACATATTCGCCTTTTCCGATAACCAGATGATCTAATACGCGAATATCCATCAGCTGACAGGCCTGTTTAATCTGCCGGGTAATATCGCGATCGGCAGCACTGGGCTCAGCACAGCCGGAAGGATGATTATGCGCCAGAATCATCGCGGCGGCATTAAGCTTCAGCGCCGCCCGGACAATTTCCCGAGGATGTACCTCCACGCTGGCGATAGTCCCTGAAAACAGCTGCTGCGCCTGTAAAACGCGGTGCTGGTTATCAAGAAAAATAGCCATGAAAATTTCCCGTTCCTGATGGGCCAGCACGCTTTGCAGATAGCGTTGCGTAACCTGCGGGCTTTCCAGCGCATTTTCGCGCATCAGCTGCGCATCAAAAAAGCGTCGCGCCAGCTCTGCCACCGCATGCAGCTGCGCCAGCTTGGCATCCCCGACTCCTTTTATCGCGCTAAAAGCGCTTTTTTCTGCACTCATCAGCAGATACAGCGAGCCAAAAGCCATTAGTAGCTCATTCGCCAGTATCATAACTGGCTTACCGCTGGTGCCGGTTCGTAAAAAAATGGCCAGTAACTCAGCATCACTTAACGCCGAAGCGCCTCTTTGCTCCAGTTTTTCCCTTGGCTTCAACACGCGCATTCTCCCTCGCTGGCGCAGACATTTATCAGGCAGTTACTTTGCACCTGGCGTTAAAAACGCGCCAGCGGGCAGGCTTTTCTTTTCGGCATGGCTCGCAAAGGTGGCGGGATGCTAAAGGGCGCGGCGGTGAGAGTATGGTAAAATAGCGCCATTGTGTTGCCGCCAGGCATCTCGGCAGGTTTGATAAAGGTAGACATGAAAATGATGGGCTTAACCGGAAAACATATCGTGGTCGGCGTCAGCGGCGGCATTGCCGCGTATAAAACGCCGGAGCTGGTACGCCGTTTACGCGACCGCGGCGCAGAAGTTCGCGTTGTAATGACACAGGCGGCTAAGGCCTTCATTACGCCACTAACGCTGCAGGCGGTTTCTGGCTACCCGGTTTATGACGATCTGCTCGACCCGGCGGCAGAAGCGGCAATGGGGCATATCGAGCTGGGGAAATGGGCCGATTTAGTTATCCTTGCTCCCGCTACGGCTGATTTAATTGCACGCGTAACGGCAGGCATGGCGAACGATCTGGTAACGACGACCTGTCTGGCTACCGCAGCGCCAATTGCCGTTGTGCCCGCCATGAATCAGCAAATGTATCGCGCCCTGCCAACGCAGGAAAACCTACAGCGCCTTGCCGGACGTGGCGTAATGATTTGGGGGCCGGATAGCGGCAGCCAGGCATGCGGGGATGTTGGGGCCAGGGCGAATGCTTGACCCACTGGAAATTGTCGATCACGCCGTCGCCTGGTCAACGCCGGCTAACGATCTACAACATCTTAATATTATGATTACCGCTGGTCCTACGCGTGAGGCGCTGGATCCGGTTCGCTACGTCACTAACCACAGTTCCGGCAAGATGGGCTTCGCCATCGCCGCCGCCGCCGCTGCCAGAGGCGCAAATGTCACGCTGGTCGCCGGGCCAGTCACGCTCGCAACACCCGCTGGCGTGAAGCGCATTGATGTCACCAGCGCGCTGGAAATGCAAAAAGCGGTTATGGCGCAAATTACACAGCAACAGATTTTCATTGGCAGCGCAGCCGTGGCAGACTATCGCGCAGCGGACATCTCGGCGGAAAAAATTAAAAAACAGGGTGATGAAATCACGCTGAAAATGGTAAAAAACCCCGATATTGTCGCCGGTGTCGGTGCCATGCTCGAGCAGCGGCCCTACGTTGTAGGGTTTGCCGCTGAAACCCGTAATGTGGAAGAATACGCCCAACAAAAACGTGTGCGGAAGAATCTGGATCTTATCTGCGCCAACGATGTTTCTAAATCCGGGCAAGGTTTCAACAGCGATACCAATGCTCTTCACCTTTTCTGGCAGGAGGGAGAAAAAGTTTTGCCGCTCATGGATAAAACGCTCCTTGGCCAGCAGTTATTAGACGAGATTGTCAGCCGTTATGATGAAAAAAATCGACGTTAAGATTCTTGATGCGCGCGTAGGCAAAGAATTTCCTCTGCCTGCCTATGCTACCTCTGGTTCCGCAGGATTAGACCTGCGCGCCTGTCTTGATGCTCCGCAGGAACTGGCACCGGGCGCCACTACGCTGGTGCCAACCGGGTTGGCGATTCATATCGCCGATCCCGCCCTGGCGGCTGTGATTCTGCCACGCTCCGGCCTTGGTCATAAGCACGGTATCGTGCTGGGTAACCTGGTCGGCCTGATTGATTCAGATTATCAGGGCCAGCTGATGGTTTCTGTCTGGAACCGTGGTCAGGAGAGCTTCACGATTCAGCCAGGCGAGCGTCTTGCCCAGCTGGTGTTCGTTCCGGTCGTACAGGCGGAATTTAACCTGGTAGAAGATTTTGATGCCAGCGCACGCGGTGAAGGCGGCTTCGGTCATTCAGGTCGGAATTAAACGCACAACTACTTACCCTCCGTAAACCGAATTATTAAATTTTCAGCACCGTGAGAACCCTTCTCACGGATGCTGCGTGGGCCTATGCCCGTTTATGGTAAATCTCAGGGGTTTATAACGTCATGGCAGAAAAAAAGTGCGCGAAAAGGAATCGTCGCGATGAAATCCTGCAGGCTCTGGCGCAAATGCTGGAATCCAGCGACGGTAGCCAACGTATTACAACAGCAAAGCTGGCCGCAACGGTCGGTGTTTCCGAAGCAGCACTGTATCGTCACTTTCCCAGCAAAACGCGGATGTTTGACAGCCTGATCGAGTTTATTGAAGACAGTTTAATTACGCGCATCAATACCATCCTGAAAGATGAGAAAGAAACCATAATGCGTCTGCGTCTGATTGTGCAGCTGATTCTTGGTTTTGGCGAACGTAACCCCGGACTAACACGCATCCTTACTGGTCATGCGCTGATGTTTGAGCAGGATCGTTTACAGGGGCGCATTAATCAGCTTTTCGAGCGTATTGAAGCACAGCTGCGGCAGGTATTGCGCGAGCGGAAAATGCGAGAAGGTGAAGGTTTTGCGACGGATGAGACACTGCTGGCGAGTCAGCTGTTAGCCTTCTGTGAAGGGCTTCTGTCACGTTTTGTTCGCTCTGAGTTCCGCTATCTCCCCACGCAGGATTTTGAAGCGCGTTGGCCGCTGCTGGCGGCACAGCTGGTATAAACAATGTGCCGGGCAACAGGCCCGGCATCACTTTCAGTTCAGATACCGTAAGTTTGACGATAGGCACGCACTGCCGCCAGATGATCGGCCATTTCCGGTTTTTCTTCCAGGTACTCAATCAGATCGCCAAGAGTAATAATGGCGGTCACGTGGCACTGGTAGTCGCGTTCCACTTCCTGAATCGCTGAAATCTCGCCGCGTCCCCGTTCCTGACGATCGAGCGAAATCAGTACGCCAGCCAGACGAGCGCCGTGAGCGGCGATAATTTCCATTGACTCGCGTATGGCTGTACCAGCGGTAATCACATCATCAACCAGCATAACGCGTCCCTGTAACGGGCTACCAACCAACGTGCCGCCTTCACCGTGATCTTTCGCTTCCTTACGGTTGAAGCAGTAAGGCACATCACGCTGATGGTGATCGGCAAGCGCCACGGCGGTCGTTGTGGCGATAGGAATACCTTTGTAAGCGGGGCCAAACAGTAAATCAAAATCGACACCGGAATCGACCAGCGCCTGAGCGTAAAAGCGCCCCAGCAGTGCTAAATCCCGTCCGGTATTAAACAGGCCCGCATTAAAGAAATAGGGGCTTTTACGGCCTGATTTCAACGTAAACTCGCCAAATTTCAGCACCTGTTTATTTAAAGCAAACTCAATAAATTCCCGCTGCCAGGCTTTCATTTTGCTCTCCTCAAAAAATAGCCGTAAAAAAGGCGACTCGCTGGTCGCCTGAAATGATTAGCTGTTCAGCGCCGCCTTCTGCGCCTGAATCAGGGTTTCGATGCCGCCCCGCGCTAGTGCCAGCAGCGTTAACAGTTCCTCATGGCTGAAGGGTTCGCCTTCAGCGGTGCCCTGCACTTCAATCATGCGCCCATCTTCCATCATGACTACGTTCATATCGGTTTCGGCTGCGGAATCTTCCACATACTCCAGATCGCAGACCGCTTCGCCGTTAACGATGCCGACAGAAATTGCCGCTACCATCCCTTTCATAGGATTTTTCGCCAGCTTGCCGTTGGCAACTAACGCATTGAGCGCATCCGCCAGCGCAACGCAGGCACCGGTAATAGAGGCGGTACGGGTGCCACCGTCAGCCTGTAATACGTCACAGTCGAGCGTAATGGTAAATTCACCCAACGCCTTCAAATCGACCGCCGCACGCAGCGAGCGGGCAATCAACCGCTGAATTTCAAGGGTTCGCCCGCCCTGTTTGCCTTTTGCCGCTTCACGTGCGTTACGGCTATGGGTTGAGCGCGGCAGCATGCCATATTCTGCCGTAATCCAGCCCTGGCCCTGGCCTTTCAGGAAACGTGGAACGCCTTCTTCCACCGTGGCAGTACAAAGTACTTTAGTGTCGCCGAACTCAACCAGTACAGAACCTTCTGCATGTTTGGTGTAATGACGAGTCAGGGTAACGGGACGCACCTGCTGTGTGAGACGGCCTGCTGGACGCATGGTTTTTCTCCGGCTTGCTAAATAGTGGCTGCGCATTATACGGATTTAGCGCTGTTCTGCCTACCGCCCCTTGCCCCGGTATCCGGCGGAAAAAAATATTCAGGTGGCTGTCAGTCCAGTGTTTTACGGAAAGATTTTAGCGCAATCCCTACAATAATAAGCGCAAGCAATCCCAGCGGCAGCAGGTCAGACAACAGATCGATAAAGCCATAACCTTTTAGCATGATCCCCTTAATTAACCGTATAAAGTAGGTTAATGGCAGACAAGACCCTATCCACTGCGCCCATACCGGCATACTAATAAAAGGGCTGATAAAACCGGAAAGCATAACGGAAGGGATAAAGTAGAAAGAGGACATCTGCAAAGCCTGAAGCTGGTTTTGCGCCAGACTTGAAATAGTGATGCCGATCGATAAACAAAGAAAAACGTAAACAAACAGCACCAGAAAAAGAAGAAAAACATTACCTAACAAAGGAATGCCGAATAAGTACACGGCGCAGAGCAAGATCAGTAACGACTGAAAAATACCGATAAGGACATAAGGAACGATTTTACCGGTGATCACTTCCAGGCTGGTCAAGGGAGAAATAAGTAAATTTTCAATAGCGCCACTTTCACGCTCCCTGGTAATCGCCAGCGCGGTCATCAATACAAGCGTCGTGCTAAGTATCGAACCGATGATGCCAGGTATCGTGTTGTATTGGGTAATCCCTTCCGGGTTAAACATACGATGAATCACTAACTCAAAATCATCTTCTTTCAGTTCACTGCGCATGGAAGGAGGCAGGTCCTGTTGAAACATCGTTTTTGCCGCCTGTGTAATAGCGCTTAACGCATTTCCTATCGTTAATGGATCGATAGCATCTCCCTGAACCAGTATCTGCGGCTTCTCTCCACGCAGCATATCCCGGCTGAAACCCTGCGGGATAGTGATAATGAAGATGATATCGCCACGCACAAATGCAGAGCGCGCCTGTTTTTCCGATTGAAAAGGAATCATCGAAAAATAGCCTGTGTTTTGTGCCGCAGAGACAAACACCTGGCTCATTTGCTCTGTGTCATAATTTAACAACGCGGTAGGGATATTGCGTGCATCCATATTAACGGCATAGCCAAGGATAGTCAGCTGGAGTAATGGCGTAATCACAACCATAGCCATGCTGATTTTGTCACGACGCAGCTCGTGAATTTCCTTAATCACTACGCCAATCCAGCGTAAAAAAGAAAAATTAATTCTCATTTTTTTTAGCATTGTTTTTCATTAGCCAGGTAAAGGCATCTTCCAGCGTCGTTTCTACTTTACAAACGTCATAATCAGAAGTAACAGCCTGTGATAAAATTGGATTTAATACTGCTTCATCCTCTGCCGTAACAAAAAGGCTGTTACCAAAAATCACCGTTTGTTCAATGCCCGGCATTTTAAGCAGCTCATTTTCCAGTTCCGTCAGCTTCTTACCGCTTATTTTCACCGTAGTCAGATTCTGCTCCTGAATAATCGATCGGACGCTACCGTTCGCTAACAGATTGCCATAAGAGAGATAAGCTACCTTATGGCATCGCTCAGCCTCATCCATATAGTGCGTACTGACCAGTATTGAGATGCCTCGATCGGAAAGCTGATGAAGGATTTGCCAGAATTCACGGCGCGCTTTGGGATCGACACCGGCGGTCGGTTCATCCAGAAAAAGCAAAGAAGGCTGATGCAGCGTACAGGCGGCAAGCGCCATGCGCTGCTTCCATCCTCCTGAAAGAAATTTTGCCAGCTGATGCTGGCGCGATGTAAGCCCCAGTTCATCCAGCGTCTGATCAACGCGCGCTTTGCCCTTATCCAGATTATAAATACGCGTGATAAACAACAGATTTTCCCGAATGGATAAGTTACCCCACATAGAGAAATGCTGCGTCATATAGCCTATATGACGTTTTATCTGAGCCCGCTGGGTAAAAATATCCATACCGAGGCAGTGCCCGTTCCCTGAATCAGGCGTAATCAACCCGCACATCATGCGTATTGAGGTAGTTTTCCCGCTGCCGTTTGGCCCCAAAAAGCCATATATCTCGCCTTTTCTCACCGTCAGTGAGAAATCTTTTACCGCATGGTTACTGCCAAAATGCTTATTAAGTTTGCTAACCTCAATACAGATATCACTCATCAGAAACAACCTCGATATCTACGGGCTGTCCTGTTTTGATAAAGGGGAGATCCTCTTTTACGGGAACGGCTTCAGCCATAAACAACAGTTTTTCACGACGCTTAGTACTGTAAATAACGGGCGGAGAGAACTCAGCCTGAGGGCTGATATAATTGATACGAGCTGACAGCGGCCTGCTACACCCGTCACAATAAACTTTTATCCGGGTTCCCGTATGGACTTCGCCCAGCCGCTTTTCAGGCACGTAGAAGCGGATTTTAATACGATCCGGGGAAAGGAGGCTGATAACAGGGCGGTCAGCGGCTGGACGCTCACCGGGCTGATAAAGAATGTCATAAACCAGCGCATCCTGTGGAGCAAACAGCGTTCTTTGCTGGAGATCCCAGCGGGCTTTATCACGCTGCAGCGTGGCCGACTCAACACGTGATTTTTGATTATTAATCTCAGCCTGACGGGCTGGTAACTCTTTGACTTCCAGCTGATGCAGCAGCTCCTTCACCTGCGCATTTTTCTGTACATAATCTTCTTTTGCCTTTTCCCATTCAGCAACGGACACCATTTCTTCTTTATAAAGACGCTGTTGCCTTTCCAGCTGCCTCTTCGCCAGACTGGCGGCTGATTTTGCTCTTTCAAGCTGCGCATGAATCATATTCAACGCGGCCTGGCGTTCACCCGTTTCTAAGTTATGCAACAACGCCTGCTCAGCCAGCACATTCTCTTCCGCTATACGCAGGGCATTTTCCGCAGTGAAATTAACCAGCTGCATAAGCTTCTGCCCTTTACTGACCGTCTCTCCTTTGGTAACAAATAGCGCTTCTACTTCTTCCGTAAAGGGGAACGACAGATAGGTAAACTCACCATAGGTATAGCCGGCTAAGGCAAGCGGTTCTGAGTCTTTACAGCCTGCCAAGAAAGTTAACGTGCAAAAAAATATAATAATCTTTTTAGTCAGCATCTTAAAAATTCCAGAAAGCAATCAAAGTAGGGCAAGGTCATCTCAGTTGCTTATTAAAGGCTGAAAAGCCCTTAATAAGACTTGATGAGATGTCAAAAAAACTAACCACATCTCAGGCTATTATTTAGGTAGATAACGCTTACCATAGCTTTTCTTGAGCTTATCTATTTCACACAGATTTAACCCAGCGATGGAATTAAAATGCTTATCCTCGACAAAACATAATATTTTTGAGCCTCCTGCACTATACCACTTAGCCGCTTGCTTATAGGGCCAGGGGAGATCGCAGCCCAGCTCTCGCAATTCAATATTAAGCTTTTTCCAGTCTTCATCAAAATGGTCACCGCTAAATAAACGATTAATATCTTCATCGACCAAATCATATTTTTCCACAGGAGAGCAGGCATCTTGATCCGCTGAAAGATAAGTTTGGTAAAAACCAATCATTAATTTTTTTGCATAATCCGAGTAATTTTGTGGAATCGTTAGCACCCCAATGAGGTATTTATATTCGCTGTGTTTAAGCGCAACATTAAATATTCCTTTCCAAAGTTCATCAAGGACGTTAGTTTTCTGATACTGCTTTTGTATAAAACCTCGGCCAATCTCAATACTTTTGCTGGCAATTGCCGAAAATTCCTGTTTGTAATTAAAAAGCTCATTACTATAGAGACCTTGCAATCCTCTCTTTGCAATCTGTTCACCTGCCATAACAAAACGGTAAGCCCCGGCGATTTCAAGCCTTTCAGGATCCCATACCATGATATGCTGATAATCTTTATCATAGATGTCGTTATCATAATCCTGTCCCGTTCCGGCACCTATCTCCCGAAAACAGATCTCACGTAGACGTCCCAACTCTCTTAATACAGGTGAATATTCCGTACCCTGATGGCGATACAGCAGAACAATTTTGCCATCATTAAGCTTTTTTAGCTCGGTGCAGCTCTCCAGCGCTGCACTTAATAACTTTTTGTCCAGAGGGGGAGCAACTGGCGTAATTACAGGCAATATTCCCGGCTGGTTTTGACCTGCTCTTTTTATGTGCTCCATGAATGAAGCTGCGACTTCGCCCATTCGTTCTTTATCAACGTCCAGTTTTGCTAAGTTAACCTGCTGAAGAAAATTAATTTTCAGTGTCTTACCGCTATGGCGTAAGCATTCTCTGATAACCATCAGGTTAGAAAGCGGACGCCAAAACCTGGCGGTAATGTAGTAACGCCAGGTATTTAAGCCCTGGATATTTACAGGTACTAAAGCAGCATTGTTCTTTGTGGCGAGATGGATAAAGCCAGGATTCCATGGAGCTTCCTGCAGCCCTGTTTTTTTCAAGCTGGCAAGCCTACCTGAAGGGAAAATAACGAGCACACCACCTTTTTTAAGGTGCGCATTCATTTCCCGATATTGACTGGTGCCCATTTTTCCCTGCATATTTCTGATGCCAATCGTTAAGCTTTTTGTTTTTGGCAACATATGGGTCAGCACCTGGTTGGCTACGATTTTGATATCGCGCCTCACTTTAGCAGCGGCGACAATCACGCCCATTCCATCAATAACGGTAGGATGATTTGCTATAATAACGACAGGACCTTCACTGGGAATGTTATAAACATTATCAACAGCCAAATTAATCCGTAACTTTTCTACTACAGCTTCTAACCAGTCTATACCATCTTTGTTTTCAGCCGCCTTTACGCGAGAGAAAAGCGCATCTAATCCTACAGCCCAGCGGATACATTTCTTTTGTAGGGGAGTAACCTTTTTCTCTGGAAAAAACTCCTTTATAATCTCATCAATTACATCCATTGTATTTCCTTCTCCTTAATATTTATTTTATTTACTCATTTATCATGTTTTCCCTCAGCTTACTTAATAGTAAACTTTCAACCTTAGTTGAAACTAAGAAATTATTAGCCATAACTTATTTATTATATGATAAAAAGGCTCAAGGAAAAATAATATCATTAAAAATATTTTTAAATCATAAATTTATTAAATTTAGTAAAATAAACAACAAATTACTTGTTATTATTATTCAATTGATAATCATTTAAAAGTCAATTAAATGTAATTTAATTAAAATGCTAATGCATATCAATAACCGTTTAAATAAAATAATTTAATGGAAAACTACAACACCAGATTTTTTTCTGAAGGTTAAGTAATCCTGGAGGCCTTAATCCTTGTCTGTTGTCAAACTATAGGCATTATTTTAATTTTTGAGACTCCATTCTTATTTTCTGTTACGGCTTATATGTTGCTATCATTTTATCTGCTTGCGTATTTTATTACGTCTGCTTTACCTTTCCTGTACCTTTACCGTCACGTCTGTTTAGACTCGCCTCTATCCTGCTTCATTCTTTAGAATTCTCTTTTTTACCTGTTAAGGGGGAAGCGGCATCGCTATAATCCTTTAAACTTTACTGAATACGGGTACGCAAAATGATCCGCAGCATGACCGCCTACGCCCGGCGTGAAACCAAAGGCGAATGGGGCAGCGCAGCCTGGGAGCTGCGTTCCGTGAACCAACGCTATCTTGAAACTTATATCCGACTGCCGGAGCAGTTTCGCAGCCTGGAGCCGGTAATTCGTGAACGTCTGCGTAATCGGCTAACGCGAGGGAAAATTGAATGTAACCTGCGTTTTGACGCCGATCCGAGTACACAAAGCGCTTTGATATTAAATCAGACGCTGGCGAAACAACTGTTAGAAGCGGCACAATGGGTAAATCAACAAAACGCAGGTGGTGAGATTAATCCAGTCGATATTCTGCGCTGGCCGGGCGTGATGTCCGCACAGGAACAGGATCTTGACGTCATTAACGTTGCGTTGCTGGAGACGCTGGAACTGGCGATTGATGATTTTATCACTGCGCGTGAAAGCGAAGGGGCGGCGTTAAAAGCATTAATCGAGCAACGTCTGGAAGGCGTCAGCGCTGAGGTGAAAAAAGTACGAGCCTGGATGCCGGACGTTCTCAAATGGCAACGCGAGCGTCTGGTCACAAAGCTTGAGGAAGCCGAACTTCAGCTGGATAACAATCGTGTTGAGCAGGAACTGGTGATGATGGCACAGCGCATCGATGTGGCGGAAGAGCTTGATCGTCTTGAGGCGCATGTAAAAGAAACCTATAACATCCTGAAGAAAAAAGAAGCTGTTGGTCGCCGTCTTGACTTTATGATGCAGGAATTCAATCGTGAATCGAATACGCTGGCCTCAAAATCGATTAACGCTGATGTCACCGCCTCAGCAATTGAACTGAAGGTGTTAATTGAACAGATGCGCGAGCAGATCCAAAATATCGAGTAACTCTTCAACCATCTGCCCCTCTCTACAAAAATCCTCAACAAAGCCCCTCCTGTCGGGGCTTTTTAGTCACCATTGTAAAAATTCTTTTAAGGAATCCTGGCATTACAGAATCTGTATCGCTGAAAAAGTCAGTGGAAAGACGCCATACATACCTGCTGCTTTTGTAATCCATCACTTGTTTGATCGACACTGGAAGCATTAAATGATGGAGATGTAGCAGCATTCGCCTTTTAGAGCAGACGATAATATTTATCTGGCATCATTTTTTCAGGCAGACGACTGTCTCTAACCATCTCACGCAAATCAATCTCTATCGCATTACAAATGGCATTCAAAGGCAGGTCGTTATCTTCGCTGCCAAAAGGATCTTCTAATTCCGTAGCGATAGCATCAAGTGCCAGCAACGCGTAAGTAGTGAACACGGAGAAAAGCAACGTAAGCACCCCAAAATTGTTAATCAGCAACAAGGGATAAATGGCACAAAACACACCGACTGTCCGATGTAACAGTAAAGAGTAAGCAAAGGGTATTGGCGTATTGCTGATACGTTCACAACCGCCCTGTATCCTACTGAATTCATTAAGATAGTTATTGATGTTCCTATACACAAACTCGTTGGGCCGATTTTGGTAAAGCCATAATCCAATATCTTGCAGTAATGCATTACAGGGGGTCGTAATATGTTGATATTCCTGAGAGTGACGAGATAAAAAAACGCTGTCAGTTATCGCCGGAATGGCTTCATGCCGTAGCCGGGATTTTAACGTTAAGCACCAGGAGATAATCAGTTCGACTACCACTTTTATATCTTCCTCATGAGCCGGTGTGGTATTGATAACCTCACGTATCAGTGAACGGCTGGCAATAAGCAGATCGCCCCATAGTTTTCTGGCTTCCCAGTAGCGAAGCCACGCAGTGTTATTACGGAAACCAAGGAAAACTGAGATCGAAATAGAAACGCCAATAAAATAGACTGAACTTTCTTTCGCTACGATCCCATGCATATGCAACAACGGTAAAAAAAACAAATAGACGATATTTAGCACGATAAAAAAGCACATTTGTAATGCAATTTTTCGCATAATCGAGCCATGCCACGAAAAAAGTTTTCTTAACCAGTTTTGCTCAGGCCTGACTATCATTCCTCTTCACCTTTAGTGAAGTACTGAAGGATATGATTATAGATAACTTGCAGTTTTTGCAGATAATGTTCAAAAATCTGATCTTTATCTGATAATAATATTCCATCATCCACAACACCCTGACGATAAATGTTTGTAGGCGGTATCTCGATCGGCCCTAACTCTTCAGATTCAACCTGGTATTGTACTTTTATCGAACCAAAGGTTCCGTAACGGATAATTTTTACATAGACATTACCAAAAACTTCTACCAGTAGCTGGCCTTTTTGATAAGGAACTACGTGATGATGATATAAGCTTTCTGTTGACGTTATTCCTTTAATTAGCTCCATAACATAGGCATTCCATAGCCGATCCATCTTTTTCTTTTCGCTATTAATGATTTCCGCTTTTTCGGCTAACACAGTTTTCGTATTCATTTTCCAACACATATCATAGAGATTGCTAAAAAAAGCAATTCATTAAAAATAACCTGAACCACTTCAATAAAAATCACTTCATGCTTCTACATCTAAAATATTATACTTAACAACGAAATTAATATAATCGCGAAGAGCAACGGGATTATTTATTTTGCTCTGATAAATCATCCATAATTCAATTTGCTGAACTGTCCAGTCAGTTAATATTACCTGAAGTTGACCGGTTTCTATGTAAGGCTTCACCAGATACTCAGGCAAGATAGCCATACCGGCTCCCCGCAGAGCTAACTGCAGGATATAGGACAGATTATCGCTGGTATGTCGTAAAGACATAGCCAGCTTATAATGCTCATCTTCTCTGGACAGGGTAATGCTTCTCCAGGTCCGGTGTGTAATGAGATTACTCTTGAGCAAGGCCTCTGGATGGGTAATTTTATGCTGTTGCCGATATTCTGGCGTACAGATAATAAAACGGCGGAACATACCGAGAAAACGGCCTATATACGCATCATCCGAAGGGCTACCTATACGGTAAGCGATATCAAATTCATCGCTTACCGTGCCATAGAACGAATCAGCAGTTGCCAACTGAAGCTCAACGTTTGGGTGATCTTTCAGGAAGTCATGATGTACCGTTGGCAGAATGCTGGACATAAACCCTGGTGGAGAAATTATCTTTATATTACCGCCCGGAGATTTATGCAGCTTTTGCATGGTTTCATCACCGCGTGCACTTGCATTGAGAATTTCGCGGCACGATGACAGATAATATTCCCCCTCAGTTGTAAGGGTTATTTTGCGCGTTGTACGATTGAGTAAACGAAAACCCAGCGCTTCTTCCAGGCAACTGATTCGCTGGCTTATTCTTGATTTCGTCATGCCCAATTCCGAGGCGGTTCTGGTAAATGAACCATTTTTTACCAGCAGCGCGAAAAGCGCCATATCCTGAATATGTTTGAGCATAACCTGACCTTACCCCCTGAAGGATGAAGAGTGTACGCCTCGTCACTAATATTGTACATGTTCAATTGTTTACTATATCGAATAAGATTGTTCAATAATTTAATGTATGAACTTAAAAAAAACTGGTTAGAATAAAGGGTAATATAGATCGCCCAGAAATATCCCGCATCGCGATAAATTAATTTTTCAATGCCTTCATAAGGTGTTTTGATGTGTCGATAGCGAAGCCATATACCCTTGCTTTTTACAATGAATTATTGCGGAAATCCCATCATGGTTCGTAAAACCAAAATCATTTATTTCATACTATTTCTATTTTTACTAACTAACATGATTTTTGACGTTTTTCTGGGTAAGCAGCTGTTGAAGTTTCATCATTTGTTTTTAGCAGGTGCCATCTGCCTGGCCATAGCCGTTCAGGGGATGGCCCTGACAAGGCTGTTCAAAGCATCATTTTGCTAAAGGTTTACCTAACAGTTACCTGCCAGAACGGGCCTGGTCATAAAACACCTACAGGCGTATGACTTTTGTAACGCAGCGGTACAGGTCTCGAAAGTGAAGTGGCAAGTAAGATCTGCCCTTAAGACGTTCCCTTTTAGAGTGAAAAACGCAATCGCCAGTCACAGCGGCTTCGATTAATCTCAAGCGTTAACTGACATAGCGCTGCGCGGTTTCGAGGTTCCATACAAAAGGTGATCAGGCAACGGGCTGCATCCACTCGCTGATACTGATTAGAATAACTGCAAGTGATCCCTGAAAAATTTTATATCAACTGGTTAGCAGAAGCCGTGAGACGTTTAGTTTAAAAAAAAGTTATGATAAGAAAGGCTTGATGATGCCCTTACTCACAAACCTTTGAAAAACATTTAATAACAACATGTTAAAAAAACAACTTCTTTTACCACCCGACAAAACAGCATCAATATATTGAATGAATTTGCAGATTTTCTTCAGAAACCATTCAGGTTTTTAAGGCCAAAAATTTTCTCATAATTAAATTCAGATATTCCTGATGGTGTTTTAACACATAAAAAAAGTTATAAATCTTCACGCACACAGCAACGTTTAATTAGACATTCCAGGAAAATTTCTATGGAACGCATATCACTACAAGATTTTACCGAGCAGGAATTTACAGAGCTTGCTCAAAAAATATTAACTGCCGATTTCGAAACAACTGAAAGCTTATTGAATGCAGCAATGGAATTTGTACTGTTAAGTGGTCATCCCGCTGGTACCGACCTCATTTGCTACCCTCAGGAATTTAATATTACCACGCCTAAAAGCATGGTAGACCTTGTTAAAAACTGGCGATTGCAGAATGGCCTGCCTGGCTTCAGAGAGGAATATTATCCTCTTGCTATTTAATAGCTTAGCGTAGGTCTTTGCCTTTCACCTGATGTTTTACCTTTATGAGCATACTATGACCTTAAAACAGAAGGCGATAAACGGCGCAAAATGGTCCGCAATATCGTCAGTGATGACCATTGGCCTGGGTCTATTACAGCTGGCATTACTTGCCAGAATTATCGATCCTAAAGAGTTTGGACTGCTAACCATATCATTGGTTATTCTTTCACTGGTTGATACGCTTTCCGATTTTGGTTTGTCCAACTCTATTATTCAGCGTAAAGATATGACAGAGACCGAGCTCTCTACGCTATACTGGCTGAATATCATTATCGGCGCGATAGTTTTTGCTGTTGTCTATGGCAGCAGTGATTATATCAGTGCCCTTTTCCATCAACCGCAACTGAGTGAATTAATCCAGGCGCTTTCTACTGCCTTTATTATCATTCCTCAGGGGCAACAATTCCGGGCATTATTGCAAAAGGAGCTTGCCTTTACCCAAATCGGTCATACCGAAGTACTGGCTGCGCTGGCGGGTTTTGCGGTCACGCTTGCATCAGCCCTTATTTCCCCCTCAGCCTTGTGCGCTATCTGGGGCTATCTCACCATGGTTTCCGTCAGGATGCTGTTATTTTGTTACTACGGCAGGAGCATTTACCGGCCAAAGTTTGTCTTTCAACTGAAAAGCGTTAACAGTAATTTACGCTACGGCAGCTATTTGACGGCAGACAGCCTGATTAACCAGTTATCCATGAATATGCCAACTATGCTGCTTACCCGTCTGCTGGGGGCAATAGCGATTGGTGGTTACAATCTTGCTTATAATCTGGCCGTTATGCCTCCGACCAAGATTAACCCTATCCTGACTCGCGTATTGTTCCCGGCTTTTGCTCAGATGCAGGACGATCGCCCCCGGTTACGCCATAATTTTTATAAAATGTTATCCATTATGAGCCTGTTGAACTTTGTCGCACTGCTGGGCATGGTTGGGGTTGCAGAGAATCTGGTGCTGGTAGTCTTCGGTGAGCGCTGGATGTTTGTTGTTCCTGTACTACAGGTTTTGTGTATTGCCGGTATGATGCGCGCTATTAACAATCCCGTCGGGGCGCTGGTAATGGCAAAGGGCGCGGTTGATATTAGCTCTAAACTTAACGCGTTTCGTCTGCTACTTTCCGTACCGTTCATTTGGTTAGGTGCAGCATGGGGCGGTTTAATGGGCGCAACGATTGGCTTTACTGCCCTACAAATTCTGACAGTATTTATGAATTACTTTGTATTGGTTCGTCCTATTGTGGGAGCCAGCGGTAAAGCTTATTTTGCCAGTCAGTGGATGCCGCTACGCATAGCGCTACCAACGCTTTGGGTCAGCTACGCGCTCAACTATGCTTTTGAAAATATATTACCTGCTTCGGTGACATTAACCGTTCAGATTGCCGCCGGTGCGCTGGTTTGGGGATTGATGATATTAAGTAGTCGTCATCCATTACTGCTTGAATTAAAAGAAATCGTTCAGCGCAAAGCACGATCTAAAGTTACGTTAAAGAACGAAAATCCATCAGTATAATAATAAAGCTACTTATGGGTGGAAAGGCCCAATGCTTCGGGTCTCCTTAAGCGTGCCACTGCGGCACGCTTTTTTTATGTAATCTCACTATCTCTTTCGCATAAATATCTCTAATCCGAAAAGCGCTGCCTTAGAAATTTTCACTCGTCTACAATCAGAGAAGCGCTGTAGGCTTGCCACCGTTTCTCTGGAGCTGGCTATGTTACTGACCGTACTTTATATCATCGGCATTACTGCTGAAGCGATGACCGGCGCGCTTGCTGCCGGACGTCGTAAAATGGATCTGTTTGGTGTCATTATTATCGCATCGGTAACGGCTATTGGCGGTGGATCGGTACGCGATATGTTACTTGGGCACTATCCACTCGGCTGGGTAAAACATCCTGAATACATCATCATCGTCGCCGTAGCCGCCGTGTTGACCACGGTAGTTGCGCCATTAATGACTCATCTACGTAAAGTGTTCCTGATACTGGATGCGCTAGGCCTGGTGGTGTTCTCCATTATTGGTGCCCAGGTTGCGCTGGATATGGGACATGCCGCTATTATCGCCGCGATTAGCGCCGTGATTACCGGCGTATTTGGTGGCGTTCTGCGAGATATGTTCTGTAACCGTATCCCTCTGGTGTTTCAGAAGGAGCTGTACGCCGGTATCGCTTTTGCCGCTGGCTGGCTCTACATACTGTTGCAGCAAACTCCCTTAAACCATGAAACGGTAGTCATTACTACGCTGCTGTTTGGTTTCCTGGCCCGCCTGCTGGCGCTACGTTTCCGTCTGGGACTGCCCGTTTTTAATTATTCGCACCCGGAACATTAAACACGGATAACTCGGCGGATGAGGATAAGGTCGTCTGGGTAGCCGTTTTCGCGGCACCAGCCTGCCATTGCTGTATCAGCATAATTAGCTCGCGGACCCGATCATCCTTTAACCAGTATTCTATTTTCCGCGCCAGCTTTAGTCCGACGCCAGGCAGCTGCTGCCATGAGTGAGCGTCGCGCGCCAGCAGCTGTGACCAGCTTTTATCGGGCAAAGCCATTAACGCCACTTCCGGCAAAGGCGCACCCAATGCTTTTATCCAACGCCGCAGGGGCTGATGCTGAGTCATGTTAAAGTGGTGAATAATTTGCTGTGCCCGCGAAGGGCTGATCCCTGGCAGAGTGGAGAGCTGTTCCGCCTCCAGCGTCATCCAGGAAAAAATATGCGTAAAGCCTGGCAGCTGCAACAAACGTTGCCAGGTACTGCGCTGAATGCCCGGTAAATCGAGCACCTGCCGCTGGCTTAGCCAGCTTAGCCGGGAAAGAAACTGCTGACGACATACCGCACTGTTATAGAAGCAGCTTAAATTATGGTATTTCTGCGGATCCGGTACGACAGGCCGCTCACGCTGAATAACCCGCCAGACTATATTTTCAAATCGTGGAATACCTTGCCCAGCAAGGCTAATTGCGACCTGATCGCCAGGAACGATATCGAGGGCCTGCCAGCGAGCCAGAGAACCCAGGCTTACACGGCGTACGGTTTTATCATCCAGCTGTACAGGCATGACATTTAATACCGCAGCAATTTTACCGGTACGCCCTATCGGAAACTCCACCGAACGAACCTCGCTACTGACGACCGGCGGGTTATATTTCCAGGCGGCGGCATATTCCCCGTCACCGGGCATCCACTGCTTACCGGATGCTCGTTTATCAACGTGCATTACTACGCCATCGGTTACAAAAGGCAGAGGCATGCGGAACCAGCGATCTCGCCAACGAGCAACATCCTCCTCACTGGTTACCCGTTGTGTCCAGGCCCTGGATAAGCCAAATCCCAGCTGTTCAAGAGCCGTTTGTCGCATAGCCATCGTTTCTGGTCCATCAGGCCATGCCCAGATGAAGACGCCCAATTGCGCCAGCAACGGCGATGGTTCCTGCTTCATCAGTGCCCCGGCAACCTGAGCGCGGGCATTTTTGCCACCATGTATCGCTTGCTGATGATCGGTCATGGTTAAGAACAGTTCGCCCTGCAATACCAGTTGAGGACGTTTATCCGGGATCTCTGGCGGAAGAGTAGAAATATAAGGGGCTTTATCCAGCCAGCTTTGGCCTTTCAGCCCATCGCCACGGCTAATCAATGCAGCCAGTTTTCCATGGCGATAAACCAGCGTGACTGCCACTCCATCAATTTTCGGCTGTAACCATACCGGCTCTTTTCCCCGCATCCAGTACGCTACCGCCAGTTTATCCGGTAGTTTTTTTACGCCCGTATGCGCGACAGGATGCTCAGTCATACCATCGGTTACCCAAACAGATTGATCCGGTTCGGCGTGAGTCTGAAAGCAGTGCTGCCACTGTTGCAGACGTCTTTGCAGACTGTCGTAGAGCGCATCATCGATCGGCGTTTCACCGTCACGATAATAAGCATTGTCCCAACCACGCAGTTGCTGTTGCAAATGAGCGATTTCGTCCATGGCCCGAGCTGGCGTCCAACGAGGACAGAGCGCCTGCGCTGCACCGGTGAATAACCACAGCAGCCACAGGAGGTACTTTCCAGTCATGATTCCTCCTTGTTATCAACCGCTCCAGTACAACGCACGCAACACGTAACGGCGAGCAGCAACAAAAGGAAATGGAATTTGTCTCGACGGTTTTTTATGTAACGAGAGCAAAACGCTAAACTTTATGCGGGCCTGTTCCAGAAAAAGCAGAAAAAAGTCAGCGTAACGGCGCAAACGCTGCATGCTGGCGGTAAGCCGTGTATACTGTGCAGGAAACAGACTCCGCCCTTTTACACACTTCAAGAATTATCATGGCTCAAGGCACGCTTTATATTATTTCCGCTCCCAGCGGCGCGGGTAAATCCAGTCTGATTCAGGCTATGCTGAAAACGCAGCCGTTATACGATACGCAGGTCTCTATTTCACATACGACTCGCGGAATACGGCCCGGGGAACAGCACGGTGAACATTATTATTTCGTTTCCAAACAAGAGTTTGAGACGATGATTGCGCAAGATGCTTTTCTTGAGCATGCTGAGGTGTTCGGTAATTATTACGGCACCTCACGCGCGGCAATTGAACAGGTTCTGTCCACTGGCGTCGATGTTTTTTTGGATATCGACTGGCAGGGCGCACAACAGATTCGCCAGAAAATGCCCAGCGCACGCAGCATTTTCGTTCTGCCGCCCTCAAAAGAGGAACTGGATCGTCGCCTGCGCGGGCGCGGACAGGATAGCGAAGAGGTGATCGCTCGCCGCATGGCTCAGGCCGTTGCGGAAATGAGCCACTACGCCGAATACGATTATTTAATTGTGAATGATGATTTTGACCTGGCGCTGTCCGATCTGAAAACCATCATTCGCGCCGAGCGTCTGCGTATGGGCCGTCAAAAATCCCGGCATGATGCTTTAATCAGCAAACTATTGGCAGACTGAAGCCACTTTCAGTATTATGCCCAGTCATTTCTTCACCTGTGGAGTAGCACATTTATGGCACGCGTAACCGTTCAGGACGCAGTAGAGAAAATTGGTAACCGTTTTGACCTGGTTCTGGTCGCTGCACGTCGCGCACGTCAGATGCAGGTGAGCGGTAAAGATCCGCTGGTACCGGAAGAGAACGATAAACCGACCGTTATCGCCCTGCGTGAAATCGAAGAAGGCCTGATCACTAATCAGATTCTCGATGTGCGTGAGCGCCAGGAACAGCAGGAGCAGGAAGCCGCCGAACTACAGGCTGTAACCGCTATCGCTGAAGGCCGTCGTTAATTAGCCGGAAGGCTCGCCCTTGTATCTTTTTGAAAGCCTCAATCAGCTGATTGAAAAATACTTGCCTGAGGAGCAGATCAAGCGCCTCAAGCAAGCTTATCTTGTCGCACGTGATGCCCACGAGGGGCAAACACGCTCCAGCGGCGAGCCTTATATCACGCATCCCGTTGCCGTCGCCTGTATTCTGGCGGAAATGAAGCTCGACTATGAAACTCTCATGGCCGCGCTGCTGCATGACGTGATAGAAGACACGCCTGCTACCTACCAGGATATGGAACAGCTGTTTGGTAAAAGCGTTGCCGAACTGGTTGAAGGCGTATCCAAGCTGGATAAGCTGAAGTTCCGCGATAAGAAAGAGGCGCAGGCGGAAAACTTCCGCAAAATGATCATGGCGATGGTGCAGGATATCCGCGTCATTTTGATCAAGCTTGCCGACCGTACGCACAACATGCGTACGCTTGGTTCGCTACGTCCCGATAAACGGCGGCGCATTGCGCGCGAGACGCTGGAAATCTATAGCCCGCTGGCACACCGCTTAGGTATTCATCATCTGAAAACCGAACTGGAAGAGCTGGGCTTTGAAGCGCTCTATCCTAACCGCTACCGCGTCATTAAAGAGGTCGTGAAGGCTGCACGCGGTAACCGTAAGGAGATGATCCAGAAAATCCTTGCGGAAATCGAAGGGCGTTTGCAAGAGGCGGGCATTCGCTGTCGCGTTTTTGGGCGCGAGAAACATCTTTATTCCATCTATTGCAAAATGCATCTCAAAGAGCAGCGTTTCCATTCTATTATGGATATTTACGCGTTCCGCGTAATCGTTCGTGATGTGGATACCTGTTATCGCGTACTGGGTCAGATGCACAGCCTGTATAAACCACGTCCCGGTCGGGTTAAAGACTATATCGCCATTCCGAAAGCGAACGGCTACCAGTCGCTGCATACCTCAATGATCGGGCCGCATGGCGTGCCGGTTGAGGTGCAGATCCGTACTGAAGATATGGATCAAATGGCAGAGATGGGTGTCGCGGCGCACTGGGCTTATAAAGAACAGGGCGAAAGTGGCACGACGGCACAGATCCGTGCGCAACGTTGGTTACAGAGTCTGTTGGAGCTACAGCAAAGTGCCGGCAGCTCTTTTGAATTTATCGAAAGCGTTAAGTCCGATCTCTTTCCGGATGAAATTTATGTTTTCACTCCGGAAGGACGCATTGTGGAATTACCTGCTGGCGCGACGCCGGTAGATTTCGCTTACGCGGTTCACACTGATATCGGTCACGCCTGCGTCGGTGCGCGTGTCGATCGACAGCCCTACCCGCTTTCACAGCCGTTAGCCAGCGGTCAGACCGTAGAAATTATTACGGCACCGGGTGCCCGGCCAAATGCCGCCTGGCTCAACTTTGTTGTGAGCTCTAAAGCCCGCGCCAAAATTCGCCAGCTGCTAAAAAACCTTAAGCGTGAAGATTCTGTTAGCCTGGGACGACGCCTGTTGAACCATGCACTGGGCGGCAGTCGCAAACTGGCTGAGATTCCAGCTGCCAATATTGAGCAAGAGCTGGAGCGGATGAAGTTATCATCACTGGACGATCTGCTGGCAGAAATCGGTCTCGGTAACGCCATGAGCGTGGTGGTAGCGAAAAACCTGCTACAGGATACGCCGGGGGCTCAGCCCAACAGTACCATGTCGCGCAGTAAGCTGCCGATTAAAGGCGCTGATGGCGTCTTGATTACCTTTGCAAAATGCTGTCGTCCGATTCCCGGTGACCCGATCGTGGCGCACGTCAGCCCTGGTAAGGGTTTGGTAGTGCATCATGAGTCATGTCGTAATATTCGTGGCTATCAGAAAGAGCCAGAGAAATTTATGGCGGTCGAATGGGATAAAGTGACCGATCAGGAATTTGTCGCAGAGATTAAGGTGGAAATGTTCAACCACCAGGGCGCTTTGGCAAACCTGACGGCGGCAATTAATACTGCCGGTTCCAATATTCAAAGCCTCAACACGGAAGAGCGTGACGGGCGCGTTTACAGCACCTTTATCCGCCTGACGGCACGCGATCGCGTTCATCTGGCGAATATTATGCGCAAAATCCGCGTCATGCCGGACGTGATTAAAGTTCACCGTAACCGAAATTAGCGCATGAATGCTCAACGTTTTGCTCGTATACGTGAAATGCTGGCAGCACGCCAGCATGATTTAACCGTATGTATGGAGCAGGTTCACAAGCCCCACAACGTTTCCGCCATTATCCGCACGGCGGATGCGGTCGGCGTGCATGAAGTCCACGCCGTCTGGCCCTCAAGCCGTATGCGTACCGCCGCCTCTTCTGCCGCTGGCAGTAACAGCTGGGTACAGGTAAAAACACACCGCACTATCGCTGATGCTGTCGCCCACCTGAAGCAGCAGGATATGCAGGTGCTGGCAACCCATCTTTCAGCTACCGCTGTTGATTTCCGAGAAATCGACTACACGCGCCCTACCTGCATCCTGATGGGCCAGGAAAAAACCGGCATTACTCAGGAAGCGCTGGCGCTGGCCGATCGCGATATTATTATTCCGATGGTTGGCATGGTGCAGTCGCTTAATGTTTCCGTCGCCTCCGCGCTGATCTTATATGAAGCACAGCGTCAGCGGCAGAATGCAGGGATGTATCAGCGGGATAGCAGCACGCTGCCGCACCTGGAGCAGCAGCGTTTACTGTTTGAAGGCGGTTATCCGGTGCTGGCTCGCGTTGCTAAACAAAAAGGCCTCCCTCGCCCCGAAATTGATGAAAACGGTGAAGTGGTTGCCGATGACGCATGGTGGGCCGCAATGCAAGCGACGGTAGCGCGATGAAAGGCCGCCTGCTGGATGCCGTCCCGTTAAGCACCCTTTCCGGCGTAGGCGCAAGCCAGGCTGGCAAGCTGGCAAAGATCGGGCTGCATACCGTGCAGGATTTACTGTTACATCTGCCGTTGCGCTATGAAGATCGCACCCGGCTTTACCCTATCAACGATCTGCTGCCGGGAATCTGGGCTACCGTTGAAGGTGAGGTGCTGCATACTGACGTTACCTTTGGCCGTCGCCGCATGTTGGTTAGCCAAATCAGTGACGGTACCGGCGTTATCACGCTGCGCTTCTTTAATTTTAACGCCGGTATGAAAAACGGGCTTTCGCCCGGCACACGCGTTACCGCCTGGGGCGAGATCAAACGTGGTCAGCGCGGCGCTGAAATTATTCATCCAGAATATCGCATTCAGGGCGAGCATGGCGTTACCGCACTACAGGAAACGTTGACGCCGGTTTATCCCACCACAGAAGGCATTCGCCAGGCTACGTTGCGTAATCTGACGGATCAGGCACTTAAGCTATTGGATAGCTGCCCGATTGCTGAATTGCTGCCTGCCGAGCTGAGCGGCGGCCTGCTCACTCTGCCTGATGCGTTACGCACGTTACATCGCCCCCCGCCAGATATGCAGTTGACCGATCTGGAGAATGGCCGACATCCTGCTCAACGTCGGTTAATCCTGGAAGAGTTACTGGCACATAATTTAAGCATGCTGGCGGTACGGGCAGGCGCGCAACGTTATCACGCGTTACCCATGCCGCCGCGCCACCAGCTGCGCGACAAACTGCTGGCGGCGCTGCCGTTTAAACCGACCCACGCCCAGCAACGCGTCGTTAAAGAGATTGAGCAAGATTTAGCGCATGACTACCCAATGATGCGGTTGGTGCAGGGAGATGTTGGCTCAGGTAAAACACTGGTAGCAGCCCTGGCAGCACTACATGTAATTGCTCACGGTAAACAGGTCGCCCTGATGGCACCTACCGAATTACTGGCCGAACAGCACGCTAACAATTTCCGCCAGTGGTTTGAGCCGTTAGGCCTGGAGGTGGGCTGGCTGGCTGGTAAACAAAAAGGTAAGGCACGCCTGGCGCAGCAGGAAGCCATTGCCAGCGGTCAGGTATCGATGGTAGTTGGCACGCACGCTATTTTTCAGGAGCAGGTGCAATTTAACGGGCTGGCGCTGGTCATTATTGATGAGCAACACCGTTTCGGCGTTCATCAGCGGCTGGCATTGTGGGAAAAAGGCGAGGAGCAGGGCTTTCATCCGCATCAGTTGATTATGACCGCCACGCCCATTCCGCGCACGTTGGCAATGACCGCCTACGCCGACCTGGATACCTCTACCATCGACGAACTGCCGCCAGGACGCACGCCGGTGACCACCGTGGCCATTCCTGATACGCGGCGGGCAGAGATTATTGAGCGTGTAAAGCGCGCCTGCCAGAGCGAAGGCCGTCAGGCATATTGGGTATGCACCCTGATTGAGGAATCCGATCTGCTGGAAGCGCAGGCGGCGGAAGCAACCTGGGAAGAACTAAAGCTGGCGCTGCCCGATTTACAGGTTGGCCTGGTGCATGGGCGTATGAAGCCGCAGGAAAAGCAGGACGTCATGCAGGCCTTCAAACAGGGACAGCTACAGCTACTGGTTGCTACCACGGTGATTGAAGTTGGCGTGGATGTCCCCAATGCCAGCCTGATGATTATCGAAAACCCGGAGCGGCTTGGCCTGGCTCAGCTCCATCAGCTGCGTGGGCGCGTGGGACGCGGTGCCGTCGCCTCCCACTGCGTGCTGCTCTATAAATCTCCTCTGAGCAAAACGGCACAAAAGCGTTTGCAGGTGCTGCGTGACAGCAACGACGGTTTTGTTATCGCCCAGTGCGATCTGGAAATACGCGGCCCCGGCGAGCTGCTTGGGACACGCCAGACCGGTAACGCTGAATTTAAAGTGGCCGATCTGCTACGCGACCAGGCGTTGATACCAGAGGTACAGCGCATAGCCCGCCATATCCATCAGCATTACCCGGAACAGGCTCAGGCGCTGATTGAGCGCTGGCTGCCTGAAACCGATCGCTATACCAACGCCTGAAACCGGGCGCTCAAGCTTTTCTGATCCAGAATAAATAAAACGCGTTAAAGGCGTTATGCAGCCTGGCAAACGATTGCTTTTGCCAGGCAGTGAATTACAATCGCCACTTTGTTTCTCAGGGATCCTTCATTATGTCCGTCAGCCCTAACGAAATCGCCCCGTCTGCTACCGCTACGACGCCAAAGAGCGAACTCATTTATCGCCTGGAAGACCGCCCGCCGCTGCCGCAAACGCTTTTCGCCGCCGGTCAGCATCTGCTGGCCATGTTCGTGGCGGTAATCACGCCTGCGCTGCTTATCTGTCAGGCGCTTGGTCTACCAGCTCAGGATACACAGCATATTATCAGCATGTCGCTGTTTGCTTCCGGCGTAGCGTCAATACTGCAAATCAAGACCTGGGGGCCGGTTGGATCGGGACTGCTTTCCATTCAGGGCACCAGTTTTAACTTCGTTACGCCGTTGATTATGGGCGGCCTGGCGCTGAAAAACGGCGGTGCGGATGTACCGACAATGATGGCGGCGCTGTTTGGTACGCTGATGGTAGCATCCTGTACCGAGATGATACTCTCACGCGTGCTGCATCTGGCGCGCCGTATTATCACACCGCTGGTTTCCGGTATCGTGGTAATGATTATCGGCCTGTCGCTCATTCAGGTGGGATTAACCTCTATCGGCGGCGGCTTTGCCGCAATGAACGATCATACCTTTGGCGCGCCGAAAAACCTGCTGCTGGCGGGCGTGGTGCTGGCAGTAATTATTCTGCTTAATCGCCAGCGTAACCCTTATTTACGCGTGGCTTCGCTGGTTATCGCCATGGCAGTAGGTTATCTGCTGGCCTGGGTACTGGATATGCTGCCGGAAAATATTGCTGCGCCCAACAGTGCCATTATCGCAGTACCGATGCCTCTCTATTACGGACTTGGTTTTGACTGGAATCTGCTGATTCCACTGATGCTGGTGTTTATGGTCACCTCGCTGGAAACCATTGGCGATATTACCGCAACTTCAGATGTCTCCGAGCAGCCGGTCAGTGGCCCGCTCTATATGAAACGCCTGAAAGGCGGCGTTTTAGCGAACGGTTTTAACTCTTTTGTTTCTGCGCTGTTCAACACCTTTCCAAACTCCTGCTTTGGACAGAATAATGGCGTTATTCAGCTAACCGGCGTTGCCAGCCGTTATGTCGGCTTCGTTGTTGCATTAATGCTGATCGTTCTCGGTTTATTTCCAGCAGTAAGCGGATTCGTGCAGCATATTCCAGAACCGGTGTTAGGCGGCGCAACCATTGTCATGTTCGGTACTATCGCCGCCTCCGGCGTGCGCATTGTATCCCGCGAGCCGTTAAACCGCCGTGCGATTATGATTATTGCACTGTCGCTGGCCGTTGGGCTGGGCGTTTCACAGCAGCCGCTGATCCTACAGTTTGCACCGGACTGGCTGAAAACGCTGCTCTCCTCCGGTATTGCCGCTGGTGGGATTACAGCTATTGTGCTGAACCTGATTTTCCCACAAGAGAAATAATCTATCCGGGGCGGACAACGGTTCGCCCCGCTCATCCAACTATTTATTTCCAGCTTTACAACCAGGCAGTTGAGCTATGTCGGTAATTCAGGCATAACTGGCGATACCGGAAATTCATACGGATGGATGCAATGAAATTTGTCGGAAAGTTAATTCTTTCGCTGCTTGTACTGCTGCTACTGATAGTGGTGGTCATTTACTTTCTGCTGCAAAGCCACTGGGGAGCAGAATGGGCGAGCAGACGCATCAGTGATGATACGGCGTATCATCTGTCCGTCGCTAAAATCGAACATAACTTTTCCGATCCCACCCTGCTTGTTTTACATAACGTCAGCTTTGGACACGATGGTCGCCCTGCCGTTATGGTGGCGAAAACCGTTAGCCTCGGCCTGTCATTAAACCTGCTTAATGAACCCCTACGCTTCGCCAGTATTGAGCTACGCGATGGCATACTGGATGTTGCTAATATGCCTGGTAACCTGGCATGGCCGCTACAGGCCGATCGGCTACAGCTACATGATATGGCAGTGAATAGTCCACGCCTGAAGATTAACGCTAAAAAGCTCAACGGCGGCATTATTCCGTGGCAACCCCAGCCAGGGAAAATCGCCGGTAACAATGCCAGTTTTCAGATCAGTGCAGACAGCGCCACGCTCAACGGTTTGACGGCTACCAATGCGCTGATTCAGGGGCGTATCAACGACAACCAGCTAATGGTGAACACCTTTGGTGCCGATATCGCTCGTGGTGCGGTAACCGGTAGCGCACGGCGGGACAGCCAGGGTAACTGGCACGTAGCGGCGCTACGGCTAAATGACATTCGCCTGCAAACCGATAAAACATTAGCTGCCTTTCTACAGCCGCTGCGTACCCTTCCCTCCGTTAACATTGCCCGGCTTGATTTAACCAATGCCCGATTGCAGGGGCCAGACTGGGCGGTGACCGATCTCAATCTGTTAATTAAAAACCTGACGCTGCATCAGGGAAGCTGGCAAAGCGAGGACGGGGCGCTGGCGCTGAGCGCCGACAGCTTTATCAACGGACAGCTGACGCTCAACGATCCCATTCTTAACCTGCGTTTTTCGCCGCAGGGCGTCAGCGATGCTCGTTTCAGTTCTCGCTGGGTTAACGGGCTGATTCGTGCGCAGGGAAACTGGCAACGCCAGAGCAAACGGCTGACGCTGGACGAACTGGCGCTGGCGGGGCTGGAATATACGCTACCGGAAAACTGGCGCGATCGCTGGATGGCGACGCTGCCGAACTGGCTCGATAGCGTGCTGGTGAAAAAACTGAGCGGCAACCGCGATCTGCTTATCGATGTGAATCCCGCCTGGCCATTCCAGATAACGGCGCTGGACGCAACGGGAACCAATTTGCTGCTGGCCCGTCAGCATCAGTGGGGAATATGGGAAGGTCATCTCAATCTGAACGCTGCGGAAGCAACCTTTAATCGCACCGACGTGCGTCATCCTTCACTGGCGCTGAACGCCAGCGCTGAAAAAATTAACGTAACGGAGATGAGCGGTTTTATCGGAGAAGGAATGCTGGAAGGTCTGGCAACGCTTGAGCAGGCCCCTGCACGCCATCTGTCACTGACGCTAAACGGGCGTGCAGTACCGGCGGACGTATTAAAAAACTGGGGCTGGCCCGCTTCACCGCTTGCCGGGCCAGCAACGCTACAGCTAAAGCTGGAGGCGCGTCTGGCTGCCGATACGCCGCTGAAAAACAGCGCCAGCGGCACATTGTTACTTAATGCCGCAGGGCAATCCCTGCAACAAAACATGACGCAGGGCGTGGTCAGCACTCAACCCTGAGGCTCCAGTGGCCCGTCTGGATCGGCGGGCAGTACAATATAAACGCCATTAAATACCGCGCCACATTCGTCATTGCCGAACAGTTCCACCTCCAGCTGAACACGGGCTTTACGCCCGCGCGCCAGGCGATCGAGATCGCCACTTAACGAACCAAGATCTGCCGTCGCGCTGGGCTTGCCGCTGATAGGCTGGCTGTAACGAATATGCGCATCCGCCAGAATAATGGTGCCGCCCAGATGACGTTCACGCAGCAGCAGCCAGATTAGCCCCCAGCCGGTAAGCGTTGCCAGCGAAAACAGGCTGCCTGCAAACAAAGTATGATGAGGATTTTGGTTGCCGGTTTCCGGCATGGTCGTCATAAATTTTTGGCCGGTATATTGTGAAATACGCACGCCCATTTTCTCGCTGAGCGGAATATGTTCATACCAGGCCTGCTGTAGCTGACCGCACCAGTCAGCGCGATGGAGAATATCGTCCAGCGTGATCACCGGCTTAATCATTAAAAAATGACGTACCGGCGTAGTCAGCGGCGCGGTGATCTCCCCCTGATTGAGATAACCCAGCTTGGCAAAAAACTCTACCGCATCTTCACGGGCGCTACAGACAACACGCTTTACCCCCTCCTGGCGCGCAACCGATTCAAGCGTCATCGCCACCAGCGTTCCCAGCCCTTTGCCCTGCACGGTTGGATGCACTGCCAGAAAGCGTATCGACGCTTCGTTATCGGCATTAATATAGAGCCGCCCCGCCGCGACCGGTTTGCCCTGCTCATCCACCACCATCTGATGATGCGCCAGGGCATCCCAGGCATCCCGTTCCGAGCCCTGCGGCTGACGCAGCGGCTTACGCAACATTTCCCAGCGGAACTGATAGTACATTTCCAGTTCTTCGGCTGTTTCCGGCACTCGTAGATGATACATAAAAGGACTCTCTCGTTCGGCTTTCCGGTGGCGATCGTGCCATCAATAACAATCGACGTTAAACCTGTAACCAAAAGGTGACCGGACCATCGTTAACCAGTGCCACCTGCATATCTGCGGCAAAACGCCCATTTTCAACCGTCACACCCTGCTGACGACAGCAATCGCTGAAATAGTGATAAAGGCGCTCCGCCTCCTGCGGCTCAGCTCCGCGCGAAAAGCTGGGCCGCATGCCTTTTTGCGTATCCGCAGCGAGGGTAAATTGTGAAACAACCAGCACGCTGCCGCCAGCCTGCTGCACATTCAGGTTCATCTTGCCGTTTTCGTCGCTAAAAATACGATAGCCTAAAACCCGCTCGCAGAGACGCTGCGCTTTCTGCTCGTTATCTTCCTTTTCTACACCCAGCAATACCAGTAGACCCGGCCCGATGCTGCCTACTGTTTCACCCGATACCGTAACGCTGGCGCTAAGAACGCGCTGTATCAATGCAATCATGCTTCCTCGTGAGTTTTTTCTTCCTGTTGTCGCTGGCGATACTCCCCCAGCGTGACGGTTATTTCCGCTCCTAACAGTACGATACACCATGTCCAGTAAACCCACAGAAACAGAATCGGGATCACTGCCAGCACGCCGTAAATCAGCTGATACGATGGAAACATGGTGACATACAGGGAAAACGCTTTTTTACCCAGCTCAAACAGTATGCCAGCCACCAGCGCCCCAATCAGGGCGTCGCGAGGCGGCACGCGCGTGGTAGGCACCAGGCTGTACAGCAGCCAGAAAGCCAGCCAGGAGAGCAGTAATGGAAAAATGCGCAGCGTCTGATCAACCAATCCGGTCATACCGCTGACGGCTACCCATTTCAGCGAAAGCAGCCAAGTGCTGATCGCCAGACTCGCGCCTGCCAGCAACGGCCCAAGCGTTAAAATCATCCAGTAAACGGCAAAGGAAAAGACCAGGGGGCGCTTTTTCTGGCTGCGCCAGATAGCGTTTAACGCACTGTCGATGGAATGCATCAACAGCAGTGCCGTCACAATCAATCCTACCGCGCCCACCACCGTCATTTTATTAACGTTAGCGACAAACTGATCGAGATATTCCTGTACCACATTGCCTGCCGCCGGGACAAAGTTGTTGAAAATAAAGTGCTTTAGCTGAACGCTGATATCCGCGAAGACCGGAAACGCGGCAAAAAGAGAGAAAACTACCGCCACCAGCGGTACCAGTGCCAGCAGCGAAACAAAGGCGAGATTACCCGCCTCGGTGGTCATACTGTCATGCTCAATACGCTGCCACAGTAGCTTGAGCCAGGCGCCCGTCGCACGCAGACGCCGCTTCAGAGACAAAAGCTTCATTATTTAACGTTGGCTGCGAACCAGTCCGGAATAACGCGCGCATCGGTAACATGGACGGCAGTAATACCAAGCTGGCGAGCCGCCTCAATATTTTGTGGATGATCGTCGAAGAAAACCGCTTCATCAGCGCTAACGCCTTCCGCTTCCAGTACATGCTGATAAATACGGGCTTCCGGCTTACGCATTCCCAGATCCTGGGAGAGATAAAGTTTATCCGCCGCCTGCTGCACTTCAGGATATTGGGAAGGCCAGTATTCGCAGTGCAGACGGTTGGTATTAGAAAGGATAACCACACGTTCACCACGGCTGCGAAGCTGCTGCATCAGTGTAATAACCTCGGGACGCAAACCAACAAAAATGGCCTGCCAGCCGGAAACAAACTGCTCGTAGCTCAGCGCGATATCCAGTTCCGCGCATAAATTTGCTGCAAACTCTTCATCGCTGATTTCGCCACGCTCATGCCGTTCAAAGTTTTCACCCATCTGAAAGCGGCTTTTCAGCAGCGCTAACGGGACACGGCTCAGATCGCTCCAGACGCCCAGCACCCGGCTGAAATCGATATCTACAACGACATTACCTAAATCAAAGATATACAGCATGGTCATCTCCTTTTGTCCCGTTGGATAGCTCACTGTAACGATAAAACGGCGGGCTGAACAGGGTACAACGTCAGGGATGAAGAAATCAGAACGGCAATTCAGGCAGGGAGAGAGGCTAGTTTTGATGCCCGGATAAAAAAATGGCCCCGTAAGGGGCCATGTTACAGCGTTAGCTTACAGGCTGGCGTGACGGTTATACGTCTTTGCTGCCGCGCGCTGCGCGCTTACGATCGTTTTCCGTCAGGTAACGTTTACGGATACGTACCGAGGTCGGCGTCACTTCAACCAGTTCATCATCATCGATAAACTCGATCGCCTGCTCCAGCGTCATCTTGATCGGCGGAACCAGCGTCGTTGCTTCATCCGTACCAGAAGCACGCATGTTAGTCAGCTTCTTACCCGTCAGGCAGTTTACGGTCAGGTCGTTAGAGCGGCTGTGGATACCGATAATCTGGCCTTCATACACTTCCGCACCGTGACCCAGGAACAGTTTACCGCGATCCTGCAAGCCGAAGAGCGCAAAGGCAAC
Organism: Mixta intestinalis; assembly: GCF_009914055.1. NCBI lineage: Bacteria > Pseudomonadati > Pseudomonadota > Gammaproteobacteria > Enterobacterales > Erwiniaceae > Mixta > Mixta intestinalis. Next base: position 3,688,835 of record NZ_CP028271.1, read on the forward strand.
CGCCTTGCCCTGACCGTTAGAGATCAGTACGCCGTTCTGGCGCTGACCAACTTCACCCGGACGTACATCGTCATAGTGGCTGAAGGTGGAGTAAAGCAGACCGGTACCGGAGGTCATGGTCATAAATTCGTTACGGAAGCCGATCAGACCACGGCTTGGGATCACGTAATCCAGACGCACACGGCCCTTACCATCCGGGTCCATGTTTTTCAGGTCGCCTTTACGTTCGCCCATCGCCTGCATCACCGCACCCTGATGCTGTTCTTCGATATCCAGCGTCACGTTTTCGAACGGTTCCTGCTTACGGCCATCCACTTCACGGAAGATAACTTTCGGACGGGATACCGCCAGCTCAAAGCCTTCACGACGCATGTTTTCGATCAGGACAGAGAGGTGCAGCTCACCGCGCCCGGAAACACGGAAAGCATCCGCATCTTCGGTTTCTTCTACGCGCAGCGCAACGTTGTGTACCAGCTCTTTCTTCAGACGCTCAAGGATCTGGCGTGACGTCACGTATTTACCTTCTTTACCGCAGAACGGCGAGGTATTAACGTTGAAGAACATGGTAACGGTCGGCTCATCGACGCTCAGCGCAGGCAGCGCTTCAACGTTTTGCGGATCGCAGATGGTATCGGAGATATTCAGCTCGCCCAGACCGGTAATCGCGATGATGTCGCCCGCTTCAGCCAGATCAGTATCGATACGCTCCAGGCCCAGGTGACCCAGCACCTTGCCAACTTTCGCGTTACGCGTTTTACCTTCGCTATCGATAACCGTTACCTGCTGGTTCGGCTTCACTTTACCGCGTTTGATGCGGCCAATACCGATAACGCCCAGGTAGTTGTTGTAGTCCAGCTGAGAGATTTGCATCTGCAGCGGGCCATCCAGATCGACGCTCGGCGCCGGAACGTGGTCAACAATCGCCTGGTAAAGCGGGGTCATGTCAGCGGCCATATCGGTATGGTCAACGCCAGCGATGCCCTGCAACGCAGAAGCATAAATAATCGGGAAATCGAGCTGCTCGTCAGTCGCGTCGAGGTTAACGAACAGATCAAATACCTGGTCAACAACCCAGTCAGGGCGCGCGCCAGGACGGTCGATTTTGTTGATAACCACGATCGGTTTCAGACCATGAGCAAAAGCTTTTTTGGTCACGAAACGCGTCTGCGGCATAGGGCCGTCCATCGCATCGACAACCAGCAGCACTGAATCAACCATGGACATTACGCGCTCAACTTCACCACCGAAGTCGGCGTGTCCGGGAGTATCAACGATGTTGATACGATAGTCGTTCCATTTGATGGCGGTATTTTTCGCGAGGATGGTAATCCCACGCTCTTTCTCCAAATCGTTGGAGTCCATTACACGCTCAGTTGCTTCAGTACGGGCATCAAAAGTACCGGACTGTTGCAGCAGTTTGTCAACCAGGGTGGTTTTCCCATGGTCAACGTGCGCAATAATGGCGATGTTACGCAAATTTTCGATCACAGCTTTGCCTCAGGCATTAGAAATAGCGCGCTATTGTACACGGATTAATCGAAGGACTGAACAGGATCACAAATATCAAAGAAAGAATGCTGTAGGGCTTGCCTTAAACACCACTTTCAGTGCAAAAAATGCACCTGATTGACCAGCTGCACCATAATGGTGCTCAAAATCAGCTCATATGCACTACAATGGTGCGCGACATCCATCATGGTGCATCTCTCTTTTGTCGAGAGCGTGCATCATAGCGCTTTTTAGGCCAAATAAAAAAGTTGGCACAGAATTCGCTTTATTTCACTTAAGCAAAAACGACAGTTTCCACAACGGTTGATAGCTTGTCCGAGTACTTTGTTGCCGGCTGTACGCCCGACTTTACGCGTCTGGCAGGATGAAGTTCTCTCACCACGACGACAATGACAATGATCAGGAGAGTTGAGTATGTCCGCTGAACACGTTCTTTCGATGATGAATGAACACGAGGTTAAGTTTGTTGATCTGCGCTTCACCGACACCAAAGGCAAAGAACAGCACGTAACCATTCCTGCCCACCAGGTCAACGCAGACTTCTTCGAAGAAGGCAAAATGTTTGACGGCTCCTCTATCGGTGGCTGGAAAGGCATCAACGAATCAGACATGGTGCTGATGCCAGACCCAACTACCGCAGTGTTGGATCCATTCTACGAAGATTCCACGCTGATCATCCGTTGTGACATTCTTGAGCCGGGCACCATGCAGGGCTATGACCGCGACCCGCGCTCCATCGCTAAACGCGCGGAAGATTTCCTGCGCTCTTCCGGCATCGCTGATACCGTGCTGTTCGGCCCGGAACCGGAATTCTTCCTGTTTGATGATATTCGTTTTGGCAGCAGCACTTCCGGTTCACACGTCGCTATCGATGATATTGAAGCAGCATGGAACACCGGCAAAGAATATGAAGGCGGCAACAAAGGCCACCGTCCGGGCCTGAAGGGTGGTTACTTCCCGGTTCCGCCGGTAGATTCCGCACAGGATATCCGCTCCGCTATGTGTCTGACGATGGAGCAGATGGGTCTGGTGGTAGAAGCACATCACCACGAAGTCGCTACCGCTGGTCAGAACGAAGTGGCTACCCGCTTCAACACCATGGTGAAGAAAGCAGACGAAATCCAGATTTACAAATATGTCGTACACAACGTCGCGCACGCCTGGGGCAAAACTGCCACCTTTATGCCGAAACCGATGTTTGGCGATAACGGCTCTGGTATGCACTGCCATATGTCTCTGTCTAAAGGCGGCACTAACCTGTTCGCTGGCGACAAATACGGCGGCCTTTCTGAAATGGCGCTGTTCTATATCGGCGGTGTGATTAAACATGCGAAGGCGATCAACGCTCTGGCTAACCCGACCACCAACTCTTATAAACGTCTGGTTCCGGGTTATGAAGCACCGGTCATGCTGGCTTACTCTGCACGTAACCGCTCAGCTTCTATCCGTATCCCGGTAGTTGCCAGCCCGAAAGCGCGTCGTATTGAAGCTCGTTTCCCGGATCCGGCTGCTAACCCGTACCTGGCTTTTGCTGCACTGCTGATGGCTGGCCTCGACGGCGTTATCAACAAAATCCATCCTGGCGATGCGATGGACAAAAACCTGTATGACCTGCCGCCGGAAGAAGAGGCAGAAATTCCAAAAGTAGCGGCCTCTCTGGAAGAAGCGCTCGATGCGCTGAACGAAGATCGTGAATTCCTGACCCGTGGCGGCGTCTTTACTGACGATGCTATCGATGCCTATATCGAGCTACGTAAGTCTGAAATGGAACGTGTACGTATGACGCCGCATCCGGTTGAGTTCGAGCTCTATTACAGCGTCTAATTGATTTGAGTTTTTGTTGCCGTGGAAACTTTCAGCCCATCTTCGGATGGGCTTTTTTCTCCGCTTCTCCACTGGCCGGAATATCGCGTTATCAAACCTGAAACTATAATGCACTAAAACGGTGCAGGAGAACGCTGTATGGCAACTGGCCTGCTGCCCGATGCTGGGCAGATTCTCAACTCTCTAATTAACTGCATACTGCTGGTTGATAATGACCTGGTTATTCACTACGCCAATCCGGCGGCGCAACAGCTGCTGGCGCAAAGTTCGCGCAAGCTTTTCGGTACGCCGCTGCCGGAGCTGACGGGCTATTTTTCCCTCAATATTAGCGTCATGCAGGAAAGTCTGGCCGCAGGCCAGGGCTTTACCGACAGCGAAGTAACGCTGGTGGTGGATGGACGAGCCCATATTATGTCGCTGACCGCCCAACGTCTGCCTGACGGCCTGATCCTGCTGGAAATGGCACCGATGGATAACCAACGACGCCTTAGTCAGGAGCAGATTCAACATGCGCAGCAGGTCGCTGCCCGCGATCTGGTACGGGGACTGGCGCATGAGATTAAAAATCCGCTCGGCGGCCTGCGTGGTGCGGCTCAGCTGCTGGCAAAAGCCCTGCCCGATCCATCCCTGACGGAATATACCAAAGTAATTATCGAACAGGCCGATCGCCTGCGTAACCTGGTCGATCGTCTGTTAGGCCCGCAACAGCCGGGAATGCATGTAACGCAGAGCATTCATCAGGTGGCAGAGCGGGTTGTGAGCCTGGTCAATATGGAGCTACCGCATAATGTTTCGCTAGTACGCGACTACGATCCCAGCCTGCCGGAGCTACCGCACGATCCCGATCAGATAGAGCAGGTTTTACTGAACGTGGTGCGTAATGCATTACAGGCGCTGGGCGAAGCAGGCGGCACCATTATGATACGCACCCGTACCGCCTTCCAGCTCACGCTGCATGGCGTACGCTACCGCCTGGTAGCGCGTATTGATGTTGTGGATGACGGGCCGGGCATTCCTACTCAGCTACAGGATACGCTGTTCTACCCTATGGTCAGCGGACGCGAAGGTGGCACCGGGCTGGGCCTCTCTATTGCCCGCAGCCTGCTCGATCAGCATTCAGGAAAAATAGAATTCAGCAGTTGGCCCGGTCATACCGAATTTTCCATTTACCTGCCTATTCGCCAGTGAGGTTTCTATGCAACGAGGGATAGTTTGGATCGTCGATGACGATAGCTCCATCCGCTGGGTGCTTGAACGCGCACTGACCGGAGCTGGTTTAAGCTGCACGACATTTGAAAGCGGCCATGCCGTGCTGGAAGCGCTCGCCAGCAAAACCCCAGACGTTTTACTGTCAGATATACGTATGCCCGGCATGGATGGCCTTGCACTACTGAAACAGATTAAACAGCGCCACCCGATGTTGCCGGTCATCATTATGACGGCACATTCCGATCTGGACGCCGCCGTCAGCGCCTACCAGCAGGGCGCTTTTGATTACTTGCCCAAACCTTTTGATATTGATGAAGCGGTTGCGCTGGTAGAACGCGCTATCAGCCACTATCAGGAGCAGCAGCAGCCGCGAGACAGGCCGGTTAATGGCCCCACTACTGATATTATCGGCGAAGCACCAGCGATGCAGGATGTATTTCGTATCATTGGCCGCCTTTCGCGATCTTCAATCAGCGTATTGATTAACGGTGAGTCCGGCACCGGTAAGGAACTGGTAGCACATGCGCTGCATCGCCACAGTCCACGCGCCAAGGCACCGTTTATCGCGCTGAATATGGCAGCTATTCCCAAAGATCTCATCGAATCTGAGCTGTTCGGTCATGAGAAAGGCGCCTTTACCGGCGCGAACCAGATTCGTCAGGGGCGCTTTGAACAGGCGGACGGCGGCACGCTGTTTTTGGATGAAATTGGCGATATGCCGCTCGACGTACAGACGCGTCTGCTACGCGTACTGGCTGACGGGCAGTTTTACCGTGTTGGCGGCTATGCGCCGGTAAAAGTGGATGTACGCATTATCGCTGCAACCCATCAGAACCTGGAAAGGCGCGTACAGGAAGGCAAGTTTCGCGAAGACCTGTTTCACCGCCTGAATGTGATTCGTGTGCATCTGCCACCGCTGCGCGAACGTCGTGAGGATATACCGCGCCTGGCGCGCTATTTCCTGCAGGTTGCCGCCCGCGAGCTGGGCGTTGAGGCCAAAATTCTGCATCCCGAAGCTGAAGCGGCACTGACTCGTCTGCACTGGTCGGGTAACGTGCGCCAGCTGGAAAACACCTGTCGCTGGTTGACGGTAATGGCCGCCGGTCAGGAGGTGCTGATTCAGGATCTGCCGCCAGAGCTATTTGAAAGCACCAGTAGCGATCCGACGGTACAATCACTGCCGGATAGCTGGGCAACGTTGCTTGCGCAATGGGCCGATCGGGCGCTGCGTTCCGGTCATCAGGATCTGTTGTCGGAAGCACAACCGGAGCTGGAGCGTACTCTGCTCACTACCGCACTGCGCCATACGCAGGGGCATAAACAGGAGGCGGCACGCCTGCTGGGCTGGGGACGTAATACGCTTACGCGTAAACTGAAAGAATTGGGTATGGAATAAGCCAGAAAAGATCAAAAAAGGTTGTTTATTGCACAATTTTAGTAGCATTACGCTTTACACTTCGGTGCCGTTCAGTATTATTTTGAGCGGTTATCCGGAGGTTTATTATGCTTGAATCACTGATGCATTTGGTCTCGCAAAGCGCTGAAACCGGTGCCGCTTTCGGTCATTCACCACAAACCGCGCTGGCGGCTGTGTTATGCGCCGTGATGCTTAATTTCTTCAGTTAACAGAAAGGCCGGAACATACCGGCCTTTTTGTTACGCAGCTTAAATCACGCGTGAGAATTGCTGCTGTCGGGCTCGCTGCCGCATGTAAACATCAAAGCACATACAGATGTTACGAATCAGCAAACGCCCTTTAGGCGTTACCGTCAAGCTATCGCTGCTTATCTCCACCAGCCCGTCTTCCGCCAGCGGCGCAAGAAGCGCTAAATCTTCAGCAAAATAGTCCGTAAATTTCACACCGCCTGCCGCTTCTGCCTCATGGAAAGAAAGCGCAAAATTGCAGATAAGTGACTTAATCACATCACGTCGCAGGCAATCATCCGCGCTCAGCGATAACCCGCGCCATAAGGCATTCCCCTGTTGCTCCACGCTGGCATAGTACGCTTTCAGATCTTTTTGATTCTGGGCGTAACAGTCGCCCAGCATGCTGATGGCGGATACGCCCATACCCAACAGATCGCTGTCGCCATGCGTAGTGTAACCCTGGAAATTGCGATGCAGTTTGCCCTCTCGCTGTGCAATAGCCAGCTCATCATCAGGGCGCGCAAAGTGATCCATCCCGATATACTGATAGCCCTGCGCGGTTAGCGTCGCGATAGTTTGTTGTAAAATATCCAGCTTCTGCGCCGCGCTCGGCAGTTCATCATCTTTAATTTTCCGCTGAGCGGCAAACAGCGTCGGCAGGTGCGCATAGTTAAACACGCTCAGGCGATCGGGTTGCAGCATCGCAACCTTTTCCAACGTATAGGCGAAGCTTTGTGGCGTCTGCATAGGCAGGCCATATATCAAATCGATATTGCTGGAGGTAAAACCCAGCTCACGCGCTCGTGCAATCAGCGCGAAGATAAAGGCCTCATCCTGAACACGGTTAACCCGTTCCTGCACCACTTTATTAAAGTCCTGCACGCCCATACTCAGACGGTTAAAGCCCAGCGAACGCAGATGATCGAGTACGTCCAGCTCTAATTCACGCGGATCAACTTCAATAGAGATCTCCGCCTCATCACTGAAAGAGAAGCATTCGCGCAGTATGGTCATCAGGCGGCTGATTTGTGCTTTACTCAGCCAGGTTGGCGTTCCGCCGCCCCAGTGCATTTGCATGACCTTACGTTCACTGAATAAGGCGGCACGCTGGCGGATTTCCTGTTCCAGCACGTCAAGATAGCGATCGCCCTTGTGCATCTGTCGGGTAACCTGTTTGTTACAACCACAGAAATAGCAGAGACGATGACAAAACGGAATATGGATATAAAGAGAAAGTGGGCGTTCGGGATAGCGCCGGGCAGCCTGTTGAAATGCCGCCTCGCTCCAGCCCTCAGTGAACTCCAGCGCAGTGGGATAAGAGGTATAGCGTGGCCCGGCGTAGTTATATTTTTCGATCAGGGCCTGATCCCACTCGGTTAACGGCAATGCCATGTTTACTCCTTCCAGTTACGACGCTTTACGGGCCGCGTCAGTAACAAGGAGGCCTGGCGCTGCCGGTTAGCGGTAGCTCGGCGCAGCCGGGATTTCAGCTGCGTCAGGCGACGTAGTCTAACAAACAGCCAAAACAGATAACACGCTAATAAAAATGCGATAATTGATCCAGGCCAAAACATGATGTAATACCTGAATAACGGACCGTCGAGGAATCCTTCAGCCCGTCATTTTATAAGAAAATCTTAACGCTCGCCTTTTAACAGACGATACATATCCTCATCGGCATCTTCATCCGCCTCATCATCCATCTCGATGCCGAGCTGTTCCATCAACACGTCGATACGATCAAGCGTTTGATCCAGCCAGGCCTGTTCTTCTGCCGACAGCATGTCATTGTTTTCCAGGCGATCCAGCAGCGTATCAAGGCGCTCATCATTTTCCAGCATCGCCAGTTCATCTTCCGGACTCATCAGGGGCTTTTGCTGAACAGGTGCTTTTTTTACCGGCGTGGCAACAACGGTTCCCTCTTTCAGCAACGGCACCGGCTTTTTACTGCCGATACGCGGATCTTTTGCCTGTGCAGCGTTTCCTTTGTTGTTTTGCTGTGTCACAGGATTAGCCCGGCTCCCTGCCGCATGACCGCGACGCTTTTTGTCGCGTTTACGATCGCGCGCTTCCTGATTTTGCTCTTCACGCGCCTTACGTTTTACTTTCGGTGCCGCGCTGGTCTGCGGCTTACGTGCAGGTTTCATCATCTTTTATCCGGTTTTTTTCTTTAGTATAGAATTGCGGCGGAATCTAGCAGAAAGCGCGCAAAGAAAAAAGGCGACAGGTCACCCTGTCGCCTTTTTTCGTACCTTCCGTAGAAGGACAACCTTCCTTAAAGTCCGTTTTGCAATCAACGTCCCGGTTTTTCCCTTTGCCGTTTGCTCTCACCCTGAGCAATTCCCTATCCCTGACGGCACATTCCTTCGCACCCGATCCTGACTCCCGCTCCGCTTTTCCCTGAGATCCTTGAGCGCTTCATCCTGAAGCAAGCTTTCCAAACTCTGAGAATTACTTTAGACGAAACAGGAAAAGTCACAAGGTCCGTACAGCATTTATCAGCGGTGTTTTTTAAATAAAAAAATTAACTTCATGAATAATAAAGGATTTAATAAAAAAGGATTAATAACTAACGTCGATAGCTGGCAATAACTATGGCAGATATCTTACAAATTTTTTCATAAAGCTGGCCAGCAAGCGCTTTAGTCGCTTTAAGGGTATAATCACGCCATCAAATTCAATGAACGCTTCAGGAGCCGCTATTTTGTCTGGCTTGAATTATCACGTTACCCACTTTGTTACCAGCGCCCCGGATATTCGTCATCTTCCGGCTGATAACGGTATCGAAGTGGCTTTTGCAGGACGTTCAAATGCGGGTAAGTCCAGTGCCCTCAATACGTTGACGAATCAGAAAAACCTGGCGCGTACCAGTAAAACACCAGGACGTACACAGCTGATCAACCTGTTTCAGGTTGCTGAAGGCGCACGGCTCGTGGATCTTCCTGGCTATGGTTACGCTGAAGTACCGGAAGAGATGAAGCGCAAATGGCAACGTGCGCTGGGCGAATATCTGCAAAAACGCGAATGTCTGAAAGGGCTGGTGGTACTTATGGATATTCGTCATCCCATGAAAGATCTCGATCAGCAGATGATTGAATGGGCGGTACAAAGTCAGATACCAGTCCTGGTATTGCTGACCAAGGCGGATAAACTTGCTTCCGGCGCACGTAAAAGCCAGCTAAGCATGGTACGGGAAGCCTCATTAGCCTTTATGGGCGATGTGCAGGTTGAGATTTTCTCTTCGCTGAAGAAAATGGGTGTCGATAAACTGCGGCAAAAGCTGGATAGCTGGTTCAGCCCGTTAAATGGCGAAGCGGCTGAGTAAAACAGGATAGGAATGCGCAGCCGGGTGCGCATTCCTTGTCGCAAGCAGCACCATAAAAAACGCCCCAGTCACAGAATGACTGGGGCGGCTAATATTCAGCCAAATCCGATTACGTGAAGTAAAAGGTCTGAAAGATAGAACATCTTACCTCTGTACCCTACGTCTTAAACTTTACCTGATTTTTTCTGACGCACAAAGAATTTTTTGTAGTTAATTTTCATAAATCAGCAGTTTTTTCTTAACAGACGTCACATAACCGGTTCATGTCTGTAGCTTAATTACTAAAAAAGTGGTTAGCCGCGAGACCTTTATCTTTTTAACGCATTGAATAAAAAGGCATCAGTATCGGCAAAGGTGAATCAGCCTGCCACAATAACAGGCTTAAACAACGGTTAGTGCGCCTGATCCCAGTTGTCGCCTACGCCGATATCGACTCGCAGCGGCACATCCAGCTTCATACTGTTTTCCATTAGCTGGCGGATTTTGGCGCTGGCCGTCTCGATATCCTCTTCACGTACTTCAAATACCAGTTCATCGTGAACCTGCATAATCATTGTGACCTGCGGGGCATCCGGCTGCCGCAGCCAGGCATCAACATCAATCATTGCACGCTTGATGATATCTGCCGCCGTTCCCTGCATCGGTGCGTTAATCGCCGCGCGTTCCGCCGCCTTACGGCGAATTGCGTTGGCGGATTTGATATCGGGCAGCCACAACCGACGTCCGTCCAGCGTAGAGACATAACCCTGCTCTGATGCCTGCTTACGGGTATTTTCCATATAGGTCAGCACGCCGGGATAACGCTCGAAATAGCGATCCATATAGACTTTCGCCTCGCCCGCCCCAATATTCAGCTGGCGTGACAGGCCGAAAGCACTCATACCGTAAATCAGCCCAAAGTTAATGGCTTTCGCACTACGGCGCTGTTCACTGGTTACCTTATCAACGCTGACGCCGAAAACTTCTGCGGCCGTAGCGCGGTGGATATCCTGACCTTCCGCGAAGGCGGCCAGCAGACCATCATCCTGCGAGAGGTGGGCCATGATGCGCAGTTCAATCTGTGAGTAGTCAGCCGCAACAATACGGCAACCTTTCGATGCAATAAAAGCCTGGCGAATACGCCGTCCTTCATCATTACGCACCGGTATGTTTTGCAGGTTAGGATCGGTAGAAGAAAGACGCCCGGTTGCGGTTACCGCCTGCTGATACGAAGTATGCACGCGCCCGGTGCGCGGGTTAATCATCTGCGGCAGCTTATCGGTATAGGTAGATTTCAGTTTCGATAGCCCGCGATGTTCAAGGATAACCTTAGGCAGTGGGTAATCCAGCGCCAGCTCCGCCAACACCTCTTCACTGGTAGAAGGCGCGCCACCCGGCGTTTTTTTCGTAGGTTTGATGCCCTGCTTTTCAAACAGAATAGTTTGCAGCTGCTTAGGCGAGGAGAGGTTAAACGGCTCGCCTGCCAGTTCATGCGCTTTTTCTTCCAGCTCTTTCAGGCGTATAGTCAACTCCTGAGAATGCCTGGCCAGAATATTTTGATCGATTAATACGCCGTTGCGTTCTATGCGCGAGATGACCGTCAGCAGCGGCATCTCGATTTCTTCAAACACTTTCTTCGGCCCGGCTTCTTTTTCCAGCTCCGGCCACATTTTCAGGTGCAGCTGTAGCGTGACGTCCGCATCTTCCGCTGCATAATGTGCCGCCTGCTCCAGCGCGATCTGGTTAAAAGTGAGCTGGTTTTTACCCTTGCCTGCGATTTCAGTGAAGGTCACCGTTTTATGGTTCAGCCAACGCGCCGCCAGGCTGTCCATATCATGCTTACCAACCACGCTGTTCAGCATGTAGGATTCAAGCATAGTATCGAACTTAATGCCGCCCAGTTCGATATCATAATTTTTCAGCACGCTACGATCGAATTTGAGGTTCTGCCCTACCTTCAGCAGCCGCTCGTCCTCAAGCAGCGGTTTAAGACGTGCCAGCACCGCGTTGCGATCTAATTGATCGGGCGCATCAAGATAATCATGCGCTACCGGCAAATAGGCAGCCTCGCCGGGAGCGATAGCAAAAGAGAGGCCGATAATATTGGCGGTAAGCGTATCGAGCGAATCGGTCTCCAGATCGAAGGCAAACAGCGCGCTTTCCTGTAGCTTCTTCAGCCAGCTGTCGAACGTCTCTTCATCAAGGATGGTAACGTAGCCATCTGAAGAAAGTACGCTGGTGCTTTCCGGCTGCGTTTCTGCCACATCAGCCAATGTTTTCTGCACGCTGGCTCCGCTTTTCCGCCCCTGTAGCCATTTGCCTTCTTCCAGATCGCTAATCCAACGGCGAAATTCATAATGACGGAACAGGCCAAGCAGCGTTTCTATGTCAGGATCGTTTACCGTCAGCTGTTCACAGCCTACTTCCAGCTCGACATCCGTTTTAATCGTGGCAAGCTGGTAAGAAAGCAGCGCCACTTCTTTATTTTGCTCCAGCTTAGCCGCCATGGTTTTCGCGCCACGGAAGCTTAAATCGGCCACTTTATCCAGATTTTCATACAGCGTCTGGATACCGCCTAATCCCTGTAATAGCGCTTGGGCCGTTTTTTCGCCAACGCCAGGTACACCCGGAATATTGTCAGAGGAATCGCCCATCAGCGCGAGGAAATCAATAATCAGTTCAGGCGGGATACCATATTTATCCTTTACCTCTTCCGGGCCGAGGATGGCGTTATTCATGGTATTAATTAGCGTGATATTGGGCGTCACCAGCTGCGCCATATCTTTATCACCAGTGCTGATTAGCACCGCGCGCCCCTGCTTTTCCGCCTGCAATGCCAGCGTACCGATGACGTCATCCGCCTCTACGCCGGAAACCGCCAGCAGCGGCAGCCCCATTGCACGCACCATATTATGCAGCGGCTCAATTTGTGCACGCAGGTCGTCAGGCATGGGCGGGCGATGGGATTTGTAATGTTCAAACAGTTCGTCACGGAACGTTTTGCCTTTTGCATCAAACACTACGGCAACATGGCTGGGCTTATACTGCAACAATAAGCTGCGCAGCATGTTGAGAACGCCGTACATCGCTCCGGTCGGCTCACCAGCGCTGTTGGTCAGCGGCGGAAAGGCGTGATAAGCGCGATAAAGGTAGGAGGATCCATCTACCAGAATCAAAGGGTTTTCTGCAATTTGAGCCATAAGTTTTCACGTTCCAGGATGATCGTTGATATAGCATAAGGATGCCACATGACACGGACAAAAATGAAATAACCTGGACGGAAGTTTAGCGTTAGCTCTGGAAAAAAGCGCAGCGGTCGGCTGCATTACCTGTGGATAACTTTGTGTGCAAAAATACTAACGTATTGTTATTTACGCAGATATACAAAAAAGCGGTAAAATTAATCATTAAAAATCATTGGTTTGGATCATCGAAAAGATCGCGCCATCGTGAAAATTAATTCAGATCAAATGTGGATATAAATATGGACGATCCTGAAAGTACCCGGATCTTCAGGTTTAAATTCACTCTCGATCCGAGCAAGCGGTCATTTTTTCATCAGGCTCAGGGGAAAGTATACTGCATGAATAAAAAAACGCCGGGGTCACCGGCGTCTTTTTTAGATCGTTTTTACTTTTTGTTGACGAGGAATTTTACCACGTTGGCATATTGCTGAACGAAGCTATCCACTGAGTCTGTATCGAGGCCGCCATTGTTAACCATGTATTTGCCATTCACAAACATTGCCGGTACGCCACGCAGATCCACATCCGCTGCCGCTTTCTGCTGCTGGGCTACCAGCGCTTTTACCGCAAAGCTGTTCCAGGCGGCATCATATTCTTCTGGCGTAATGCCTGCAGCCTTAACGAAGACGGTTTTGAGGCTGGCTGGATCGTTAATGGTTTGGGTTTTCTGAATACCTTCGAAAATCGGCGGAGAGACTTTATCTTCAACACCCAGAGCCATAGCGACTGCCCAGGCATGCGTCAGGACCGGCCCCATTTCAGCACCCAGGAAATCAACGTGATATTTAGTCATTTTCACATCCTGCGGCAAATTTTTCTTTACGGCATCGCCAACGTGAAAAACTTCTTCAAACTGATAACAGTGGGGGCAGAAAAACGAAAAGAACTCCATCACCTGCGGTTCACCCGCAACTGGCTTATCCAGCGTGACGTACTGCTTTCCATCGGTAAACTGTGCGGCTGAGGCACTAAACGCCAGAACAAGACCAACCAGCGCAAGCCATAATTTTTTCATTTTAAGTCCATCTCCTTAAACAAATATCAGTATTCAGGCATTAACCGCAGTGGCGGCTGCTGTAACAAGTTATTTTGCTCTTTAAAAGAGGCAATTTGCCTGCGCCAGAAATCCTCTTCCGTCATCCACGGAAAACTGCGCGGAAAAGCAGGATCCTGCCAGCGTCGAACAATCCACGCCAGATAATAAACCATGCGCATAGCGCGTAAAGGCTCAATCAGTGACAATTCATTAATATCAAACTCCCTGAATTCCCCATACGCTTCAAGCAAAATATCCCACTGGATACGCTGCTGTTGCCGATCGCCATTAATAAGCATCCACAGATCCTGTACCGCAGGCCCGCTGCGCGCATCGTCTAAATCAACGAAGAGCGGACCGTCGCGCCACAGAATATTACCTGGGTGACAATCACCATGCAGACGCAGCGGCGTCCAGTCAGTATGCCAGCAATCTTGTAAAGTTTTGCTTAGCTGAGCAATAGTATTACTTAATGTTTCTTTTAACGCCTTTGGTACCAGACTGCTTTGCTGCAAAATCAGGGCGGGCTCATTAAGGTATTCTTGCAGACCAATGGTGGGACGGACGTGAAAAGGTTTGCGCTCGCCGCATTGATGAATGCGGGCGATAAAGCGCCCTACGGCTTCCAGTTGATCTTCGTTATCTGTTTCATATTGTCGCCCGCCCAGGCTGGGAAATACCGCAAACCAAAAGCCATCGTGCTGATGTAGCGTACTGCCGTTAAGCATTAACGGCGCGGCCAGCGGTACGTCATCCTGCTGTAATTCCAGCGCAAACTGATGTTCTTCTTCAATCTGCTCGCGATTCCAGCGCTGTGGACGATAGAACTTAACTACGTAGCGCCGCTTCTCCTCATCGGAGAACTGGTAAACGCGATTTTCATAGCTGTTAAGCGCGGTCAGGCCTGAATCGACACGCAGACCGGTATCCCAGAGCGCATCGATTATGGTATCAGGATTAAGGGTGTGAAAATGAAAGGCGGTGTTTTCCATCGTGCATCTCTGCTTAGTGCCAGAAGCGGGTAAGAATAACACCGATTGGCCGGCCCGACAGAAGGCCGGAAAGATTAATCTTTAATTATGCCACGCGCACGAAGCAGCGCCGTTTTAAAATCATCTTCATAATCTTTTTTTAGGCCAGGAATCGCTTCTTGCTTATCGGCACCACGCATTTTCAGATGATAGATCAGGATATCATCAGTTAGCGTATGCAGCGGGCCGTCAAAGCCTGACTCTTCCGCCAGTTTTTGCAAAAATTGCAGCAGGTTAAGGTCCGGCTCGGTTTGCCAGGCTGGCTGTAGCAGCTCCAGCAGCTCATTCAGTCGATGGTATTTCATATTGTTATCCATAACGATTTATCGGGCACTTACGTTAGCAGGGTTATCACCATAATAAAAGAGAGGTTTTAAACGTGAGCGATTGGCGAACGACAGTAGCTGGCGTAATTCTGGCAGGCGGGCGGAGCAGCCGCATGGGAGGACAAGATAAGGCGCAATTAACGCTGTGGGGTAAACCGTTATGGCTGCATGTCTGGCAGCGGCTGGCACCCCAGGTTCATGAGGTAAGCATCAGCGCAAACCGGCATCTGGAAGTATATCAACGGAATCGGCTACGAGTGATTAGCGATACGTTACCCGATTACCCTGGTCCGTTAGCCGGAATGCTCAGCGCTTTTCAGCAAATTGAAAGCGCATGGATTGCCTTTTCTGCCTGTGATACGCCTTTTATTCCTGAAGATTATGTTACACGGCTCTGGCAGCAAAAAGAGCAGGCTCCTGCGGTATGGGTACGATCGCATCACCGCGATCATCCGGCGCTGTCTTTGGTACATCGTAGCCTTGTTCCTCAGCTGATTGATTATCTGGACAGCGGCGAACGGCGCGTCATGCATTTTTTACTTCAGGCTGGCGGTCATGCAGTGGAGTTCGATGACGAAGAGCAGGCATTCGTTAACATAAATACTCCCGACGATCTTCGCCATTATGAGGAGAAAGCGTAATGCTACCGATACTGGCTATTGCAGCCTGGAGCGGAACCGGAAAAACAACGCTGCTTAAGAAATTGATTCCCTTGCTTAAACAGCGCGGTGTTCGCCCTGGATTGATTAAACATACGCATCATAATATGGATGTCGATACGCCGGGCAAAGACAGCTACGAATTACGTAAAGCGGGTGCCGATCAGGTATTGGTCGCCAGTAAACAGCGCTGGGCATTAATGATGGAAACGCCGGATGAACAGGATCCTGATTTTAGCTGGCTGGTAAGTCAAATGGATGCGCGTACGCTGGATATTGTGTTGGTTGAGGGTTTTAAGGATGAGCCGATCCCACGTATTCTGCTGTGGCGTAGACAATCTGGTCAGCACCATACCGACGCGGACTGGGAAACACTGCTGGATGAGAGGGTAATTGCGGTCGCCAGTGATGAATCGCTGGATATAACGCTAACTGTTCCACTACTGGATTTGAATAATCCGCAGCAGATCGCTGCTTTTATTATTCAATGGCTTAACCATATTAACGGCAGCAGTATAGATATTTGAGTTGTTGAGATAGCGTCTGGCGATGGGGGAAGACGCTTATCCGCAAGGGTCTGTTGATCATAAAAAACAGGGTGAAAATTTTCCCGGCAGGAAAAAGGAAAGGAAAACCTGGATATTGCAGAGACGAAAAAGCCCCGGCTTTCGCCGGGGCTCCGTCGTTTGTTTGATGCCTGGCAGTTCCCTACTCTCGCATGGGGAAGCCCCACACTACCATCGGCGCTGCGGCGTTTCACTTCTGAGTTCGGCATGGGGTCAGGTGGGACCACCGCGCTCTCGCCGCCAGGCAAATTCTTGTCGCCGGAACGCGCTTTTACCCGCTCCCGCTTGATGCTTTAATCCGGTGAACAAACTGAAAATTCTCGCGTCTCTCTCTTTCCCCAAAACGCTTCCGGCGTTGTAAGGTTAAGCCTCACGGGTCATTAGTACCGGTCAGCTCAACGCATCGCTGCGCTTACACACCCGGCCTATCAACGTCGTCGTCTTCAACGTCCCTTCAGGAGGCTCAAAGGCCTCAGGGAAGACTCATCTCGAGGCAAGTTTCGTGCTTAGATGCTTTCAGCACTTATCTCTTCCGCACGTAGCTACCGGGCAGTGCCATTGGCATGACAACCCGTACACCAGCGGTGCGTTCACTCCGGTCCTCTCGTACTAGGAGCAACCCCTCTCAGTCTTCCAGCGCCCACGGCAGATAGGGACCGAACTGTCTCACGACGTTCTAAACCCAGCTCGCGTACCACTTTAAATGGCGAACAGCCATACCCTTGGGACCTACTTCAGCCCCAGGATGTGATGAGCCGACATCGAGGTGCCAAACACCGCCGTCGATATGAACTCTTGGGCGGTATCAGCCTGTTATCCCCGGAGTACCTTTTATCCGTTGAGCGATGGCCCTTCCATTCAGAACCACCGGATCACTATGACCTGCTTTCGCACCTGCCCGAGCCGTCACTCTCGCAGTCAAGCCAGCTTATGCCATTGCACTAACCTCACGATGTCCGACCGTGATTAGCTGACCTTCGTACTCCTCCGTTACGCTTTGGGAGGAGACCGCCCCAGTCAAACTACCCACCAGACACTGTCCGCAGCCCGGATTACGGGCCTACGTTAGAACACCAGCCATTAAAGGGTGGTATTTCAAGGGCGGCTCCACGCGGACTGGCGTCCGCGCTTCAAAGCCTCCCACCTATCCTGCACATCAAGGACCGGTGTTCAGTGTCAAGCTGTAGTAAAGGTTCACGGGGTCTTTCCGTCTTGCCGCGGGTACACTGCATCTTCACAGCGAGTTCAATTTCACTGAGTCTCGGGTGGAGACAGCCTGGCCATCATTACGCCATTCGTGCAGGTCGGAACTTACCCGACAAGGAATTTCGCTACCTTAGGACCGTTATAGTTACGGCCGCCGTTTACCGGGGCTTCGATCAAGAGCTTCGCGTTGCCGCTGACCCCATCAATTAACCTTCCGGCACCGGGCAGGCGTCACACCGTATACGTCCACTTTCGTGTTTGCACAGTGCTGTGTTTTTAATAAACAGTTGCAGCCAGCTGGTATCTTCGACTGGCCTCGGCTCCGGGAGCAAGTCCCCTCACCTACGCGCCAGCGTGCCTTCTCCCGAAGTTACGGCACCATTTTGCCTAGTTCCTTCACCCGAGTTCTCTCAAGCGCCTTGGTATTCTCTACCTGACCACCTGTGTCGGTTTGGGGTACGATTCCGCGTTACCTGGAGCTTAGAGGCTTTTCCTGGAAGCAGGGCATTTGTTGCTTCAGCGCCGTAGCGCCTCGTCATCACGCCTCAGCCTTAAGCATCCGGATTTGCCTGGATGCTCAGCCTACACGCTTAAACCGGGACAACCGTCGCCCGGCCAACATAGCCTTCTCCGTCCCCCCTTCGCAGTAACGCCGAGTACGGGAATATTAACCCGTTTCCCATCGACTACGCCTTTCGGCCTCGCCTTAGGGGTCGACTCACCCTGCCCCGATTAACGTTGGACAGGAACCCTTGGTCTTCCGGCGAGCGGGCTTTTCACCCGCTTTATCGTTACTTATGTCAGCATTCGCACTTCTGATACCTCCAGCATGCCTCACAGCACACCTTCGCAGGCTTACAGAACGCTCCCCTACCCAACAACACTTACGTGTCGCTGCCGCAGCTTCGGTGCATGGTTTAGCCCCGTTACATCTTCCGCGCAGGCCGACTCGACCAGTGAGCTATTACGCTTTCTTTAAATGATGGCTGCTTCTAAGCCAACATCCTGGCTGTCTGGGCCTTCCCACATCGTTTCCCACTTAACCATGACTTTGGGACCTTAGCTGGCGGTCTGGGTTGTTTCCCTCTTCACGACGGACGTTAGCACCCGCCGTGTGTCTCCCGTGATAACATTCTCCGGTATTCGCAGTTTGCATCGGGTTGGTAAGCCGGGATGGCCCCCTAGCCGAAACAGTGCTCTACCCCGGAGATGAATTCACGAGGCGCTACCTAAATAGCTTTCGGGGAGAACCAGCTATCTCCCGGTTTGATTGGCCTTTCACCCCCAGCCACAGGTCATCCGCTAATTTTTCAACATTAGTCGGTTCGGTCCTCCAGTTAGTGTTACCCAACCTTCAACCTGCCCATGGCTAGATCACCGGGTTTCGGGTCTATACCCTGCAACTTAGCGCCCGGTTAAGACTCGGTTTCCCTTCGGCTCCCCTATGCGGTTAACCTTGCTACAGAATATAAGTCGCTGACCCATTATACAAAAGGTACGCAGTCACCTAACAAGTAGGCTCCCACTGCTTGTACGTACACGGTTTCAGGTTCTGTTTCACTCCCCTCGCCGGGGTTCTTTTCGCCTTTCCCTCACGGTACTGGTTCACTATCGGTCAGTCAGGAGTATTTAGCCTTGGAGGATGGTCCCCCCATGTTCAGACAGGATACCACGTGTCCCGCCCTACTCGTCGAACTCACAGCGCATGCGCTTTTGTGTACGGGACTGTCACCCTGTACCGTGCGCCTTTCCAGACGCTTCCACTAACACACGCGCTGATTCAGGTTCTGGGCTCTTCCCCGTTCGCTCGCCGCTACTCAGGGAATCTCGGTTGATTTCTTTTCCTCGGGTACTTAGATGTTTCAGTTCCCCCGGTTCGCCTCATGCCACTATGTATTCATGACATGATAGTGCAACGGATTGCACTGGGTTTCCCCATTCGGGTATCGCCGGTTATTGCGGTTCATATCACCTTGCCGGCGCTTATCGCAGATTAGCACGCCCTTCATCGCCTCTGACTGCCAGGGCATCCACCGTGTACGCTTCGTCGCTTAACCTCACAACCCGCAAGCGTCTCGTGAGACACTTACCGGCGCGAGAAATTGAGAGACTCTGAACGGCTTCTGTAAAAAAGCCGCTCTTTCAAATTTTCAGCTTGTTCCGGATTGTTAAAGAGCAATATCTTAAAGCCGACTCGCTAAAGTCAGTTTTAAGATATGGGGGCAGGTAACTTTCACTTACGTACCAGCAAGTGGCGTCCCCTAGGGGATTCGAACCCCTGTTACCGCCGTGAAAGGGCGGTGTCCTGGGCCTCTAGACGAAGGGGACACTGAGTCTGCTTCGCAAGACGCCTTGCTCATGCTTTCTATCAGACAATCTGTGTGAGCACTTCACCGAATGGTATCCGCTGGTAAGGAGGTGATCCAACCGCAGGTTCCCCTACGGTTACCTTGTTACGACTTCACCCCAGTCATGAATCACAAAGTGGTAAGCGCCCTCCCGAAGGTTAAGCTACCTACTTCTTTTGCAACCCACTCCCATGGTGTGACGGGCGGTGTGTACAAGGCCCGGGAACGTATTCACCGTGGCATTCTGATCCACGATTACTAGCGATTCCGACTTCACGGAGTCGAGTTGCAGACTCCGATCCGGACTACGACGCACTTTGTGAGGTCCGCTTGCTCTCGCGAGGTCGCTTCTCTTTGTATGCGCCATTGTAGCACGTGTGTAGCCCTGGTCGTAAGGGCCATGATGACTTGACGTCATCCCCACCTTCCTCCGGTTTATCACCGGCAGTCTCCTTTGAGTTCCCGCCATCACGCGCTGGCAACAAAGGATAAGGGTTGCGCTCGTTGCGGGACTTAACCCAACATTTCACAACACGAGCTGACGACAGCCATGCAGCACCTGTCTCACGGCTCCCGAAGGCACAACCGCATCTCTGCAGTCTTCCGTGGATGTCAAGACCAGGTAAGGTTCTTCGCGTTGCATCGAATTAAACCACATGCTCCACCGCTTGTGCGGGCCCCGTCAATTCATTTGAGTTTTAACCTTGCGGCCGTACTCCCCAGGCGGTCGACTTAACGCGTTAGCTCCGGAAGCCACGAGTCAAGCTCACAGCCTCCAAGTCGACATCGTTTACGGCGTGGACTACCAGGGTATCTAATCCTGTTTGCTCCCCACGCTTTCGCACCTGAGCGTCAGTCTTCGTCCAGGGGCCGCCTTCGCCACCGGTATTCCTCCAGATCTCTACGCATTTCACCGCTACACCTGGAATTCTACCCCCTCTACGAGACTCAAGCCTGCCAGTTTCGGATGCAGTTCCCGGGTTGAGCCCGGGGATTTCACATCCGACTTGACAGACCGCCTGCGTGCGCTTTACGCCCAGTAATTCCGATTAACGCTTGCACCCTCCGTATTACCGCGGCTGCTGGCACGGAGTTAGCCGGTGCTTCTTCTGCGGGTAACGTCAATGACGAACCGTATTAAGGCTCACCCCTTCCTCCCCGCTGAAAGTACTTTACAACCCGAAGGCCTTCTTCATACACGCGGCATGGCTGCATCAGGCTTGCGCCCATTGTGCAATATTCCCCACTGCTGCCTCCCGTAGGAGTCTGGACCGTGTCTCAGTTCCAGTGTGGCTGGTCATCCTCTCAGACCAGCTAGGGATCGTCGCCTTGGTGAGCCGTTACCCCACCAACAAGCTAATCCCATCTGGGCACATCCGATGGCGTGAGGCCCGAAGGTCCCCCACTTTGGTCCGAAGACGTTATGCGGTATTAGCCACCGTTTCCAGTGGTTATCCCCCTCCATCGGGCAGTTTCCCAGACATTACTCACCCGTCCGCCACTCGTCGGCAAAGAAGCAAGCTTCTTCCCGCTACCGTTCGACTTGCATGTGTTAGGCCTGCCGCCAGCGTTCAATCTGAGCCATGATCAAACTCTTCAATTAAAGTCTGATGCTCAGAGAAAAACGTCGTAATGAATTACGTGTTCACTCAGAGACTTTGATACTGCAATTAGTTTGCGATATCCGTTCCGTGAGTGCCCACACAGATTGTCTGATAAATTGTTAAAGAGCAGTGCAACAGGGCGCTTCGCCGTGTTGCGAGGTGGCGTATATTACGCTTTCCTCTTTCAGAGTCAACCCCTTTTTCGGGAAGTTTTTCTCCGGCGATTCAGAACCGCTGAACCGCCTGACCAGGCCGACTCAGAAGCCGTTGTGCCGTGTCAGTGGAGGCGCATTATAGGGAGTTCTTTTCGGCTGACAAGTACTAATCGCAAAAAAACGATTGAGTGTTTCTTTTTTGGACAAAACTGCATGAATCATCATTTTTCCGCTGTTTTATTAAGCAAACCGTCCTTTTTTATGATGTGTTTTTAGCAAAGTGCCGCGCTTTGCCTGATGCTATCCTCTATTTCTCTGCCGATTTTTCTTTTTGGCTGTAATCAAGAAGAAGGAAGCTTAATGATCAAATCCGCACGCAGTATGGCCGGACTCCCCTGGATTGCTGCGATGGCCTTTTTTATGCAGGCGCTCGATGCGACGATATTAAATACCGCTCTCCCGGCGATAGCCGATAGCCTGCAACGCTCTCCACTGGCAATGCAATCTGCGGTTATCAGTTATACCCTGACGGTTGCCATGCTGATTCCCGTTAGTGGCTGGTTAGCGGATCGCTACGGCACGCGTAAAATCTTTATCATCGCCGTTTCTCTTTTTACCCTCGGCTCTTTAGCCTGTGCCCTTTCCAACTCGCTAACGATGCTCGTCATCTCCCGAATCATTCAGGGCGTCGGCGGTGCCATGATGATGCCGGTTGCTCGTCTGGCATTATTACGCGCCTATCCGCGTAGCGAGCTACTGCCGGTGCTGAACTTTGTCACGCTGCCAGGGTTGGTTGGCCCGGTCGTTGGGCCTCTGCTCGGCGGCATCCTTGTGACCTGGGCCACCTGGCACTGGATATTCTTAATCAATATCCCTATCGGTATTCTAGGTATCGCCTATGCGCGCAAATATATGCCTGATTTCACGACGCCGCGCCGCCGTTTTGACACGCTGGGCTTCATTCTGTTTGGGTTTGGCCTGGTGCTGCTGTCATGCGGTCTTGAACTGTTTGGCGAAAAAATAGTTACCAGCGCTATCGCTATTGCCGTGCTGCTGAGCGGTATTCTGCTGTTACTGTTCTATATTATGCATGCGCGCCGCCACCCCTCGCCGCTGATTGGCCTGCCGATGTTTAAAACCCGCACTTTCTCAATCGGCATTTTGGGCAATGTCGCTTCGCGGCTTGGCACCGGCTGCGTACCTTTTCTGATGCCGCTAATGTTGCAGGTAGGATTTGGCTATTCGGCGATTATCGCTGGCTGCATGATGGCGCCGACGGCGATTGGCTCGATGCTGGCGAAATCGACGGTAACCAGCGTACTGCGCAGGTTGGGATATCGCACCACCCTGGTCGCCGTTACGATAACCATCGGCCTGTTTATCGCCAGCTTCGCCTTCCAGTCGCCGGGAATGCATATTGCCGTGCTGCTGTTGCCGCTGTTTTTACTGGGGATGGTGATGTCGACGCAGTTTACCGCCATGAACACTATTACGCTGGCCGATTTAACCGATGAGAACGCCAGCAGCGGCAACAGTATGCTGGCAGTAACACAGCAGCTGGCGATCGGCTTCGGCGTGGCCGTCAGCGCTGCCGTGCTGCGTTTTTATGAAAACGTCGGTGGCACCACCGTCGAGCAGTTCCATTCAACATTCCTGACGATGGGTCTGGTAACCATCCTGTCAGCGTCAGTCTTTATGCTGCTGAAGCCAGGCGACGGTCGCCATTTAATCAGCGATCGAGAGAAGCGTCGCAAGAAGGCTTAACGCACCACCGAGTGTCGCTCAATAAGCTCAGGCGTCAGTACCAGTTTCTGCTGGCTGGCGCCGGGCGCTTTCATTCGATGAATCAACGTATCGATCGCCAGTTCACCCAGCTCATCTTTAGGTTGATGAATAGTGGTTAGCGGCGGCGTCATATAGCGCGCCAGTTCAATATTGTCGTAGCCCATAATGGCCATATCTTCCGGGATACGCAGCCCCGCCTGATAAAGTGCATGATAGGCACCGACCGCCATTGCATCATTGCTGGTAAATACCGCCTGTGGACGGATTTTGCAGGCCAGCAGTGCGTTCATGCCGTTAAACCCGCCCTGAAATTCAAAATCGCCGTTGACGATATATTCCGCCGGTAAAGGCAGACCGGCAGCAGTTATCGCTTTTTTAAAGCCCTCCAGCCGCAGGCAGGCAGGCGTTTTATCCAGCGGCCCGGCAATGCAGGCAATACGCTGATAGCCACGAGCGATAAGGTAGTTGGCTGCCAGCTCGCCACCCAATAACGAGTTGTCCTGAATAATATCGCTGTCGCCTTCAAAAGGTGCCCAGTCCATCATAACGGAAGGAATGCCGGGATAGCGCGTCAGAATATCAACTGATGGCAGATGGCTTTCAGTACACATGATTAGCAGGCCATCGACGCGCTTTTGCAGCAGCGTTTCCAGGCTACGATTCATCCGCTCTTCATCACCTTCGGTATTGCACAACACCAGGCTGTAACCGCGCTCGTAGCAACTGTTTTCCACGCCGCGCACCACTTCAGCGTAAAACGGGTTACTGCTGGCGGTGAGCAACATTCCAATGGTGTGGGTTTGATTGATCTTCAGGCTGCGCGCCAGCGCCGATGGCGCGTAGTTGAGCTCACGGATCGCCGCCTCAATTTTTTCCCGGATCGCCTCGCTGACAAAACGGTTGTTGTTGATAACGTGCGAAACAGTGGAGGTGGAGACGCCCGCCATGCGGGCGACATCTTTCATCGTAGCCAATCAGCTTACCCCTGCTGCTGTAAAAAGCGGTCAATCTCTTCCCGCCAGGGCACCGACGGTTGCGCACCCGGGCGCGTTACGGCAATTGCTGCCGCCGCATGGGCAAAGCGTACCGCGTCAGGCATTGGCTGCTGCTCCAGCAACGCGGTAATCAGCGCGCCGTTAAAGGTATCTCCAGCCGCGATAGTATCTACCGCCTGTACGCGAAAACCTGGTATACGGCTGCCGTTGCCATTTTCACTCAGCCACACGCCGCGGCTTCCCAACGTAATCAGTACCTGCCCGATACCTTTTTCATGCAGCACGGCAGCGGCACGTGCGGCGTCTTCATCGCTTTTAACGGCGATACCGGTCAGCATTTCTGCTTCCGTTTCGTTGGGCGTGATCATATCCACCAGCGCCAGCAATTCATCTGACAACGAAGCGGCAGGAGCCGGGTTGAGTATCACACGTGTCTGATGCTGCCGGGCGATTTTCGCCGCCGCCAGCACGCTTTCCAGCGGTGATTCCAGCTGCATTAACAGCGCGGAGGCATCAGCAATAACCTGTTGATGCTGCATAACGACTTCAGGCGTTAACGCGGCATTCGCACCGGCATGAATACCGATACTGTTTTCACCTTCGCCATTAACGAAGATCAGCGCTACGCCGGTCGTTTCCCCTTCGATGACGGAAACCGGCGCGGTATCAATGCGATCCGCCGCCAGCTGCTGACGGATACGCTCGCCGATATCATCCGCGCCGGTACAGGCGATAAAAGCGATATTCGCCCCGCTACGTCCAGCGGCTACCGCCTGGTTCGCACCTTTTCCGCCAAAGGCGACCTGATACTGCTTCCCGATCACCGTTTCGCCGGGACGGGGAAACTGGGAGAGGTTTAAAATATGATCGGCATTAATACTGCCAAGTACAGCGAGTTTAGCGGATTGCGTCATTCGGGGTTCATCCAGAAAAGTGCGCCACCTGACGGTGGCGCGGTGCCATGCTTTTCTTTGTTATTTGGTGACCAGTTTCAGATCGACCGGATTGATAGCCTGTACTTTCTCGCCTTTTAACGCTTTATCAGCGGTCTGTACGCCTACCTGACCAATCTTTTCCGGCATCTGCGCTACGGTCGCGGCCAGTTTGCCGCCTTCAACGGCCTTAACCCCGTCTGCGGTGCCGTCGAAGCCCACGACCACC
Source organism: Mixta intestinalis (assembly GCF_009914055.1). NCBI lineage: Bacteria > Pseudomonadati > Pseudomonadota > Gammaproteobacteria > Enterobacterales > Erwiniaceae > Mixta > Mixta intestinalis. The sequence continues at coordinate 3,714,445 of NZ_CP028271.1, forward strand.
ACATCAGATTTACCGGCAGTTTGCAATGCTCGTAACGCACCTAATGCCATTTCATCATTCTGCGCGAACACGGCCTGCACTTCCGGATGCGCCGTCAGCAGGTTTTGCATGACGTTCAGCCCTTTGGTGCGATCAAAGTCAGCCGGCTGGCTGGCCAGCACCTGGAATTTATGTGCTGTAGCAGCCTGCTGGAAGCCTTCGCCACGCTCACGCGCTGCGGAAGTTCCGGCGATACCCTGCAATTCAATGATCTTTGCGTTCTCACCTACTTTTTTCGCGATAAAGTCACCGGCCATTTTGCCGCCGAAACGGTTATCAGAAGCGACGTGGCTGATTACTTTGCCCTGAGATGCGACACGGTCGAGGGTAATAACCGGAATGTTCGCCTGGTTCGCCATTTTCACCGCATTGCCTACCGCATCGGAATCGGTAGGGTTGATCAGCAGCAGTTTAGCGCCGCGTACGGTAAGATCCTGCACGTTCGCCAGCTCTTTTGCCGGGTTATTCTGCGAATCCAGCACTACCAGGTTGTAACCCAGTTTATCCGCCTCTTTCTGCGCGCCATCTTTCAGCGACACGAAGAAGGGATTGTTCAATGTAGAAACCACCAGCGCAATGGTATCTTTTGCCAGCGCATTGGTGCTGAGGGTGGCGCCGAGCAATACCGCCAGTGCAGTCAGTTTGTTCATTTTCATCTTGGTATCCTTAGAGATAAGCGCTATTTACTGCTTTTGTTGTCCACCAGAACCGCCAGCAAAATCACCACCGCTTTGACGATCATCTGATAGTAGGAAGAGACGCCTAACAGGTTGAGGCCGTTGTTCAGGAAACCGAGGATCAGCGCGCCGATCAACGTTCCCATAATGCGGCCTTTACCGCCCGCCAGGCTGGTGCCACCCAGCACTACCGCCGCGATAGCATCCAGCTCATAGCCAGTACCTGCCGTTGGCTGCGCTGAAGAAAGACGCGCCACTTCGATAGTGCCCGCCAGCGCCGCCAGCATGCCGCTCAGCGCATAAACGATAATTTTAACGCGATTAACGTTGATCCCTGAGAGACGCGTTGCCGCTTCGTTGCCACCCAGCGCGTAGATATAACGGCCCAGGCGGGTATGGTGCAGCATGTACCAGGCGGCGAGGAACACAACAGCCATCAACCAGACCGGTGTCGGGATACCCAGCGGACGTCCAATACCGAACCAGCCGAAGAGATCGGCATTATCGCTGAATCCGGTATTTACCGGACTGCCGTTGGTATAAACCATGGTGACGCCGCGCAGCAACAGCATCATGACCAGCGTCGCGATAAACGCCTGCACCTTACCTTTTGCCACAATGGTGCCGGTAATCGCGCCGATAAACGCCCCCAGCACCAGAGCGGCGGCTACGGCCACCAGCGCATTAACCTCAACACCAACGATCGAGGCCGCCACCGCGCCGGTCAGCGCCAGCAGCGAACCCACCGAGAGATCGATACCAGAAGTCAGGATAACCAGCGTCATCCCTACCGCCATAATGGCGTTGACCGAAGTCTGTTGCAGAATATTGAACAGATTGTTGACGGTAAAAAAGTGTGGGCTCTGGCTGGCGACAACCGCAATCAGCACAATCAGAGCAATCAGCGATTTCTGCTCCATCAGCCAGGCTTTGCTGAACCAGCGGCGACGGGCCGGTATAGTTTGCGTACTCATAAATGTGCTAACTCCTCGGTGCTTTGCTTACCTACGGCGGCGGCCATCAGAACCTCCTGCGTGGCCTGTTCAATGGAAAACTCGCCGCTCAGGCGGCCTTCATGCATAACCAGAATGCGATCGCTCATTCCCAGCACTTCCGGCATTTCGGACGAAACGAGAATGATGCTCAGCCCTTCTTCTTTAAACTGGTTGATCAGCTGGTAAATCTCTTTCTTCGCACCGACATCCACGCCGCGCGTCGGCTCATCGAGAATCAGCACGTTCGGGCGCGTCATCAGCCCACGCGCAATAGCTACTTTCTGCTGATTACCGCCGGAGAGCAGGCCAATAGTCTGATCCATGCCGGGCGTTTTAACGTTAAACAGGCGAATAAAATCGCTTACCGCCAGCTGTTCGGCGCTGTGCTTCAGCCCTCCCCCGCGACGGCTAAAATAGTGCAGCGCGGTAAGCGACATGTTCTCTTTTACCGACATCCCCAGCACCAGGCCATCACGCTTACGGTCTTCAGAGATATAAACGATGCCGTTTACCAGACCATCCTGCGGCGAGCGGATATTCACCTCGCTTCCGTTCAGCACAATCCGCCCTGCGCTATGCGGCAACGCACCGTACAGCACCTTCATCAGTTCAGTACGCCCGGCACCCATCAAGCCCGCCACACCGAGAATCTCACCTTTACGCAGGGTAAAACTGACATCGTTGATACCCGATCCGCTAAGGTGCTCTACCTTCAGGCAAACTTCGCCCGGTGCCTTATCCAGCCGTGGATATTGATCTTCCAGTTTACGCCCTACCATCATCTCGATAAGCGAAGCCTCGGTGAGCGTATCGACGCTGCGCTCGGCGATAAACTGACCGTCACGAAATACCGTCACGTCATCACAGATTTCAAAAATCTCTTTCATGCGATGAGAGATATAAACAATGCCGCATCCCTGCGCCTTGAGCTCGTTAATCACGCGGAACAGAGAGAGCGTTTCGGTATCGGTAAGCGCATCGGTAGGCTCATCCATCACAATTACTTTCGACTCAAAACTGAGCACCTTGGCGATTTCCACCATCTGCTGATCGCCGATTGAGAGATCGCCCACCAGCCGATGGCTGGTAAAGCGGAGGTTCAGCCGTTTCAGCAGCGCATCCGCTTCGGCATACATTTTTTTCCAGTCGATACGGCCAAAACGGTTAACAAACTCGCGGCCCAGGAAGATGTTCTCCGCAATAGAGAGCTGCGGTATCAGGTTTAGCTCCTGATGAATAATGCCGATGCCCGCCTCCTGCGAAGCTTTCGGCCCGCTGAAATGAGTCTCTTCTCCCAGCCATTTCAACGAACCGGCGTCGCGGCTGTAGATGCCGGTCAGCACTTTCATCATGGTGGATTTACCCGCGCCGTTTTCGCCCACCAGCGCCATTACGCGCCCCGGATAGACAGAGAGCGAAGCGCCGTTAAGCGCCTTAACGCCGGGGAAGGATTTTTCAATACCGGTCAGTTGCAGTAACGGTTGCATGGCAGCCTCAGAAGGTCACGCCAGCGGTCAGGATGATATTCGCATAGGGCGTACATTCCCCGCTGCGCACCACCGCCTGGCTCCGTTGCGTTAAAGTTTTAAATTGCTCGTGCGGCACATAGTCGATACGGATAGCATTGCCCTGCTGCTGCTGTAGCGATTCCAGCAGGACAAGCAGCTCCTGATGAAGGCTGGCATTATGCGTGCGAATTTCATCGGCAATGATCACGCTCTCTACCTGCATTTCATGCGTGACGGCCTTTGCAACCTGCAAAAAGCTGGGAATGCCGTGCGTAACGGCCAGATCGATACGTTGCGGTCCTGGTGGAATCGGCAAACCGGCATCGCCAATAGTCAGGCTGTCGGTATGACCAAGGCGGGAAATGACCGAGGAAACTTCGGCGTTAAGTAGAGTACCTTTTTTCATTATACGCTCCTGAGCGAAACGTTTCGCTGGCGGGAGTTTCAGAAAATTCGGGTAACAAGACAACAGGCAGCTAACGAATTTGTGATCGCTATCGAAACGTTTCGCTGACGGAGGGGAGAAAACGCATCAGAAGAAAAACGGGCCCTTGCAGGCCCGCAGGAAAAATATTAACGGAAGACCATGCCACCATCGATAAGCAGCGCCTGACCGGTCATATAGTCGGAGTCAGGACCGGCAAGGAAGGCGACACAGTTAGCCACATCTTCCGGCTCAGAGAGACGGCCCAGCGTAATGCGTTTGGCAAACTCAGCGGTACCGTAGCCTAAAGGCTGGCCCGCCGCGGTAGAGATCTGGCGGTCAATCTCTTCCCACATTGGCGTTTTAACAATCCCAGGGCAGTAGGCATTAACGGTAATACCCAACGGAGCCAGATCGCGTGCTGCCGTTTGCGTCAGACCGCGCACCGCAAATTTACTGGAGCTATACACCGCCAGTTCAGGGTTACCCACATGACCAGCCTGAGAAGAGGCGTTGATAATTTTGCCGCCGTGGCCCAGCGCTTTGAAAACTTTTACTGCGGCCTGGATGCCCCAGATCACGCCTTTTACGTTAATGTTGTAAACTTTATCGACAATTTCCGGCGTAATATCTTCAATCAGCGTGGTCGGTGCCACGCCAGCGTTATTGACGATAACATCAAAGCCGCCCAGCTGCTGCTGCGTTTGATCTACCGCTGCAAAAACCTGATCGCGGTCAGAGACGTCGGTCTGAATCGCAATCGCTTTACCGCCCTGACGGTTAATCTCTTCGGCAACCTGACGAGCCGTTTCAATGTTGTAATCGACCACGGAGACCGCAAACCCATCTTTCGCCAACCGCAGCGCGATAGCTTTCCCGATGCCCTGACCGGAACCGGTCACTAATGCAACTTTGCTGTTCATAACTGCTCCTGGTTGAGTGATAAAAAATCTTTACAAAATCTGGCTCAGATGCAACTGCCCCATCAGTTTCGGGTTGTCGGCGTAATCCACCGGCACCGCAACCACCGCAGGCCCCTGAACATCCATCGCCTGACGCAGAATTGGCTCCAGCTGGTCGGCACTTTCTACCGCAAAACCAGCGGCACCAAAGGCTTCAGCGTAGGCTTTGAAATCGATTGGTCCGAAGTTCACGCCGGAAAGGCGCTGATACTTCTGTTCTTCCTGGATCGCAACCATGTTGTAAGCGTTGTCGACCCAGATAATGTGCAGCACATTTGCCCCCAGACGTACCGCCGTTTCCAGCTCCATGCTGGACTGCATAAAGCCGCCATCGCCTGATACCGATACCACTTTGCGGCTCGGATCCACCAGCCAGGCACCGATAGCCCACGGCAGCGCCACGCCCATGGTTTGCTGACCATTTGAGATCATGATCTGACGAGCCCGGAAACTATAAAGATAGCGTGCAATCCAGATATGGAAACTTCCCATATCAACGGTGAGCGTGACATCACTATTAATGATGTCCTGCATTGCCCGCACAATACGCAGCGGATGCAGCGCAAACTGGTTCAGCTGGTGGCCGCGCATCGCCAGCAGCTCACGCTGATGGTGACGATCTTTAAGAATTTCCGCAGACTCAGGACTGAGGTGCAGCGGTGAATCAATGCGCTCGGCAAGCTTATCCAGCGTGGAGGCGATATCCCCGATCAGCTCGGCGTCCGGCTGATAACAGTTGTCGGTTTCCGCAGGCAGCACATCGATATGCACCAGTTCAGCAGAGCCACTGTTCCATTTAGCCGGTTCATATTCCACCGGGCTGTAGCCAATGGTGATAATCAGATCGGCCTGACGCAGCAGGCGATCGCCCGCCTGGTTATTAAACAGACCGACACGGCCTGCGAAGCGGGTAATATGCGTTTGTGAAACCGCGCCCGCCGCCTGATAGGTGCTGGTAACCGGAATATGGCTGCGCTCCAGCAGACGATGCAACGCCTTCGCGTTATGCGGCTGGCTGGCCATCAGGCCCAGCAGAATCACCGGATTTTTGGCTTTAGCGATTTTATCGGCCACGGAATGAATAGCGCTATCAGGCGCGGATCCGAGCAGCAGATCGCCGGAAGGCGACAGCACATTACCGCATACCGGGCCGTCCACAATATCCTGCGGCAGACTGACAAACGATCCACCAGGACGTCCCATCTCCGCATAGCGGAAAGCGTTGGCAATGATTTCGCCCAGCGCATCCGGCGCGCCTACTTCGACAGAATATTTGGTGACCGGGCGGAACATGCCAACGGTATCCATGCTCTGGTGAACCAGCTTGGCGCTGTCAGCGCGTTTTACCGCCCCACCCAGCGCAACGACAGGATCGCCCTCTGAGGTGGCGGTCGCCATACCGGTAATCAGGTTGGAACAGCCTGGGCCGGAAGTTACCAGCGCCACGCCCGCTTTACCGGTCAGTCGCCCTACGGCTGCCGCCATAAACGCCGCGTTTGCCTCATGGCGAACCGGGATGGTCTGAATGGAAGAATCCACCAGCGAATCGTAAACTTTGTCTACTTTAGCGCCCGGAATGCCAAACACCTGTTTAACGCCCTGCGCCTCAAGCTGGGCAACAATTAAATCGGCACCGTGCGCCCATTCTTTTTGTATATCGCTTTTCATGGTTTCTCCTGTGGCGAGGTTTAGCTTTCTACGGCGCGGATAGCGCTGTCGAGATCGGCTGGATTAAGATTTGCCTGTAAAAAATCGCGATGTTCAGGCAAATCGACCACCAGTTTGCTGATGGCACCGAAAGTGAGTACGCCGGATGTCAGGCTATAGTTGAGTACGTGCCCGCCGCCCTGACGATTGTCAGTTATAAAATGTTCGTGATAGCCCGCTACGTTGATGCCCTGCATGTACTGCGGGGTGCGGAAACCGATCAGCACGCCATCACGCTGGTCAAAGTGGAAAGTGGGCTGTTGTTCTACCGCTTCCATCATCGGCTTATAAGGGCGATGCTGGCACGGTACGGTGCGCGTCTCTACCTGATGGAAACGCCCATCGATACGCAACGCGCAAAATTGGTTATCCGAAGCGATCAGGCTGTCGATAACGGCATGAACTTCATCGCGACTGGCGGGGCCATCGAAACGATGCTGGTACTGCGGCTGGAAAAAGGTCATCACCGCAAACGGTGTACGCTGTTCCGGGCGTGCCGCGTTAGCACTACCGTCGGCGCGTAGCTGGTAGACTTTGCTATTGAAAGCAATCATCTCTCCGTCGAGATGATTAAAGGTTCCCAGGCCAAAATCGCCTTTTTTCAGCAGGTCAGCGATCGTGGTAGAACCTTCATAAACACCGCTCAGCAGGGCGCTCATTAATGAGGTCTGATAGATTACGCTTTCTGGCTGGTCTTTACGCATAGCAGTAACAGTTTCAGCCAGTTCCTTCTCGCATAAACAATCAGTTACAGAATGAGTCATAAAACACCCTCTGTTTAAATGGTTAATACTGATTAACTATATGTTGACTCGATTCAGTGCGAGGATCCAATATAGAAAGCTCTTCACTTTGAGACGTTTTAGATATGGAACTACGCTATCTGCGTTATTTTGTCGCCGTGGCGCAAACGCGTAACTTCACGCGTGCGGCAGAAATGCTCGGTATCTCTCAGCCGCCGCTAAGTCAGCAAATATTGCGTCTGGAGCGTGAGATAGGTACGCCGCTGCTGAAGCGGCTGTCGCGCGGCGTTGAGCTGACCGAAACCGGAGAGGCGTTTTATCAGGATGCCTGCCAGATTCTCGATTTAACGGGACATGCGCTGGAGAAGGCGAAAGGCATTGCACGTGGCGTAACCGGAAAACTTTCGCTGGGTTTTGCCAGCTCGGTCGCCTTTCATCAGGATATTTTTGATCTGCTGCATCGCTTTCAACAGCAGTTTCCGGGGGTTACGCTGCTGCCGCGTGAGGCGAGCATGGCGACGCTGATGCAGGATTTACAGGAGGGATTGCTGGATGCTGCCTTTGTGCGTCTGCCCTGTGAAACCAGCAAATCTTTTCATCTGAAGCTGATCGCCAGCGAAGCGATGCGCATTGTCTTACCCGTCTCGCATCCACTAAACGCGCAGCAAGAGATTCGTCTGTCACAGTTGAGCGACACGCCGATGGTGATCTTTCCGCGGGAAGTGGCGCCAAGCCTGTATGAGTCAATCATCAGCGCCTGCATACGGGCGGGATTTCAGCCGCGGACCAACGCCCAGGCACCGCAAATTTCGTCAGCTATCGGTATGGTTGCCGCTGGATTTGGCTTTGCGCTGGTGCCCGAATCGCTCTGTTGCGTAACGATGCCGGGCATCCGTTTTCATCCCTGCGCCGAAGCGTCGCTGACCACCGATATCGCGCTGGCGTGGCGACGCTGGGACCGTTCACCCACGATACAGCATCTGCTGGAAACGCTGGCGCAACAGCTGAACGAGAAAGGTACAGAAGCTGAGGATTAGCCTTTAAGTTTACGCACCTGTTTGACTTCCAGCTGCGCATCGTTAAAGGCTTTATCCAGCTCTCCCTGAAGTTCGACATTATCGCCAGGGGCAACGCTCTGACCTTTCCAGGCTGCATCATCAATCTCTACCGACAGCGTGCCGGTTTTATCACGGAACAGGTAGTTATCGTCGCTGAGACGCTTCTCAATATGACCGCGTACCGTTACCCAGCTGTCATCCTTCATCGCTTTCGCTTCTTTTACCGTTACAACATTGTGCGGTTCTTTAAACCCGCTCTGTTGCGCTTCGGTCTGCGGCGCGTTCGGATCGACGAAACCCCCGCTCTGCGCCGCCAGGGACGGTAGGGTAAACAGCGCAAGAATCGCCATTGCTGTAGCATGCTTTTTCATCATATTTCCCTCTTCTGGCAAATAATCTCAATCAACAGCTCTAAGTACAGCACAGAGTTCTCGTCTGGATCGTGTTAACGGCACTTTTTTATCGCCAGCCTTTAACGCTGGCTCACGCTTTGTGGCTTAAATTTCCACCTGAGTCCCCAGCTCGATAACCCGGTTAGGCGGGATTTCAAACTGATCGGGCGCGCGCAGAGCATTACGCTGTAGCGCAAGGAACAGCTTGCCACGCAGATGCAAATACCACGGGCGTTTACCGATAATCAGCGATTCATGCGACATAAAGAATGAGGTTTCCATCATCCGACAGTTCAGCCCTTCCAGCCCGCAGCGATGGAAAATTTCTTCCATATTCGGCGTCTCTCGCCAGCCGTAGCTGGCAACCACGCGCCAGAACGTCGGTGATAGCTGTTCAATGGTAACGCGACGGACATTATGGACGTATGGCGCATCTTCGGTGCGCAGCGTCAGCAGCACCACCCTTTCATGCAGCACCTTGTTATGCTTCAGGTTATGCAGCAGCGCAAAGGGAATGACGTTCAGCGCACGTGACATATAAACCGCAGTGCCCGGCACGCGAACCGGCGGCGATTTCTCCAGAGAGGTGATCATTGCATCCAGCGAATTGCCGTGCTCATGCATCCGGCGCAGCAGGCGAAAACGCTCGCTTTTCCAGGTGGTCATGATCAGGAACATCGTCAGGCCGAGGCAGATTGGCAGCCAGCCACCGGTGAAAATCTTCATCAGGTTAGCTGAGAAGAGCGGAATATCGATGCAGAGCAGCGCCACCAGAATAACGCCCACCAGCAGCCGGTTCCAGTGCCAGTTCTTTATCGCAACGGTACATACCAGAATGGAGGTCAGAATCATGGTGCCGGTTACGGCAATCCCGTAAGCCGCCGCCAGATTGCTGGAGTGTTCGAAACTGATGATGACAATCAACACCGCGTAGTAAAGCAGCCAGTTAATTACTGGAATATAGATCTGGCCCGACTCTTCTTCTGAGGTATGAATAATACGCATCGGCGGCAGATAGCCCAGGCGTACCGCCTGACGGGTAAGGGAGAAAACGCCGGAAATCACCGCTTGCGAGGCGATAACCGTCGCCAGGGTAGCAAGGATCAGCATCGGAATCAGCGCCCAGTCCGGTGCCAGTAAAAAGAAGGGATTCTTAATCGCCTCAGGATGTTTCAGCAGCAGCGCCCCCTGGCCAAAGTAGTTCAGCACCAGCGAAGGGACAACTACGCTAAACCAGGCCAGACGAATCGGCGTTTTACCGAAGTGGCCCATATCCGCATAGAGCGCCTCCACGCCGGTAATTGCCAGCACCACCGAACCGAGCGCGAAGAAGGAGATCTGCTTATATTCCAGGAAGAAATGTATTGCCCAGGCGGGATTCAGCGCCTGCAAGACTTCCGGGTTATGGAAAATACTACGGGCACCCAGTACGGCCAGCACGGTAAACCACAGCAGCATCACCGGCGCGAACAGCTTACCCACCATGCCGGTGCCGTGCTTTTGAATCACAAACAGCAACGTCAGCACCGTAATCGATAGCGGCACGATATAGGGATCGAGCGACGGCGCGGCGATTTCCAGGCCTTCTATCGCCGACATCACCGAGATAGCAGGCGTAATCACCACTTCGCCATAAAAGAAACTGCCTCCGATCAGACCCATAATCACCAGGATGGCGGTGGCTTTGCCGCCGGTATTGCGTCCGGCCAGTGACATCAGCGTCAGGATACCGCCCTCGCCGGCGTTATCGGCGCGCATCACGTAGCTGATATATTTCAGCGACACCACCAGGATCAGCAGCCAGAATATTAATGATAAGAAGCCAAACACGGCGTCACGCTCTACGCCAAAACCAAACTGTCCGGACAGACATTCGCGTAAGGTATAAAGCGGGCTGGTGCCGATATCCCCGTAAACCACACCAATTGCTGCCAGCGTGACAGCGCCAAGCGGCTGCTTCTTGTCAGAACTCATAATGTCATCTTTTGTTGGAGCGCAGCGACGCATACGCGCGCACGGCTCAGGCCATCAAAAAGCGCACAGTATGCCTAAATTTATATAAAAGCCCACCCCCGAAGCAGCGGGAAGCTTTGATAATCATTGGCAATAAAAGCGCTGCTTCACCCTTTCATGATAAAAAAGCTGACGGCTATCAAAGCTTTCAAGCATGATAGCCCGTAGTGTTTGCGCCCGCCGATCGGGTTAATGCGTGTGCAGTAGTAACAGGATAATTGACTGATTATGGCTCAACCACATTTACTGGCGGAAAGAATTTCACGTCTCAGCAATGCGTTAGAAAAAGGCCTGTATGAGCGACATCATGCGATACGCCTCTGTCTGCTCGCCGCGCTCAGTGGAGAAAGCGTTTTTCTGCTGGGGCCGCCGGGCATCGCCAAAAGCCTGATAGCCCGTCGACTGAAGTATGCCTTCCAGCATGCGCGGGCCTTTGAGTATCTGATGACGCGTTTTTCCACGCCGGAGGAAGTTTTTGGTCCTCTTTCCATTCAGGCGCTAAAAGATGAAGGGCGCTATCAACGACTCACCAAAGGCTACCTTCCCGATGCAGAGATCGTCTTCCTGGATGAGATCTGGAAAGCGGGCCCGGCCATTCTGAATACCCTCCTTACCGCCATCAACGAACGCCGCTTTCGCAACGGCGACACGGAAGAAAGCATCCCAATGCGTCTGCTGGTAGCCGCCTCTAACGAGCTTCCCGAAACGGACAGCGGCCTGGAGGCACTGTATGACCGGATGCTAATTCGCCTGTGGCTGGACAACGTCCATGAAAAGCATAACTTCCGCAATATGCTTCTCCACCAGCAGGATGACAATGCTAATCCGGTAGAGAGCACGCTCTGTATTACAGATGAAGAGTATCAGCAATGGCAGGCCAGCATCAGCCAGGTTGCCCTGCCGGAGTCGGTGTTTGAACTGATTTATCAGCTGCGTCAGCGGCTGGAGGTACTGCCAGAAGCACCTTATATTTCCGATCGCCGCTGGAAAAAGGCCCTCCATCTGTTACAGGCCAGCGCTTTTTTCAGTGGCCGACAGGCGATCGCCCCGGTAGATCTGATTCTGCTGAAAGATTGCCTCTGGCACGATCTGCCTTCCATGACATTACTGGATCGGGAAATCGATAGCCTGATCACCCAGCAGGCGTGGCAGCAGCAACCGATGCTGATCGCGCTACAGCGGATTAAAGCGCGTCGTCTGGCGCTTTCTCAACAGCAAAGTCTCGATCGGGCAGTTAAGCTGGAAAAGCATGGCGGCATGTTTAGCCGCAAAGCACACTATGAGCTGCCAGCCTCGCTGCGCGACGATTCGCTGACGCTGATGCTGCAACAGCCGCTGACGCTGCACGATATCCAGGTAACTCATGTGGTGATAATGCGTGACGCGTTGCAGCAGTGGCTACAGAAAGGCGGCGAAGTGCGCGGCAAACTGAACGGCATCGGTTTTGCCCAGACACTGGATATACAAATAGACAGCAGTGACTGTCTGACGCTGCGTGATATCAGCCTGCAATCCTCCCGCCTAGCGCTGCCGGCTGAACTTAGCAATGAAGCTCTGCCGGCTGAAATTAGCGATGCGCTGGACGCGCTGGAAATCCAGCTGCGAGCGCAACGGACACTGTTCAACCAGCATCAGCGTTGCCTGTTTATCAGCGATGACTGGCTGGCGCGTATTGAAAACAGCCTACAGGATGTGGCTGAGCAGCTGAAAAAAGCCAGACAATGATTTCGCTGGATACCATAAGCACCTTACTGTCGATAAGCCAGAGTCAGCTGGTTGAAGATCTGGCTATCACACTGCTGGCATCGCCGCAGCTGGTGCTGTTTTTCGAAAAATTTCCCGGCATGAAGAAGTCTCTGCTGCGCGATCTGCCTTACTGGAAGGCGGAAGCAGGAGAAGACCTGAAAGCCACGCCGGTGCCGGAAGCGCTGAAGCAGGAGTTTCGCCTGTTTCAGCATCATCAAACGCTGAGCCTGAGCGCATTTACCCGGACGCTTCCCTCTTTACTGGCCGAGCTGGAACGCCTTGCCTCTCCCTTTAGCGAGCAGGCCCAGACGTTAACGGCACACAGCGAGAACCAGCTTAGTCCGGCGCAGCATACGCTGTTCCTGCAGCGCTGGCGGCTTAGCCTGACGCTGCAAACCATGACGTTAAATGAACATCTGCTGGAGCAACAGCGGGAAAAATTGCTGGCCGAGCTGCAACAGCGTATGGCGCTGAGCGGGCAGCTGGCACCCTTGCTGTCGGAAAACGATGAAACTTCGGCAGGACGCCTGTGGGATCTGAGCGCCGCGCCGCTACAGCACGATGACTATCAGCAGCTGGTGGAATATGGTGAATTTCTTGCCGGACAGCCGGAGCTGATGAAGCTGGCGCAGCAGCTGGGCCGCAGCCGGGATGCTAAATCAGCCCCGGCGCAGGAGGCACCGCCGGAAACCTTTCGTCAGCCGGTACATCAGCCCGATAACGTCCCGGAAGAGGTTAACGGCCTGCATCAAAGTGAAGATGTGTTGCGCCTGCTGCCTACCGAGCTGGCAACGCTTGGCATCAGCGAGCTGGAACTGGAGTTCTACCGGCGACTGGTGGAGAAGCGGCTGCTGACCTATCGTCTACAGGGAGAAAGCTGGCATGAAAAGGTGATACAGCGACCGGTCAGCCATCAACAGCAGCAGCCTTACCCCAAAGGTCCGTTTATTATCTGCGTTGATACTTCAGGCTCAATGGGCGGCTTTAACGAACGCTGCGCGAAAGCATTTTGTCTGGCGCTGCTGAAAATCGCGCTGGCCGACAAGCGCCGCTGTTATGTCATGCTGTTTGCCCATCAGGTGATTGGCTATGAGCTGACGGCAGAAGATGGTATCGCGCAGGCGATTCGCTTCCTCAACCAGCGATTCCGCGGCGGCACCGATCTTGCCGCCTGCCTGGATACGGTACTGCAACGGCTACAGCGCGAAGCGTGGCGCGAGGCGGATGCGGTGATCGTCTCTGACTTTATCGCCCAGCGATTGCCGGAACCGCTTATTAAATCGGTTCACCACCAGCAACAACATCAGCAACAGCGCTTCCATGCTGTCGCCATGTCAGCGCACGGCAAGCCAGGCATTCTGCGTATTTTCGATCATATCTGGCGTTTTGATACCAGCCTGCGGCAGCGCCTGCTGCGCCGCTGGAAACGTTGAACCAGCCTCTGCAGCTTTGCCTTTGCAATCTTTTCCGGCAAAGGTAGGATGCCTTTATGCTGACGGAGCATGATGCTCCGGTCAGCCATCCCCTTCCGTTAGCCAAAAGTGGAGCGAAACGTGGCAGAAACGCTACAACTCGATAATCTGGATCGCGGGATCCTTAATGCGCTGCTGGATAATGCCCGTACCGCCTACGCTGAACTGGCCAAGCAATTTAACGTCAGCCCCGGCACCATTCATGTCCGCGTGGAGAAAATGCGTCAGGCTGGCATCATTAAGGGCACGCGCGTGGAAATCGATCCCCGGCGACTGGGCTATGACGTTTGTTGCTTTATCGGCATTATTTTAAAGAGCGCGCGTGACTATCCGGCAGCTCTCGCCAGACTGGAAGAACTGGATGAGGTGGTTGAGGCCTGGTATACCACCGGACACTACAGCATTTTCATTAAGGTGATGTGCCGCTCCATCGATGCGCTTCAGCAGGTGCTGATTAACAAGATCCAGACCATTGACGAAATTCAGTCAACGGAAACGCTGATCTCGCTGCAAAACCCGATCATGCGCACCATCAAGCCATGATCTGTGCATAAAGTTATCCTCCTCGTGGTGCCGCTTGCTAAAAGCGGATCCACCTGGTCTCCCGTCATTCATCATCTTGTTTTCCACAGGTAGATCCCAGCCTGATCACAGCGTACAATGCCCGCTCTTGATAACAGCACGTTGCAGGATCGCACAATGGCAGATATCACCCTTATCAGCGGCAGCACTCTGGGTAGTGCAGAATATGTAGCAGAGCATCTGGCGGATAAGCTGGAAGAAGCAGGCCTGACAACCGAGACGCTGCACGGGCCGTCTCTGGAAGAGCTGCCTTTACAGGGCGTATGGCTGGTGGTCAGCTCTACACATGGTGCAGGTGAACTGCCTGATAACCTTCAGCCGCTTTATGATGAGCTGGAACAGCTGCGCCCCGATCTCTCCGGTTTGCGTTTCGGCGCTATCGGCATTGGCAACCGCGAATACGATCTCTTTTGCGGCGCGATCAAACATATTGACCGTTTGCTTATCGCGCTCGGTGCACAGCGCATCGGTGAAAGACTGGAAATTAACGTACTGGAACATGAGATCCCGGAAGATCCGGCTGAGGCCTGGCTGGAAAACTGGCGACCTTTGCTCTAGATCGTCCGATCGCGGCTGGGATCACCACGCTTTTTTCGGTTGATCCCCAGCAGATTCTTCTCTTTTTTATATCTGGATCCTGTGCAAACTTGTGGATAACCATGCTAAATACGGTCTGATAACCGGTAGTTATCCCAAGTATAACCCGTGATGCTTTTTTGCTCTGTGTATAACTCGCCATTTCGATCCCAGCTTATACGGATCAGGATCACCGATCATTCACAGTAAACGATCCTGATCAACCGCCTGATAATCCATGCAAAAATCAGCTTATCCACAGAAACAGGCGATCCTAATAAGAGATCTAACAAAGAGATCCTTTAAAGAATAAGATCTTTCTTTTAATTACCCGACGATCCCGGCGCTTTCGTCATGCCATGAATTTGAGTAGAATCCACGCCCCAGGGCAACGATCCCTGATCGAACACTAACGAGGTACTTCCCATGTTTTATCCCGATCCTTTTGACGTCATCGTCATTGGCGGTGGTCATGCAGGCACAGAAGCCGCAATGGCCGCAGCGCGGATGGGTCAACAAACGCTGCTGTTAACCCATAACATCGATACGCTTGGACAAATGTCCTGCAATCCGGCGATCGGCGGCATCGGAAAGGGACATCTGGTGAAAGAAGTGGATGCGATGGGCGGCCTGATGGCCAGCGCGATCGATCGTGCCGGCATCCAGTTTAGGATACTAAACGCAAGCAAAGGGCCTGCCGTACGCGCCACTCGCGCTCAGGCTGACCGGGTGCTTTACCGTCAGGCGGTACGCACTGCGCTGGAGAACCAGCCGAACCTGATGATCTTTCAGCAGGCGGTAGACGATCTGATTGTGGAAAACGATCGTGTCGTTGGTGCCGTTACCCAGATGGGGCTGAAGTTTCGTGCACGCGCCGTTGTGCTGACGGTTGGCACTTTCCTTGATGGTAAAATTCATATCGGTCTTGATAATTACAGCGGTGGGCGTGCGGGCGATCCGCCTTCCATTCCGCTGGCTCGTCGTTTGCGCGAACTGCCGTTGCGCGTTAGCCGACTGAAAACCGGTACGCCGCCGCGTATCGACGCTCGCACCATCGACTTCAGCGTGCTTGCGCCTCAGCATGGCGACAACCCGATGCCGGTGTTCTCGTTTATGGGCGATGTATCGCAGCATCCGCAGCAAATGCCCTGCTACATCACCTACACCAATGAGCAGACTCATGAGGTGATCCGTAATAATCTCGATCGCAGCCCGATGTATGCTGGTGTGATCGAAGGGATTGGCCCGCGCTACTGTCCGTCGATCGAAGATAAAGTGATGCGCTTTGCCGATCGCAACGCTCACCAAATCTTCCTTGAGCCGGAAGGATTAACCAGCAACGAAATTTATCCGAACGGCATCTCCACCAGCCTGCCGTTTGATGTGCAGATGCAGATTGTGCGCTCGATGAAAGGGATGGAAAACGCCAAAATCGTTCGTCCCGGTTATGCTATCGAGTATGATTTCTTCGATCCGCGTGACCTGAAACCGACGCTGGAAAGTAAATTTATTCAGGGCCTGTTCTTTGCCGGACAAATCAACGGCACTACTGGCTATGAAGAGGCGGCGGCGCAGGGCATGCTGGCTGGTCTGAATGCCGGACGTCTCTCTGCCGACAAAGAAACCTGGGCACCGCGTCGCGATCAGGCTTACCTTGGTGTGCTGGTGGACGATCTTTGTACGCTCGGCACTAAAGAGCCGTACCGTATGTTTACCTCACGCGCTGAATATCGCCTGATGCTGCGTGAAGATAACGCCGACCTGCGTCTGACAGAAACCGCCCGTGAGCTGGGCCTGGTCGATGATGCCCGCTGGGCGCGCTTCAACCAGAAGCTGGAAAATATCGAACGTGAGCGTCAGCGCCTGCGTGATATTCACGTGCATCCGAAGTCAGATGATATTGAGACGGTCAACGCCGCGCTGAATACGCCACTGACCAAAGAGGCAAGCGGCGAAGATCTGCTGCGTCGTCCGGAAATGACCTATGCACGTCTGGTGACGCTCAACGGTTTTGGCCCGGCGCTGGCCGATGAGCAGGCGGCGGAACAGGTTGAGATTCAGGTGAAATATGAAGGGTACATTGCGCGTCAGCAGGAAGAGATTGAACGCCAGCTGCGCAATGAGAATACCCTGTTGCCGATCGATCTGGATTACCGCAACGTTAGCGGACTGTCGAACGAAGTGATCGCCAAGCTGAACGATCACAAACCGGGATCTATTGGTCAGGCATCACGTATTTCCGGCATCACGCCAGCCGCAATTTCTATTCTGCTGATTTACCTGAAGAAACAGGGATTGCTGCGTAAAAGCGCATAATCACAGGGCGATATCCGCCCTGACTCTGTCGCCGGTCAGCTTGTGCTGTCCGGCTGGCAGCTGACCTGTATTTCATGTTTTGCGCATCGGTACTAACCGCCTTTAGTGACTGGAAGACGTTGTGATAAATAAACTCACTCAGCTGCTCAGCGCAGCCAATATTTCTCTGTCCGATCAGCAAAAACAGCAGCTGGTGGGTTACGTTGAGCTGCTGCATAAATGGAATAAAGCCTACAACCTGACGTCGGTACGCGATCCGCAGGAGATGCTGGTGCGTCACATCCTCGACAGTATCGTGGTCAATCCGTGGCTGGAAGGGGAGCGCTTTATCGATGTCGGTACGGGGCCGGGCCTGCCGGGAATTCCTCTGGCGATAGTGCGTCCACAGGCGCATTTCACTCTGCTGGACAGCCTGGGCAAGCGCGTACGCTTCTTACGACAGGTGCAGTTTGCTCTGGGTCTGACTAACGTTGAGCCAGTACAGAGCCGTGTTGAAGCCTTTAATGCGGAGCCGCCTTTTGATGGCGTTATCAGTCGTGCTTTTGCTTCATTGAGCGACATGGTGAACTGGTGCCATCATTTACCGGCGGTGCAGGGCCGTTTTTATGCTCTGAAAGGACAACGCCCTGACGATGAGATCGCTGCGCTACCGTTACAGTTTCACGTAACCGATATTGTGGCGTTAAAGGTTCCTGAGCTGGAAGGGGAACGTCATCTGGTGACTATTCAGAAATGTTGATTGTTTTGCCACCAGCGTGACGGTGGCAAAGCGATAATTTTGACGGTTTAATTGGTGGAAAAGTGACCGTTTAAACCCTCTTTTTTCATGTCTTAGCCGAATAATTATTGTTGCAATAGAGGCAAAATCAGGCGCGGAAATTATCTGAAACTTCTGGTAGTATTTAACTTTATATTCACAAAATATTATCACTGATTTTACTTAACAAAAAAAGAATTCGACAATAATGCGTAACGCAGAGAAATAGTGCGGCCTAATCACGCGCCGTAAGACGCGATATTTTGGCTATATAAGTTTTCAACAGGATGTCAAACTGCCCTTTTTATCGTCATTTGCAGGAAAAAAGACAATTTCCTTGTTTAACATCATGAGTTCAAACGTTTTTACCCGGCCTTTCGCTCAATTAGCTAAGACAAATCCTGAACACTATATCATCATCATATTAATGAATTGTGATCTATCGCACGCTTTATGAGCGTAAATTTGACGGAAATGTTGTACTCGGTACGGCGTAATTTGCACTTCAGATTTTTAAAAAATAGGGCTGTGGAAAGAAATTTAAATAATTGTTCACCTTTTCGCTACTTATCGATTGAAATCGCAGGTGCGGCCCGTATAATTTGCTCGTTTTTTGCTGCTTGACTCAAAAGAGCAAAGGCAGTTTTATACGACACGCGACATACCCCGAACGGGGCAGGAGAGTTTCAGCGTCATGTCAGTGTCTCTTTACAGTGTGAAATTAGCCCGAACGGTGCTGCTGTGGCAGCTGGCGACTCTGTTCGTTATCGGCGCGATCTTTTTTGCCTTTAAAGATATTACGTGGGGCGCATCTGCTATCGCTGGTGGGCTGGCAGCCTGGCTGCCAAACGTGTTGTTTGTGATTTTGGCCTGGCGCCTGGGCGCACAAGCACCGGCTAAAGGGCGTATTGCCTGGAGTTTTGCGCTCGGCGAAGCGCTGAAAGTGTTTGTCACCATTTTTTTGCTCATTCTGGCGCTGGGTGTGCTTGATGCGGTGTTTATGCCGGTCGGGCTGACCTGGTTATCGGTGCTGGTGGTTCAGATTGTTGCACCGGCTGTAATTAACAACAAAGGGTAAGAGGCATCATGGCTGCAGGAGAAATCTCTACTCCGCAAGATTACATAGGTCACCACCTGAGTAACCTTCAGTTGGACCTGCGTACTTTCGAGCTGGTGAATCCGCACGACGCTCCGGCGACGTTCTGGGTATTAAATATTGATTCCATGTTTTTCTCCGTGGTGCTGGGTCTGATTTTCCTGGTGCTGTTCCGTAAGGTAGCCAACAGCGTTACCAGCGGCGTGCCGGGGAAATTGCAGGCAGCTATTGAGATGGTGGTGGGTTTCGTTGACGGCAATGTCCGCGATATGTACCACGGTAAAAGCAAACTTATCGCCCCGCTGGCGCTGACCATTTTCGTCTGGGTTTTCCTGATGAACTTTATGGATCTGCTGCCAATCGATTTCCTGCCATATATCGGCGAGCATGTGTTCGGTCTGCCAGCGTTACGCGTGGTACCGTCCGCTGACGTTAACGTCACGCTCTCCATGGCACTGGGCGTCTTTATTTTGATCCTGTTCTACAGCATCAAAATGAAAGGTGTTGGTGGTTTTGCTAAGGAGCTGACCCTGCAACCCTTTAACCATCCGCTTTTCATTCCCATCAACTTAATCCTTGAAGGGGTAAGCCTGCTGGCCAAACCGGTTTCTCTCGGTCTGCGACTGTTCGGCAACATGTATGCGGGTGAACTGATCTTTATCCTGATTGCGGGTCTGTTGCCGTGGTGGTCACAGTGGGTTCTGAGTGTGCCATGGGCCATTTTCCACATCCTGATCATTTCGCTACAGGCTTTCATTTTCATGGTCTTGACGATTGTCTATCTGTCGATGGCATCCGAAGAGCATTGATTTTTTAATAACACTACTGCGTTTTAACTGAAACAAACTGGAGACTGTCATGGAAAACCTGAATATGGATCTGCTGTACATGGCTGCCGCTGTGATGATGGGCCTGGCGGCAATCGGTGCTGCGATCGGTATCGGCATCCTCGGAGGTAAATTCCTGGAAGGCGCTGCGCGTCAGCCGGATCTGATTCCTCTGCTGCGTACGCAGTTCTTTATTGTTATGGGTCTGGTGGATGCTATCCCGATGATCGCTGTAGGTCTGGGTCTGTACGTGATGTTTGCCGTCGCGGGTTAAGCGGCCAAACACGAGTTCATCGGCCTGGCGTTAACCGTCAGACGATGAGCAGATTCTGCAGGTTGTCTATGATAACGGCAGAGTAAGTTAACTTAACGAGAGGCATTGTGCTGTGAACCTTAACGCAACAATCCTCGGCCAGGCCATCGCGTTCGTCCTGTTTGTCCTGTTCTGCATGAAGTACGTATGGCCGCCGATTATGGCTGCCATCGAAAAGCGCCAGAAAGAAGTCGCTGAAGGCCTTGCTTCTGCAGAACGCGCCAAAAAAGATTTGGATCTTGCACAGGCAACTGCGACCGACCAGCTGAAAAAAGCGAAAGAAGAAGCTCAGGTTATTATCGAGCAGGCGAACAAACGCCGCGCTCAGATCCTGGACGAAGTGAAAGCTGAAGCTGAGCAGGAACGTAACAAGATCGTGGCACAGGCGCAGGCGGAAATTGACGCTGAGCGTAAACGTGCACGTGAAGAGTTGCGTAAGCAAGTCGCGATGCTGGCCGTGGCCGGCGCCGAGAAAATCATCGAACGTTCCGTGGATGAAGCTGCTAACAGCGACATCGTAGATAAACTGGTCGCTGAACTGTAAGGAGGGAGGGGCTGATGTCTGAACTAATCACTGTAGCTCGCCCCTACGCCAAAGCAGCTTTTGACTTTGCCGTTGAGCATCAAAGCATCGACCGTTGGCAGCAAATGCTGGCGTTCGCTGCAGAAGTCGCTCGCAACGAACAGATGGCCGAATTGATTTCCGGTGCGATGGCACCGGAAACGTTAGCCGCCTCGTTCATCGCAGTCTGTGGTGACCAACTCGACGAAGCAGGTCAGAACCTTATCAAGGTTATGGCGGAAAATGGACGTCTGTCCGCGCTGCCAGCCGTACTGGAGCAGTACATTCAACTGCGTGACGCCTGGGAGGCGACCGCTGAAGTTGAAGTCATCTCTGCCAGTGCGCTGAGCGACGAGCAGCTGACCAAAATCAGCGTCGCAATGGAAAAGCGTCTGTCACGCAAAGTTAAGCTGAATTGCAAAATCGATAAGTCTGTAATGGCAGGCGTTATCATCCGAGCGGGTGATATGGTCATTGATGGCAGTATTCGTGGCCGTCTTGAGCGTCTGGCAGACGTCTTGCAGTCTTAAGGGGACTGGAGCATATGCAACTGAATTCCACCGAAATCAGCGAACTGATCAAGCAGCGCATTGCTCAGTTCAATGTCGTGAGCGAAGCTCACAATGAAGGTACTATCGTTTCCGTCAGCGACGGCATCATTCGCGTACACGGCCTGGCCGATGTTATGCAGGGTGAAATGATCGCGCTGCCGGGCAACCGTTACGCTATCGCTCTCAACCTGGAGCGCGACTCCGTAGGTGCGGTAGTCATGGGTCCTTACTCTGACCTCGCCGAAGGCATGAAGGTTAAATGTACTGGCCGTATTCTGGAAGTACCGGTTGGCCGTGGCCTGCTGGGCCGCGTGGTTAACACCCTGGGTGAAGCTATCGACGGTAAAGGTCCGGTTGAGCATGACGGTTTCTCTCCGGTCGAAGTTATCGCGCCGGGCGTTATCGAGCGTCAATCCGTTGACCAGCCGGTTCAGACTGGCTACAAATCTGTCGATGCGATGATTCCAATCGGCCGTGGCCAGCGTGAGCTGATCATCGGTGACCGTCAGACCGGTAAAACCGCGCTGGCAATCGATGCCATCATCAACCAGCGTGATTCCGGCATTAAGTGCGTCTACGTCGCTATCGGCCAGAAAGCGTCCACCATTGCTAACGTGGTGCGTAAACTGGAAGAGCACGGCGCGCTGGCTAACACCATCGTGGTGGTTGCGTCCGCTTCTGAATCTGCTGCGCTGCAATACCTGGCACCTTATGCAGGTTGCGCCATGGGTGAATACTTCCGTGATCGCGGCGAAGATGCACTGATTGTTTATGATGACCTGTCCAAGCAGGCCGTTGCTTATCGTCAGATTTCTCTGCTGCTTCGTCGTCCACCTGGACGTGAAGCGTTCCCTGGCGACGTGTTCTACCTCCACTCCCGTCTGCTGGAACGTGCTTCTCGTGTCAACGCTGAATATGTTGAAGCCTTTACCAAAGGTGAAGTGAAAGGTAAAACCGGCTCGCTGACCGCCCTGCCGATCATCGAAACGCAGGCGGGTGACGTTTCCGCGTTCGTTCCGACCAACGTAATCTCCATTACCGATGGTCAGATCTTCCTGGAATCAAACCTGTTCAACTCCGGTATTCGTCCGGCTGTTAACCCGGGTATCTCCGTATCCCGTGTTGGTGGTGCTGCACAGACCAAGATCGTCAAGAAACTGTCCGGTGGTATTCGTACCGCGCTGGCACAGTATCGTGAACTGGCGGCGTTCTCTCAGTTCGCTTCCGATCTGGATGATGCAACCCGTAAACAGCTGAGCCATGGTCAGAAAGTGACCGAGCTGCTGAAACAGAAACAGTATGCTCCGATGTCCGTTGCCCAGCAGGGTCTGGTGCTGTTTGCTGCTGAACGTGGTTACCTGAACGACGTCGAACTGGCGAAAATCGGTAGCTTTGAAGCTGCGCTGCTGGCGTATGCCGATCGCGAACATGCCGAGCTGATGCAGGAAATCAACCAAACTGGTAACTACAACAACGAAATCGAAGAGAAGCTGAAAGGCATCCTCGAAACGTTTAAAGCAACCCAGTCCTGGTAATGTCTGGCGGCTTGTCTGAAAAGGCAGGCCGCAAGGCTTTGAGGAGAAGCTAATGGCCGGCGCAAAAGAGATACGTAACAAGATCGGAAGCGTAAAAAATACGCAGAAGATCACTAAAGCGATGGAAATGGTCGCCGCCTCCAAAATGCGTAAAACGCAGGAACGCATGGCGGCCAGCCGTCCGTATGCAGAAACCATGCGCAAAGTGATTGGTCACATTGCGTTGGGTAATCTGGAATACAAGCACCCTTACCTGGAAGAGCGCGACGTTAAGCGCGTCGGCTATTTGGTCGTTTCTACCGACCGCGGGCTTTGTGGTGGTTTGAACATTAACCTGTTCAAAAAATTGCTGGCAGAGATGAAAACCTGGTCTGATAAAGGCGTCCAGAGCGATCTGGCGATTATCGGTTCCAAGGGGCTGGCTTTCTTCGGTTCTGTTGGCGGCAATGTCGTGGCGCAGGT
Source organism: Mixta intestinalis (assembly GCF_009914055.1). Taxonomy (NCBI): domain Bacteria; kingdom Pseudomonadati; phylum Pseudomonadota; class Gammaproteobacteria; order Enterobacterales; family Erwiniaceae; genus Mixta; species Mixta intestinalis. Next base: position 3,737,758 of record NZ_CP028271.1, read on the forward strand.
GACCGGTATGGGCGATAACCCATCCCTGTCTGAGCTGATTGGCCCGGTAAAAGTTATGCTACAGGCCTATGACGAAGGTCGTCTCGACAAGCTGTATGTGGTCAGCAACAAATTTAACAACACCATGTCCCAGACGCCAACCATTACTCAACTGCTGCCGTTACCGCCAGCGGAAGAGGAAGAAGAGTTGAAGCGTAAAACCTGGGATTATCTGTACGAACCGGATCCGAAATCGCTGCTGGATACCCTGCTGCGTCGTTATGTCGAATCACAGGTTTATCAGGGTGTTGTAGAAAACCTGGCCAGCGAACAGGCCGCGCGTATGGTGGCGATGAAAGCGGCGACCGATAACGGCGGCAACCTGATCAAAGAGCTGCAGTTGGTGTACAACAAGGCTCGTCAGGCCAGCATCACCCAGGAACTTACCGAGATCGTCTCGGGGGCCTCCGCGGTTTAACCAGGTATACCCCGTCGTTGTCGCGGCCCTTCCGCCGCCACAGCGAGTTGCGCATCAGGCGCTGACTTCGCCGTAGGGACAACGACAATGGGTAGAAACGAATTAGGTAGAGGATTCAAGATGGCAACTGGAAAGATTGTCCAGATCATCGGCGCCGTAGTTGACGTCGAGTTCCCTCAGGACGCTGTACCACAGGTGTACAACGCCCTTGAGGTTAAAAATGGTGATGCGCGTCTGGTGCTGGAAGTGCAGCAGCAGCTGGGCGGCGGCGTAGTACGTACTATCGCTATGGGTACTTCCGACGGCCTGAAACGCGGCCTCGAAGTTACCGACCTTAAGCAGCCGATTCAGGTTCCGGTAGGTAAAGCTACCCTGGGCCGTATCATGAACGTGCTGGGCGAGCCGATCGATATGAAAGGCGAGCTGAAAGAAGAAGACGGCAGCGACGTGGTGCACTGGTCTATTCACCGTGCAGCGCCTACTTACGAAGAGCTCTCCAGCTCTACTGAGCTGCTGGAAACCGGCATCAAGGTTATCGACCTGATTTGTCCGTTCGCTAAGGGCGGTAAAGTTGGTTTGTTCGGCGGTGCGGGCGTAGGTAAAACCGTAAACATGATGGAGCTGATCCGTAACATCGCGATCGAGCACTCCGGTTATTCTGTATTCGCAGGCGTGGGCGAACGTACCCGTGAAGGTAACGACTTCTACCACGAAATGACAGAATCCAACGTACTGGATAAAGTTTCCCTGGTGTATGGTCAGATGAACGAGCCGCCGGGCAACCGTCTGCGCGTAGCATTGACTGGCCTGACTATGGCGGAAAAATTCCGTGATGAAGGCCGTGACGTACTGCTGTTCGTCGATAACATCTATCGTTATACCCTGGCGGGTACAGAAGTATCAGCGCTGCTGGGTCGTATGCCTTCCGCAGTAGGCTATCAGCCAACGCTGGCGGAAGAGATGGGTGTGCTGCAGGAGCGTATTACCTCCACCAAGACTGGTTCTATCACCTCCGTACAGGCCGTTTACGTTCCTGCGGATGACTTGACTGACCCGTCTCCAGCGACCACCTTCGCCCACCTTGATTCTACCGTTACCCTGAGCCGTCAGATTGCTTCTCTGGGTATCTACCCGGCCGTTGACCCGCTGGATTCCACCAGCCGTCAGCTGGATCCGCTGGTTGTTGGTCAGGAACATTACGATACCGCGCGTGGCGTGCAGTCTATTCTGCAGCGTTACCAGGAACTGAAAGACATTATCGCCATCCTTGGTATGGACGAGCTGTCTGAAGACGACAAACTGCTGGTGGCTCGTGCGCGTAAAATTCAGCGCTTCCTGTCTCAGCCGTTCTTCGTGGCAGAAGTGTTCACCGGTTCTCCGGGTAAATACGTATCGCTGAAAGACACCATCCGTGGCTTCAAAGGTATTATGGACGGTGAATTTGACCACCTGCCAGAACAGGCCTTCTACATGGTTGGTTCCATCGACGAAGCCGTGGAAAAAGCGAAAAAACTGTAATTACTTTCCCTGAGTCATCAGGCCACGGTAAGCGAGTTAATCCCGATGTGTCAGATTTTGATACATCGGGCCAGCCGCAGATTCCAAACGGCCTGAATGCAGGGGGCGGTTTTCCGGGAGGTTAACTATGGCTATGACTTATCACCTGGATGTGGTCAGCGCTGAAAAGCAAATGTTCAGCGGCCTGGTGCAGAAGATTCAGGTGTCAGGTAGCGAAGGTGAGTTAGGGATCTACCCTGGCCATACGCCGCTGCTGACCGCCATTAAGCCTGGTATGGTGCATATCGTTAAACAGCACGGCGAAGAAGAGTTCATCTATCTTTCCGGCGGCGTGTTGGAAGTTCAGGCGGGCTCGGTTACCGTACTGGCTGATACAGCGATTCGCGGTACCGATCTTGATGAAGCGCGTGCGCTGGAAGCGAAACGCAAAGCTGAAGAGCATATGAACAAGGCCCATGGCGATGTGGACTATGCACAGGCTTCAGCAGAGCTGGCAAAAGCCATTGCCAAACTGCGCGTTATCGAGCTGACTAAGAAAGCGATGTAATCAGGCTTAACAGCATCCTCGATGCCAGCTCTTATGGGCTGGCATTTTTTATTGCCCTACCCTTTTCTTCCAGTCTTGCTACTCGTCTAAAATTAAGCGGCTGAAATTAGCCATTTTTCATTGTAATTAGCCTTGATTCCGGTGCATCCTTTTTCGCTGCGATAGCGTATAAGCCCGTTAATTTTGACATGAGAAAAATGTAGTAATCTCAGGGCGAAACCGTTTAACTTTCATCTGAAAAAATTCAATCAGGATAGCTATGTCGAACAGCGCAATGAGCGTGGTGATCCTTGCCGCTGGCAAAGGTACCCGCATGTATTCCAGCCTTCCTAAGGTTCTGCATGTGCTGGCTGGAAAGCCGATGGTGCAACACGTAATCGATGCCGCAAAAGGCCTTGGTGCACGTATGATCAACCTTGTTTACGGTCACGGCGGCGATCGCCTTAAGGCGATGCTGGGCGATGAGGCACTAAACTGGGTATTGCAGGCGGAGCAGTTAGGAACCGGGCATGCTATGCAGCAGGCCGCGCCCTTCTTTGCCGATGACGAAGATATCCTGATGCTCTATGGCGATGTGCCGCTAATTACGGTTGATACGCTGGCGCGGCTGCGTGCGGCGAAACCAGAAGGCGGCATCGGCCTGTTAACGGTAACGCTGGATAACCCCACCGGCTACGGGCGCATCGTGCGAGAAAACGGTCAGGTTATCGGCATCGTTGAGCAAAAAGATGCTTCACCGCAACAGCTGGCAATTCAGGAGATCAATACCGGTATCCTGGTAGCCAACGGCGGCGATCTGAAGCGCTGGTTGGGTCAGCTGAATAACAATAATGCGCAGGGTGAGTATTACATCACCGATATCATTGCGCTGGCATGGGCGGAAGGCCGCCGTATTGAAACCGTACAGCCGTCGCGTATTAGCGAAACGGAAGGCGTTAACAATCGTTTGCAGCTGGCGACGCTGGAGCGTATCTATCAGGCTGAGCAGGCGGAAAAGCTGCTGTTGGCGGGTGTGATGTTGCGCGATCCGGCACGCTTCGATCTGCGCGGCGAGTTACATCACGGTCAGGATGTAGAGATTGATGTCAATGTGATTCTGGAAGGTAAGGTTACGCTGGGTCACAACGTCAAAATTGGCGCGGGCTGCGTCATTAAGAACAGCGTTATCGGTGACGGCTGTGAAATCAGCCCCTACAGCGTAATTGAAGATGCTGAACTGGCACCGGCCTGTACCGTAGGGCCTTTTGCCCGTCTGCGTCCCGGCAGCCAGCTGGGAGAAGCGGCACACGTCGGCAACTTTGTTGAAATGAAGAAAGCGACGTTGGGCAAAGGCTCAAAAGCTGGTCACCTCAGTTACCTGGGCGATGCCGAGATTGGCGACGATGTAAACATCGGTGCAGGCACCATTACCTGCAACTATGATGGCGCTAATAAGTTTAAAACGATTATCGGAGACAATGTTTTTGTCGGTTCCGATACCCAACTGGTCGCACCGGTTTCGGTAGCCAGCGGTGCAACCATCGCCGCCGGAACCACGGTAATGAAAGATATTACCGCAAACGACCTGGTTTATAACCGTAAAGAACAGCTTCAAAAATCGGGCTGGCAACGCCCGATGAAAAAAAAATAAAACCATAATCCCCACTCTCTACAAGGCTCGGGGACCCGGCAAAGCCGGAATATCAGGTCAGATGACAACGCTGGCGCATAAGCGCCATTAGTCAGGAAATAAACTATGTGTGGAATTGTTGGCGCCGTTGCGCAACGTGATATTGCTGAAATTCTGTTAGAAGGCCTGCGTCGTCTTGAATATCGAGGTTATGATTCCGCCGGGCTGGCGGTGGTGGATCAACAAGGGCACGTTACGCGCCTGCGTCGGGTAGGCAAAGTACAGAAGCTGTCTGAAGCGGCGGAACAGCATCCGCTGATCGGCGGTACCGGTATCGCCCATACCCGCTGGGCAACGCACGGCGAGCCCTCTGAAGCCAACGCGCACCCGCATGTGTCTGAGCATATCGTTGTTGTGCATAACGGCATTATCGAGAACCACGAACCGCTGCGTGAAATGATGATTGAGCGCGGCTATCGCTTCGCATCTGAAACCGATACGGAAGTGGTGGCGCATCTGGTGCACTGGGAGCAGAAACAGGGCGGCACGCTGCGGGAAGTAATACTGCGCGTTATCCCTCAGCTGCGCGGTGCCTATGGCATGGTGATCATGGACAGCCGCGATCCATCGCTGCTGGTGGCCGCCCGTTCCGGTAGTCCGCTGGTAATTGGCTGCGGCGTCGGGGAAAACTTTATCGCCTCCGATCAGCTGGCACTGTTGCCGGTAACACGCCGCTTTATCTATCTGGAAGAAGGCGACATCGCTGAAGTCACGCGTCGTGAAGTTACCATTATCGATCGCGATGGCAAACAGGTGAAGCGTGCTGAAATTGAGTCGAGTGCTCAGTATGATGCGGGCGATAAAGGCATGTACCGCCATTACATGCAAAAAGAGATCTACGAGCAGCCGAACGCGCTGAAAAATACCTTAACCGGGCGTTTCAGCCATGGTGAAGTCGATCTCAGCGAGCTTGGCCCGCAGGCGGAAACGCTGCTGGCGCAGGTGGAGCATGTGCAGATTATCGCCTGCGGCACCTCCTATAATTCCGGCATGGTTGCGCGCTACTGGTTTGAGGCGCTGGCGAACCTGCCGTGCGATGTAGAAATCGCTTCTGAATTCCGCTACCGCAAATCAGCGGTACGTAAAAATAGCCTGCTGATTACTCTGTCCCAGTCGGGTGAAACCGCCGATACCCTGGCGGCGCTGCGTTTGTCGAAAGAGCTGGGTTATCTCGGCTCGCTGGCTATTTGTAACGTGGCGGGCTCTTCGCTGGTGCGTGAATCCGATCTGGCACTGATGACCAAAGCCGGAGTGGAGATTGGCGTTGCTTCAACCAAAGCCTTTACCACCCAGCTGGCGGTGCTGCTGATGTTGGTGGCGAAGCTGGGGCGGCTTAAAGGCGCAGATGCGCAGATTGAGCATGATATCGTTCATGCCTTGCAGGCGCTGCCGAGCCGCATTGAGCAAATGTTGGCGCAGGATAAATTAATTGAGTCGCTGGCGGAAGGCTTCTCCGATAAGCATCATGCGCTGTTCCTTGGCCGAGGCGATCAATATCCGATCGCGATGGAAGGCGCGCTGAAGCTGAAAGAGATCTCTTATATTCACGCGGAAGCGTATGCGGCAGGCGAGTTAAAACATGGTCCGCTGGCGTTAATTGATGCCGATATGCCGGTGATCGTCGTTGCGCCAAATAACGATCTGCTGGAGAAGCTGAAGTCGAATATTGAGGAAGTGCGCGCGCGCGGTGGTCTGCTATATGTATTTGCCGATCAGGATGCAGGCTTTAGCGATAGCGAAGGGATGAAGATTATCCCGCTGCCGCATGTCGAAGAGGTGATTGCACCTATTTTCTACACCGTGCCGCTCCAGCTGCTGTCTTATCATGTGGCGTTGATTAAAGGGACCGATGTCGATCAGCCGCGTAACCTGGCTAAATCCGTGACGGTAGAATAAAGCGGGGCACCAGCTGTTACGTTTCGGCTATGTGCTTTAACAGGCATAGCCGAATTGTTAGTGCTAAATGCGCAACGACAGAAATAGTAAAAATAGCTGCCGCCATCTCTGGAACGATAGACTTTTATAAAAAGAGGAAAATTATTTCCTCTTTTTTAATTTTTATTTTGACCTGTTAATAACGTATAAGCTTTTATCCCCCAGCGCGTTGTAGCGATGAGCACGATAATCATAACAATGAATTTAGAAATTAACTCACTTCTTGAATGAGTATTTAAATCAAGTACGTTAGCGTTGTTAAGTAATGCAAAGCCAATAATAAAAAGCGCCAGGTATAATGAAAAATGAATAATAGTTTTCATTGTGACAGCCTGTTTTTGGGTTCGTTTTTCTGATGATTGCCAGGTACATTGACTGCCATAATTTGAATCAGATTTACCGCCACAGCCATTATTAAAGCTGTCCTTTGTACATTGACCAGCAATCATTCCTTCAATAATTCCTGCCCTACATGGATCGACACTAGTATAAGCACCTCCTTTATTTTTTGAAGAATTATTTTTGTTAACATTAAACACAGAGTTAGCGCCGCCTTGCACAAAGGAAAAAGCGGATTATGGATTCCTCTGCACGCTTTCCGCCTGTCACAAAACTGTCATATTTAGTACATCTCACTGTCATTAAACTGTCCTATTTTCCCTCCTTGCAGCAATCACTGATTCTTACTAAAACGGCGTACAGCCTGAATTTTACTCCCCCGGAGGGAATATGACACTGATGCGTAGCACCGTAGCCAAATTTGTTGCCGCCACCCTCTCCCTGAGCGCGGTATCTGCCTTTGCAGCCACCGATCTGACGGGTGCAGGCGGTACGTTCCCGGCTCCGGTTTATGCCAGGTGGGCAGCAGATTATCAGCAAGCAACCGGCAGTAAAATCAACTACCAGGGCATTGGCTCTTCCGGCGGCGTGAAGCAGATTATCGCAAAAACAGTGGATTTCGGTGCGTCTGATGCACCAATGAAAGATGAAGACCTACAGAAAAATGGCCTGTTCCAGTTCCCCACCGTAATTGGCGGCGTGGTACTGGCAGTTAACCTGCCAGGTATACAATCCGGCCAGTTAACGCTGGACGGTCAGACAGTAGGCGATATCTATCTCGGTAAAATTAAAAAATGGAACGATCCGGCGATCGCTAAGCTGAACCCCGGTATCAAGCTGCCGGAAACAAATATCGCCGTAGTGCGTCGCGCTGATGGTTCCGGTACTTCATTCGTCTTTACCAGCTACCTCTCCAAGGTTAACCAGGAGTGGAGCGAAAAAGTCGGCAAAGGCAACACGGTTAACTGGCCGACCGGCCTCGGCGGTAAAGGCAACGACGGCATCGCCGCCTTTGTTCAGCGTCTGCCTGGCTCTATCGGCTATGTGGAATACGCCTACGCGAAACAGAACAAACTGGCCTATACCAAACTGATTGATGCTGATGGACAGCCGGTATCTCCAACGGAAGAAACCTTCAGTAATGCGGCTAAAGGCGCTGACTGGAGCAAGTCTTACGCTCAGGATCTGACCAATCAGAAAGGCAAAGATGCCTGGCCGATTACTACCACCACCTTCATTCTGATGTACAAGAACCAGACCAATGCAGCGAAAGGCGCAGAGGTAATTAAGTTCTTTGACTGGGCTTATAAAGAGGGTGACAAAACGGCCACCAGCCTGGATTACGCGACGCTGCCCGACTTAGTGGTAGAGCAGATTCGCTCTGACTGGAAAGCGCAGATTAAAGATAGCTCCGGTAAAGCGCTCTATCAGTAATGGCTTAACGGTATGGGTCGACTGAATGTCGGCCCGTAGTATCCGGGCAGCTGATTGCCGCCCTGTGGATTTCTTCTGTCGAGACATTTATGGCTGAATCCAGGCCGTCTTTTAAGGCCCCAGGAAAACAAGGCGACATCCTTTTCGGCGTGCTGGTAAAACTGGCGGCGCTGATTGTGCTTTTGTTGCTTGGCGGCATCATTATCTCCCTGCTCTTCTCCTCCTGGCCCAGCATTGAGAAATTTGGTTTCTCGTTTCTGTGGAATAAAGAGTGGGATGCGCCCAATGAAAACTTTGGTGCGCTGGTGCCGATTTACGGCACCGTAGTGACCTCGCTGATTGCGCTGCTGATTGCCGTGCCGGTCAGCTTCGGTATCGCACTGTTTTTAACCGAGCTGGCACCCGGCTGGCTGCGACGTCCGCTTGGGGTGGCGATCGAACTGCTGGCGGCGATTCCCAGTATTGTTTACGGCATGTGGGGGCTGTTTGTTTTTGCTCCGTTGTTCGCCGAATATTTTCAGACGCCGGTCGGCAACGTGCTTTCCACTATTCCATTGGTGGGCGCGCTGTTTGAAGGCCCGGCGTTCGGTATCGGCATCCTCGCCGCAGGCGTGATTCTGGCCATCATGATAATTCCCTACATCGCCTCGGTAATGCGCGATGTCTTTGAGCAGACGCCGGTGATGATGAAAGAGTCCGCTTATGGGATTGGCTGTACTACCTGGGAAGTGATCTGGCGTATCGTGCTGCCCTTTACTAAAAACGGCGTTATCGGCGGCGTCATGTTGGGGCTGGGCCGTGCGTTGGGCGAGACAATGGCGGTCACCTTTATTATCGGCAATACCTACCAGCTTGACAGCGTATCGCTCTATATGCCGGGCAACAGTATTACCTCCGCGCTGGCAAATGAGTTTGCCGAAGCGGAATCTGGCGTGCATGTTGCCGCGCTGATGGAGCTGGGGCTGATCCTGTTTGTGATCACCTTTATCGTGCTGGCAATTTCTAAGCTAATGATTCTTAGACTGGCGAAAAGTGAAGGAGCGCGCTCATGACCACGCTCGATATTCATGCCCGTACCGAACTACAGGCATCACGGCGCAAAATGCAGGCGCGTCGTAGCCTGCGCAATAAAATCGCCCTGACGCTTTCTATGTTGACCATGGCTTTCGGCCTGTTCTGGCTGGTGTGGATTCTGTTTACCACTATTACCCGCGGCGTTGATGGATTTTCGCTGGCGTTATTTACTGAGATGACGCCGCCGCCCAATACTGCCGGTGGTGGTCTGGCTAACGCCATTGCTGGCAGCGGCCTGCTGATCCTGTGGGCAACGCTGTTCGGTACGCCGTTGGGCATTCTGGCGGGTATCTATCTGGCGGAATATGGCCGTAAATCCTGGCTGGCTGAGGTCATTCGCTTTATTAACGATATTTTGTTGTCGGCACCGTCAATTGTGGTAGGGCTGTTTGTCTATACCCTGGTGGTGGCGCAAATGCAGCACTTCTCCGGCTGGGCTGGCGTGATTGCGCTGGCGCTGCTCCAGGTACCGATTGTTATCCGTACCACGGAAAATATGCTGAAGCTGGTGCCGGATAGCCTGCGCGAAGCAGCCTATGCGCTCGGCACGCCGAAGTGGAAGATGATTTCCGCCATCACGCTGAAAGCGTCAGTTTCCGGCATTATTACCGGCGTACTACTGGCGGTAGCACGTATTGCCGGCGAAACAGCACCGCTGCTGTTTACTTCACTGTCGAACCAGTTCTGGAGCACCGACATGATGCAGCCGCTGGCAAACCTTCCGGTCACCATATTTAAGTTCGCCATGAGTCCTTTTGCCGAGTGGCAAAGCCTGGCCTGGGCTGGCGTCCTGCTAATCACGCTCTGTGTTCTGTTGCTGAATATTCTGGCGCGTGTGATTTTCGCCAAATCGAAAAACTAATTCATCGCGCAGCGGTGGCGGCGCGGTATATAGAGAAAGAGAAGATTATGGTTACTCAGACATCCGGTAAAATTAAGGTGCGCGATCTGAACTTCTGGTACGGGAAATTCCATGCGCTGAAAAATATCAATCTGGAGATTGCCCGTAACCAGGTGACCGCTTTTATCGGGCCATCGGGCTGCGGCAAGTCTACCCTGCTGCGCACCTTTAATAGGATGTATTCACTCTATCCTGAACAGCGTGCCGAAGGGGAAATCCGGCTGGATGGCGAAAATATTCTTACCGAAACGCAGGATATTGCGCTGCTGCGCGCCCGCGTCGGTATGGTGTTTCAGAAGCCGACGCCCTTCCCGATGTCGATTTATGACAATATCGCCTTTGGCGTACGCCTGTTTGAAAAGCTGTCGCGCGCCGATATGGATCAGCGCGTACAGTGGGCGCTGAGCAAGGCGGCGCTGTGGAATGAAACCAAAGACAAGCTGCATCAGAGCGGTTACAGTCTCTCCGGCGGCCAGCAACAGCGACTCTGTATCGCGCGCGGTATCGCTATCCGTCCCGAAGTATTGCTGTTGGATGAGCCCTGTTCGGCGCTGGACCCGATCTCCACCGGGCGTATTGAAGAGCTGATCACCGAACTGAAACAGGATTACACCGTGGTGATCGTTACACACAATATGCAGCAGGCGGCGCGCTGCTCCGACCACACCGCCTTTATGTATCTCGGCGAGCTGATTGAATTCAGCGATACCGATACGCTGTTTACCAAGCCGCATCAGAAACAGACCGAAGATTATATTACCGGCCGCTATGGTTGATGACTGGAGAAACCGATGGATAACCTTAACCTGAATAAACATATCTCCGGCCAGTTCAACGCTGAGCTTGAGCACATCCGCACCCAGGTGATGATTATGGGCGGGCTGGTGGAGCAGCAGCTTACCGATGCCATTACCGCCATGCATAATCAGGATGGCGAGCTGGCGAAGCGAGTGATCGACGGTGACCAGAAGGTCAATATGATGGAGGTGGAGATTGATGAGGCCTGTGTGCGCATTATTGCCAAGCGGCAGCCCACCGCCAGCGATCTGCGTCTGGTGATGGCGATTATCAAAACTATCTCTGAGCTGGAGCGTATTGGTGACGTGGCGGAGAAAATCAGCCGCACGGCACTAGAGAAGTTCAGCCAGCAGCATCAGTCGCTGTTGGTGAGCCTGGAATCGCTGGGCCACCATACGATTCAAATGCTGCATGATGTGCTGGATGCTTTTGCACGTATGGATCTCAGCGCAGCGATCGAAATTTATCGTGAAGACAAAAAAGTCGATCAGGAATATGAAGGCATTGTGCGTCAGCTGATGACTTACATGATGGAAGATCCGCGCACTATTCCCAGCGTGTTGACCGCATTATTCTGCGCGCGCGCCATCGAGCGTATCGGCGATCGTTGCCAGAATATCTGCGAAATTATTTTCTATTTCGTGAAAGGTCAGGATTTCCGTCACGTCGGTGGCGACAGACTGGATAAGTTATTGGCAGGCGATGAAAACGGCAGCAGTCCCGCCTGATCTCCTGTGTCCTGATCAGCCGCGTCGTTTAGTGGCGCGGCTGAGTTTTCAGGCGTAGTAAAGGATGCTTTAGCGAGTAAGTGACCAGCCGCGTTCGCGCCAGAGTGTCGGGAGCTGGGCCAGATCGTTAAATGGCGTTACCAGCGGATGATCGATTGGCCGGTTATGGGCATCGGCGCAGTAATAAAATACCGGAATACCTGCGGCCACGCCCGCCTGTGCGCCAGCTTCAGAGTCATCAACGAGCAGGCAGCGCTCAATCGGCACCTGCATCTGCTGCGCTGCATGGAACATCAGCTGTGGATCGGGTTTCCAGTGACCGATATCGTAGCCGCTGTACAACCGGCCATCAAAAAAGGAAAGCATACCGGTCAGACCGAGCGAATGCTGCATTTTCGGTATCGTGCCGTTAGAGACTACGCACATTGGCACACAGATCTGCTCAAGTAGAGCGTTTGCGCCTGCAATAGGTTGCAAATGGGCATCGAACAGGCGCGCCACCTGTTGACGATATTCCCGTTCGATCTCCTCTACCGGTGCGTTAAGAGGATGCTGACATGCTACGTCAGCAATAATGTCGTAAAGCTTTACGCCTTTATATTTTTCAAACATTTCCTGTAGGGAAAGCGTGGCGCCATAACGTGCAAAGGTGTCTACATAGGCCTGGGTGCAAAGACGTTCGCTATCCACCAGCGTACCGTCGCAGTCAAAAAACAGACATTCAATACTCATGTTGCTTCATCCTTAATGGTGCGGTCAGGCTCACTTTAACCGACTGAGTGCGGAATGCGAGCCATCAAAGGGATTTTCTCGCAAACCGCAACCGTTTGCGAAAAATAGTGTACAGTTCGGTCAAAATCGCTAGCATACGCAGCGTCCTTTTCACCCGTTCGGATGCAACAAATGACAAAACAAGGCTTATTGCAACGCCTGTTCCGGCTTCAGGAGCACGGCACTACGGTGCGAACCGAAGTAATTGCCGGATTTACAACTTTTCTGACGATGGTATATATCGTCTTTGTTAACCCACAAATTCTTGGCGCTGCGGGCATGGATACCCAGGCGGTATTTGTCACCACCTGTTTGATTGCCGCTTTGGGCAGTATTTTAATGGGCGTGGTAGCTAACCTGCCGGTGGCGCTGGCACCAGCAATGGGGCTAAACGCATTCTTCGCCTTTGTCGTCGTAGGGGCGATGGGGTATTCATGGCAGGTAGGTATGGGCGCAATTTTCTGGGGAGCGACAGGGCTGCTGCTACTGACGCTGTTCCGTGTGCGCTACTGGATGATTGCTAATATTCCGCTTAGCCTGCGTACCGGCATTACCGCCGGGATCGGCTTGTTTATTGCGCTGATGGGCCTGAAAAATGCCGGTATCATCGTTGGTAATGAAGCTACGCTGGTTTCCGTGGGGGACTTAACTTCGCACAGCGTTTTGCTTGGTGCGCTGGGCTTCTTTATTATCGCCGTACTGGCGTCACGGAATGTTCATGCAGCCGTCCTGATTTCCATCATAGTTACCACGCTGGCCGGATTGCTGCTGGGCGATGTGAAGTACAGCGGTATCTTTTCCGCACCTCCGTCAATCGGATCCGTAATTGGCCAGGTTGATGTAAGCGGTGCGTTTAATATCAGCATGGCTGGTATCATCTTCTCATTTATGCTGGTTAACCTGTTTGACTCTTCCGGCACGTTGATTGGTGTGACCGATAAGGCCGGACTGGCGGATAAAGAAGGGAAATTCCCGCGCATGAAGCAGGCGCTGCTGGTAGATAGCGTGAGCTCCGTTGCTGGCGCAGCGATCGGCACCTCTTCCGTTACCGCTTATATCGAAAGTTCTTCTGGCGTATCTGTTGGTGGACGTACCGGCCTGATGGCAGTGGTAACCGGCATTTTGTTTCTGCTGGTGATGTTTCTCTCGCCGCTGGCGTCAATGGTGCCTGGCTATGCCGCTGCTGGCGCTTTGATTTATGTTGGCGTACTAATGACTTCCAGCCTGGCGCGGGTTAAGTGGGATGATTTGACTGAGGCGGTGCCCGCTTTCGTTACCGCTGCCATGATGCCGTTTAGCTTCTCAATTACAGAAGGCATTGCGCTGGGCTTTATCGCCTATTGCATAATGAAAGCCGGAACGGGACGCTGGCGCGAAATCAGCCCCTGCGTAGTGGTAGTTGCCTTACTGTTTGTACTCAAAATCGCGTTTATCGACGCTCACTAATTTTAAGGAGTTGCAGCATGATGCTGCAACTGCCTTTCCGGTGGCATACTGGTGAGCCGCAGCGTATGCGGCCCCATATTCGCCTTATTCATCTCAATATCACGTAGCGCAGTCCAGTTATGGTAGTTGTCGATCTCCCACAACCGTAGCCGGCTGGTGGCGGGCGACAATGCACATGACCAAATCAGTAAAGGTTCGACATCACATACGGCCTGCACATCAGCAAGCACCTGGGAGCGCAGCCGACCAGAGGCGGGATGCAGGCGTAATGACGTGCTGCAATCGCTGTTCTCTCCAGTCAATTTCAGTACGCTCTGGCGCAGCGTCCATATTTGTGTGATAGCTTCTAAGGGATCTTGCTGAGCGTTAATCCACGCACGCTCGCCGGAAGACAGGTGCTGCATATGATGTTCTACCGTCTGGCGGCTATGTGCCCGCACCATTTCCATATCGAGTCCGGCGCGGCTGTTCTCTTCAGCCAGCAGTACACCAATAACATTACCGGCATAAGCAATGCTGAAATCAGGAAGATCGGGATCGATAAAGCAGGGACGACCACTGTTGGTTGTGGTCAGAGCGGGCAACTGTGACATACCATAGACGCGCAGCATCAGCTCAGCCAACAGCATACGCGCTGCCAGATAACGACTGCGCCGTTTCTCGCCAAGGAAGCGGGCGCTCTCCACTATATCCGCTGGGATACGTTGTACATCTGCCCGATACTGAGCAAGCGTCCAGCGTACAAAATGACTTGCCATCTGTCGCTCCGTGAAAATGGTCCGATAATCATCCATCTTATTGTAAGAATTTTCTGAGATATTTGCACCTCGATTTAAGAATAGTTTTCTACTTTTAGGATTAAGTTGAAGCCTGGCTGTTGGTGTAAACATACGTTGGTTCTATCAGTGAAACAGTTCATGTATCGTTTAATTTCTGCAAAAGCTGCTTGTAAGTATATAATCCGTATCTATAAAATATTGCTATACTAACAATAATTAAACCTGTAATTATTGTTAGTGAGTTAATTAAGGTTGATTTGTGTTGGCAATGTTTTGTCTTTGTACTGAATTAATGAGTCGATTAAGTGCTTAACGCTCTTGTTCACTCAGCTTCAGGTTTGTCAATATCCGTCAGGCCAGGGTGTCGTCTTTAAGCTTCCTCACGTGTTTGCCCCTTTCTGTTTGCGTTTACCCGCATGTTGCTGGTTAAAATTTTCATATCTCATTTTTAGCATGGTAAAAAAATCTACTTTCAGCCAGCTACCCGGTACGGGCAGTCGCTTTTTTCAAGAGGATCATGTGCTGAAAACATTATAAAACAACGGGATATTTAATATTTGGAGGTTGATTATTATTTGTAAGTAATATCTTTCTGTATACGAAATGAGTAGCGTTGTTAGAGAAGAAGAGAGCATGTCCGAAGCGAGGAGAAAAATGGCCTCTCACCCGAATTTACAAGGATAAAGCGAACGTTTAGCTTGAGGTTTCCCGCTCTGTCCGCTGGCTTACAAATGGTTGAGAATCTGTTCCAGCAAGTTAATCAACAAAAAGGAAAAGGAAAAAAAGCTTAAATCAAAGGATACTTTCCCGGAAGGTAGCACTATTAGTGGCCTAATGCCGCTTCAATTAAATAGTTGCTAAATTTTATTACAGTACCAATAAAGCATTATATCAATAGTCACCAGGGAAGCTAGTTACATAATAAACCAGTAGTGTGCGCTTTTTTAGCTTTTATGAAATTTCTTGCCGCACGGATGGCCTGGTTGATTAACGTAACGCTATTTATCGCTATAATAAAAAGATATTAACAGTAAAAGATAAGTCTTAGAAAACCTCTCATTCATCTCAAACTTTCCCATCAGGACCGTTGAGAATGGTCTTCAAACTTAGTCGAGACTTGTCTCATAAATTAAGATTTTTTAGGTAAAAATGAGACATTAATTAGTTAACTTGAGATTTAAAGGTGAATTTATCTTTTAAAAAGATAAGTATATTTACTACTTTCATTAGATCTCATATTAAGTCTTATTGCATTAATTAACTTAAAATCAATTACTTGCCATGCAATCTCAATCAATCTTGAGAACAATGATAGCAATTAGCATTAAATCATTTTATCGAAGCTTTGCTATTTTTGATTCCATTGTTTAATGTAGGTATGGCTTGTTAATAGGCTAAGGACACATTAGAATTGTTCAGAAATTATTGAGTGAAAAGAAATTAGCTCGCCTGCGTAGCATAAGCAATTAAGCTGCGTGTCGAGCTAACTATAGGGAACCAGCTGTCACCGGGTTAGCATCAGAGAAGGATATCTCAATATGTTGAAAATTAACTTAGCTATATCAGATAAGTATCCTGCCATTCAGTATTTCCTTTGTAACTACGTCAAGGATGAATTAGGTTGTAATATCATTTCTGACTTTTCATTGAGTGAAGCGGGCATCGTTCGCTCCTCTTGTAAAGAGAAGATAGATGCGATAATCACAGATCTTTCTTATGGAAATGATGAAACGCAAATTTATGGTGTTTCAAAAATCAGAGCCATCCAGCGAGCAGCACCAGAAGCCAAGGTAATACTATATGTAGAATATGACAATTTATCGATTCTGAAAAAAGCAATAAGCTATGGTGCTGACGCTATTGTTAGTAAATATGATCCTGTAAGCGAAATGAAAAAAGCACTGTGTGAAATCTTTAGTAAAAAGCGCAATAGTGCTTACCTCTCCAAGTTCATTTCCTCTATTCTCGAAAACGACGTTGAAAAGACAAGCCGCTTAACGGCCAAAGAGTGGGAAATCATTCGCCTCTATTCAATGGGTCTTTCGCTGTCAAATATTGCTAAAAAACAAAATCGTGCGGTAAGCACTGTGGCGACACAGAAGTATAACGCGATGAAAAAACTAAACGTGAATACTAATAGCGAGCTTATCCAGTACGCTTGCATGAACAATATTATTTGATCCTCGCTTTCTTATCACAAAAGGACTTGGTAATGAACACCAGGAAGGTTCACGTCATCATGGCGTCTCTTTGTGCGGCGCTGGCTATGGCGCCTGCGTGCAGTTATAGCCTGACATTACAGGAGGCTGTGCTGTCAGCCAGCCTTTACGACAGTGAAATTAGCGCGGCGCGCAATGCACAAAAAGCAGAAAGTCAGAAAAGGTGGCAAGGCCTTGCAGGCTTGCTGCCGGTTATCAGTCTGAATGGTACTCACACCAAACAGGATCAGCCTAAAGCTACCTATGCAGCTGGCGTAACTCGCCATAGCTTTAGCGTTAGCCTTTCTCAACCGCTGTTTGATATGTCGAAATTCGCAACATGGAAACGTGGTGATGCTATAGCAAACTACGCGGACGTGACGCTTATGCAGGCGGAACAACAGTTGATCGCTAACGTAGCAGAAGCCTATTTTCGCGTTATTTTCCAGAGAGAAATCCTGCTCAGTGCCATTAATGCTAAAGAGGCTTTTGCTAAGCAGCTGAGCCAAACGCAGATTGCGTTAAAAGTAGGAGAAGGGACTCGACTGGAGCGGGATGAAGCGCAGGCTAACTATGATAAAGCGGTAGCGGATGAAATTGCGGCCAGAAACGATCTTGAAGACGCCAATATGGTTTTCAACAGGATTACCGGGCGCAATGCCGATGAGGTCCAGCCGATAGATATGTCCTGCGTTACGCGCTCGCCGGTTCCTCAGGATCACAAGGCTCTGCTGGCAAAAGCAGCGCAAAATAATCTCAAGGTCCGCGCTGCGCTTTTCCAGCTGGATCAGGCGAAAGCCGATTTGATAGGGGCGCATGGCGCTCACTTGCCGGTCGTTACCTTACAGGCTGCTTACGGTACTAACTGGAGCCGTGCCGAAAATGCGAATGATTGGGATCAGGTATTTGGCACCACCTCAAAAACGCGTAACAGTAATGTTGGCATTAATGTAGCCGTTCCACTGTTTGCTGGCGGAGCGCAAATCTCCCAGTCTATCGAAGCTGTCCGTCGCCGGGAGCAGGGGAAAGATTTACTGGAAGATGCACGCCGTAAAGCGCGTCAGGAATCGCAAAGTGCCTGGCTGAAACTGAAAAATGGTAAAAGCCAGTACCTGGCTGAAAAGAAAGCATTGGCCTCGGCGAAGGATAAAGTCAATTCAACTATCTATGGGCGTAAAGTCGGGTTAAGAACCATTATCGACGTGCTTAATGCTGAGCAGAGTTATTATAAGACTTTACAGGAATTAGCCAAAATACAATATGACTACTTAAATGCGGGTCTGAAGCTATCGATGGAGTTGGGTGAACTGGATTACTCAACGTTAAATTATTTCCAATGCCCGGTTAGTAATAGTCAGCAATCTACCAAACAAGGACGTTAATATAATGAGTGAATCTTTATTTCGCCAGGAGGCTTTAGAGGCGAACAAAACCACGATGATCGGTACCGTGGCTTTATATTGTCCCCCTTACCGTTGGCTGGTTATTTCTCTGGTTGGGTTTATTACCCTTGTTATTGCCGCATTTTTTATTTTCGGTAGCTACACCAAACGTGAAACGGCGGTCGGGCAACTGATGCCGGCGAAAGGCATTATGAATGTCGCCTCAATGACGGCGGGAACCGTAGTGGATATTTCGGTACAGGAAGGTCAGCTGGTGACCAAAGATCAGCCTATGGCCACTGTCTCTTCAGAGGTGTTTACCGCCATCGGACAGACGCGTGAAAAAGTCGCGCAGCAGCTCGAAGTGCAACGCGAGCGTCTGAAAGCCGATCTGGAAAACCAGGAAAAGCTTTTCATCGAAGAAACAAAAGGCTTTGAAGAACGTGAGCGTTTGTTGAGTTCTCAGCTGCAACAGCTTGAAGTGCAACAACGGCAGCGCACCCGCCAGGCGAAGCTTGCTCAGAGCCAGTTGGATAAACTTATTCTGATGCGCCAAGAGGGTTACGCCTCAAATAGCCAGGTTGAGCAGCAGGAAGCGGCAGTTATTGATGCCAATACCCGTTTGCAGGATATCGCCCGTCAGCGCCTGGATGTTCAGCAGCAGCTAGTGCAAACGCGCCAGCAGTTACGTGAAATGCCGATGAATAAGCGTAATAAAGAAAATGAGATTGAACGCCGCCTCTCTGAGCTGGAGCAGTCGTTAGCGGAAAATGAATCACGTCGTTCTATTGTGCTGCGCGCGCCAGCTGATGGTCTGGTGGGATCCATTATGGCTAAAACCGGCCAGATGGTGAGTGCCGGTCAGACGCTATTTTCGGTATTACCTGACGATGGCAAATTACAGGCACGTATTATGGTCAGCAGCCGCGCTATCGGGTTTATCCGTCCGGGACAAAAAGTGGTTTTGCGCTATCAGGCTTTTCCTTTCCAAAAATTCGGTCAGCAATATGGCAAGGTCAGCGAAGTATCACGCGTCGCGCTTTCTCCGCAGGAAGTCGCCACGCTTACCGGCAATAACAATATTCAGGAACAGCATTATCGCGTAGTCGTTGAGCTGGATAAGCAAGATATCAATGTCTATGGGCGCACCGAAAAACTTGCGTCCGGGTAGCGCGCTGGAAGCTGACTTCCTGATTGATAACCGTCGCCTTTATGAATGGGTTCTGGAACCACTGTATGCACTTGGCCGTCGCTCTGGCAATTAATTTACCCCAGCCATTAGCTAACAACAGGGAGTTGTGATTGTAATGAAGTTTTTAGAAGCACTAAATTTTGGCTGGCGCCGTAAATTACCGGTCATGCAGCAAACGCAGGCTACCGAGTGTGGCCTGACCTGTGTTGGTATGATTGCCAACTATTTTGGTCACGGTATCGATATGGTGACCTTACGAAAACGCTTTCCTACTTCGCTGAAAGGAGCCACGCTGGCAGATGTCATGCTTATTGCTCATCAGCTGGGTATGGCGGGTAGGGCTTTACGCCTGGAGCTGGACGAGCTGCATAAGTTACGTCGCCCCTGCATTCTGCACTGGGAAATGAATCACTTTGTTGTTTTGAAAAGCGTTTCGAAAGACAAAATAACGATTCACGATCCTGCCAGGGGCAAGCGCGATGTGCCAATGGAAGAAGTTTCACGCTGCTTTACCGGCGTGGCGCTGGAACTGTTGCCGACGGCTACTTTTACGCAGGTGCAGGAAAAACAAACAATTTCGATGCTGAAATTGATTGGTAACGTAACCGGCATTCGTTCAGCGTTTGCTCAGGTTATGATTCTCTCCATCGCGCTGGAGCTTTTCGGCATCTTAAGCCCATTTTATATGCAGTGGGTTATGGACCAGGTGCTGGTCTCCGCAGATTATGACCTGCTAACCCTGTTAGGAAGCGGCTTCATTATCGTTACGCTGCTAAATATCTCTATATCCGCGTTGCGATCCTGGGTAACGACATGGTTTTCCAGTTTGCTCAGCGTGCAATGGACGGCTAACGTCTGTTCACACTTACTGGGGCTGCCGATGTCCTATTTTGAATCGCGACATGTGGGTGATGTGCTGTCACGCTTTGGATCTATCAGTACCATACAGAGCACGTTGACAGGGCGTTTTATCAGTTCAATCCTTGACGGCGTGATGGCCATTGTCACGCTGGGCATGCTGTTTATATATAACGTCAAGCTTGCCTGGCTGGTACTGGCCTTACTGGCCGCCTATGTGGTTATTCGCTGGATATCATTCCGTCCTTTCCGTCAGGCAAATGAAGATCAAATTACCGCCTCGGCGCGTGCGCAGTCACAGCTGTTAGAGTCAATCCGCGGTGTTCAGGCAGTAAAATTAAACAATAAACAGGAAATTCGTGTTGCGGCCTATGCTAATGCAGTGGTGGAAAGCACCAATAAAGGCGTAGCGATCCAGCGTTTATCCATTGCGTTCAGTTCTATTCAGGGCACGATTTCAGGGGTGGGACGTATTGTCCTGATCTGGATGGCGGCGCTGCAGGTATTAGAAGGCAATTTCACCAGTGGTATGCTGGTTGCCTTTATCAGCTTCTCCGATCAGTTTATTAGCCGTGCTTCAGGACTGGTTGATGCGGTAATTGATTTCACCATGCTGCGTCTGCATGGGGAACGTCTGGCTGATATCGTTTTGACCGATCGGGAAGCGGATATGGAAACACTGCTGCCGTCCATGCCTGACAGAGAGAATAAGGCACCTTCGGTAACCATTAAAGATCTCTGCTTCCGCTATGCAGAAACCGAACCTTACGTTATTAACCACTGCAATATCTCTATCGCCGCCGGTGAATCGGTAGCTATTATCGGTCCTTCAGGACAGGGTAAAACTACGCTGGCTAAGCTGATGATGGGATTACTGAAAACCGAATCGGGCGTCATTGAAATTGATGGCATCGATATTAAAAAGCTGGGTATGCGTAACTATCGCGATCGTATTGGCTGTGTTATGCAGGATGACATTCTTTTTGCTGGCTCAATATCCGATAACATTTCCTTTTTCGATGCTGAACCCAGCATGGAAAGAATCGAATATGCTGCAAAGATTGCGCAAATTCATGATGACATTACCGCAATGCCGATGGGTTATCATAGCCTGGTAGGGGACATGGGCTCTTCGCTGTCGGGAGGGCAGATACAGCGAGTGCTACTGGCAAGGGCGTTATACCGTAAGCCTGACTTACTGATTCTTGATGAAGCTTCCAGTCATCTTGACGTCGAGCGTGAACGAAGCATTAACGAAGCTATAGGCAAGATGCCGGTAACACGTATTATCATCGCGCACCGCCCAGAGACGATACGCAGCGCTGACAGGATTATATTATTGAATCAGGGGCAGGCAATTGAGGTGTCACATGAACAGCTGGAGGCGATGCTGACGTCAACAACCCTTAATTAACCGCGCAATTACTCTTTACCTACATTATTAAGTTTTTGATATACCGCAAACGCCGCCTTTTTTCAGGGCGGCTTTTTTTTGATACAAATAAAATCAAATCAATATTGAATAATTACTATTTTTAATAAAACCATGCTTATGGTCAATATTGGAATAATTACTATTGTACGAATTTTCAATGCTAATTAATATAAGCCCATCTGCTACGGAAGGTGGCTGATTAAAAAAAAACAGAAAATCAAAAAATCAAAAAATTAAGGAAAACAAAATGCGTGAACTAAGTGTGTACGAAATTCAAAATGTATCCGGTAGCGGTTTCTTTGACTCCATCGGTGCCATGGTTCTGGGTGCCTCTGCTGGTATCATTGCTGGTGTTGCTAAATTCG
This sequence comes from Mixta intestinalis, assembly GCF_009914055.1. Lineage (NCBI taxonomy): Bacteria > Pseudomonadati > Pseudomonadota > Gammaproteobacteria > Enterobacterales > Erwiniaceae > Mixta > Mixta intestinalis. The sequence goes on from NZ_CP028271.1 coordinate 3,759,584, forward strand.
CAACCATCGGCGGAGAAGCAGGTGGTGGTCTTATCGGTGTCGGTATCATCGGTTCAGGTGTTGGAGCAATACTGGGGCTGATCGGTGGTACCGTTT